>JAXJEC010000031.1:0-36651 GCA_036301625.1 Collinsella sp. | reverse complement strand
CCAAGGCATTTCGGGTTGATAGCAGCGGGGTTGCTCAGCTTGATTTTGAAAGCGTTCGTACGGGTAATGTCCTTTCGTACTCCGGTGCACATCTCGCACAGAAAGTCAGCTTCTTGGGGTTTGACTTTGACGGGCGCGTTGTAAGACTTCGACAGTCTACGGTTGGAAGGTACCACAAACGCCTCCGTGAGGCGGCCACTGCGATTGCGCGTTCTAATCAGGGGGAGGGAAGGCACGCATCAAAAAAGCGAGTCTCCGCTCTGTATCAACATTATTCACCGCTCGGTATTAAGGGAAGAAGGTTATGCCCCTCGGGTGATGCTGACCCTTCTGCATTTTCTCGCTATGGGAACTTTCTTTCCTACGTGGCGAGAGCCCAAAAGGCGTTTCCAAATGATCCGATTGCCCCTGATGAGGCTAAGATTTACAGGAAGATAAAGCGCCTGAGTACTCCTTAGACGATAGTTATAACGCCAGATCATTCATAGTCAGAAATACTTAGTCGATATCGGCCAATTCCAATCATCAGGTAATAACGATGTGTCTTCTTCCCGTCGCGACACGATGTCTCTGGAGCTTGTGCCCATAACATCAGATTGATATGACAAGAGACGCTTCGTGTATCCAGTCACCAATGCTGACGTCGCCATTTTTTATACGAGCATTAGTTATCATCTAGAGAGATTTTTTGGCATGCTTGTTGTATTTCCTCATCGCCTTTTTGTAAGCCTTTGGATGATTGAGATAATAAGTTGCTTTAGCTTTTATTTTCTCTTGATCGGGCTCGTAAGGTAATACTGCTCCGCATCGAGAGCAAAACCAGTTCGGCGTTCCGAACGGCGTGTAAAAGAGCGAATTAACTTGAAAGCTATTATCGCGACGAGGTATTAAATCCATATGTGGGCAGTAGCTCTGTGCTAACTTTCGGTGTCGTTTTTTGCGGCTTTCAATAAATTCGTTGATATCGAATTTAACGCCAAAATGTAAGATTGCGATTATTGCAAGAGCGAGTATTACAACGAGAAAGAATGCCACTCCGCATTTCTCTATCAGTAATTTTGAAACAGATACTCGGTTAAGTCTGTTATAGCTAACGAAGGCTTTGAGGAAGCATTTAAAAAGTTAGTTTTACTTGAGGAGGATGAGCTCGATTTAAATGAGTTGCTCGAGTATCTGAGGGCGCTCATCACGGATGATCGTAAGATAATCCACGGTAATAGCGAGCTGAAACGGCTTATTAGAATGTATGATTTCCTTAAGTACAAGAAGGCCTTCGACATATCGGCTACTAGTGAGTAATCCCACCTAGCGTCTATGAAGAAGGCCATCTTTGTAAACTATGGCATCTGAGCGTATAGTGCGAACACCACGTGCAAATGCATTCTTAATATAACGCTTTCTGCTTGAAATCACAATGGTGTCTGTTTCGACCTGCCAATCAAGGGAAGATGGTGTAGAGTATCTTCCCGCAGTACAAAAGCTCTTTGGGAACTTTAAGGGTGACGCTTTCAAACTGAGAGTGTTGCCCTTTTTTCATGTATGCAATGTGTGACGTACTGGCCAAGCACCATCCCGGCAATGGAATGATCGAGCATGGGCGGCTTCTACTGGTTGACGTGATCGTGGTCAAACAAGTGATATCGATTAGAATTAAATCAATTGCGCTGGAAGCCTTCGGGCGACACCTGAAGAGGGCTGATGCGTCGGTCCTCTTTTTTTGTTTGGATGTAAGATTCGGCCAGGCAAAACAAGGATCTCATTTGGGGAGAAACAAATATCCGGCGGTTTTCCGCTTCGGGACGCGCGGTTTAAGCGTGCTTTTCGGAAGTGCGGGGAAAAAATCGGAAACCTCCGAGCATAAACCGAATTTCGGCAACAAAACCGCAGGTCGCGGAAAGCTAAAACAGGGGTCTGGTCTGTCGATCTCGGTTTTTTCACCGCACTTCCGGAAATGACCGACGGAAGTATGCGGCAAATTTCGGAACCTTCGAGCACATCGTCCTTTTCATGAAAAGAACTCGCAGGTAGAAACTTTGTCACTATCCAGTGTGGTTGACGTGTCTAGAATTTGCCACACACTTACGGATTTTGCATAAGCTCGACTGGTTTGTTTATCGATTGGGGCAGAGGAATCTTGTCTGGACCTCGTTATATGTATTTAAATGGATGAGCTTAACCTATAAGTTAAGTTCATCTAGAACTGGGAGATGGCCCTTGGTAGAAGGATATGAACCTGTCGAATACAGAGACCCCAAGGGCCGACCGTTTTGGGAATTGACGGCTTTTCCCGACAACTCTCAATTCCAGAAAATGTTGTCAGACCCTAAGCGGAAATTAACCGCTCGAACAATGATCGGCCGTAATAGCGCGTCAGCTACTGGAGCCTGGGCGCTGACTTTTATGCCTGGCTTCTGAAACGGAGAATACAATGAATAAAGAAGATCTATCTGATTTTTATGCCGAAACAGAAAGTAGCGAAACGCGCGCTTATGAACATGCACTAGATATTGAGTTTATTGTTCATCGCGAAATGAAACGTTTGGGATTGAGCAAAAGTGAGCTGGCAAATCGTATGGGCATAAGCCTTCAGTCGCTTTCTAAGCTCTTGAATTCTCAACCTAATATGACTCTAAAGACGATTGCAAAGTTCGAACTTGCTCTGGGCATTAAGATCGTTCCGCAGGTTATCGTCAGCTATTCCAAAGAACTGCCGTTTCTTTCATCCAACTATTCCGTGCGAGAGCAATGTGCATTGCCTGCCATTCTCCCTGCAGAGCTGTCAGCAGATTGCGATGTGCCTTTTCAGAGCGAATAACAGCTTCTCAATGAGCCTGGGTTGGACGAGTTGCCACTCCCACATCCTCTAAAAAAGTTCTTAAAACAGCCTTAAAGGCGCCCCAGCTCGCGTTGACAGCGTAAAATACGCATGTTTGACTATGAACAAAGTGGATTTTAGGGGAGGAGAACGCCATGGAGGTGCTGGTTGTTGGCAACACCGCATATGTTGACGATGACTTTTGTGCCAAGGCGTTCCCCGGGGACCATGTGCAGGTCGTAGCCGCGCAGGACACGCGCCGCGACGAGTCATCACCCCATGCCTCGTGGAAAGAGCTTCTGCAACACCTGGATCAGGCCTACGAGTTCGACCGCGTGGTCTATCTATCTAATTACCTTACCCCGCATACCGATACCGTGGGCGATATCGAGCTGCTGCGCTCGGTCTTTCGTACGTGCGCGGGTCGCCGGGTCCAACTGCTGTATGTAGCGGGGCCCGCGGGTGCCGAGGGTGCCGCCGATGCCGCGGGGCGAACGGGCAAGGGCATTATCGCGCACGCAGCCAACGACCTGTGCCGCTACTACGCTGCTCGCGAGGGCGTTCAGACCAAGATCCTGCGCGTGCCGTTCCTGTATACCGCGTCTGCCGCGCTGGAGGACCCGTTTTTGGTGCCGCTGTTCGACGCGTGCTCAACCGGATCGGTCGCTCTGCAGGGCGCGCAGGATGCGGCGTTTCCCCTGCTGTGTGCCGAGGAGCTTGCGGTGCTGGTACGCCGTATCTTCGACAGCTGGGATGGCAACTTTGAGACGCTCGACGTTGCCGATGCCTTCCATCACACGGCGGGTGAGGTGGGGGACGCCCTCAAGGCGTTGTTCCCCGGCCTTGCCGTTGCCTATGGCGATTCCGCCGGCTACACCCTGCCCGCCAGCGACGTCGCTCGCGTGCGCTATGGCTGGTTTCAGCGCTACGACCTGTTGCGCGATCTTTCGACCATTCAAGCGCGTTGGGATGCTGGCCGCGCAAAGAAGGTCAACCCCTTGCGTGCCGCCATCGACCGCATCCAGATGCGCTCGCTGCCCATCAAATGCTTGGAGACGGGCGTTGCCTGGGTTCTGTTCGAGGTGCTGGAGCATCTGTTCTCCCAATCGGCCCAGCTCAACGTGCTTGATTATCGCCTGCTCTACGTGGTGCTGATCGGCACGCTGTATGGCTTGGACTTTGGCCTGGTTGCGGCGCTGCTGGCGTCGGTGGGTTTGGCCGCGAGCTACTTTACTCAGTACGGCTATACCTTCCAGGGCCTGTTCTACGAGCCGTCCAACTGGCTGCCGTTTATTGCGTACTTTGTGGTGGGTGCCGTGTGCGGCTATGTGCAGCTGCGCAACAGCGAAGCCATTAGGGCAGAGCGCGATCAAAACGAGCTCGTGCGCAACCGCAATACGTTCCTTACGCAGCTCTACCACGACGCGATCGAGGACAAGCGCGCGTACAGGCGCCAGATTGTGGGTCGCCACGACAGCTTTGGCAAGATCTTTGCCGTGACGCAGGAGCTCGACGTACTCAACCCACGCGACATCTATCGCAAGTGCTGCGAGCTTCTGGGCGAGATCCTCGAGAACGATTCGGTGGCGATCTACCATGTTTCGGGCGGGGCATTTGCACGCCTGGTGGCAGCAAGTCCTGCGATTGCCGAAGATGCCGCACGCTCGCTCACGCTTGAGCAGCTTGCACCTCTTTTGGGCGACGGGGGTCGTTCGAACCTGTGGGTGAACCGCGAGCTGACGCCGGGGCTTCCCATGTTTGGATACACGATCGAGCGCGACGGGGCACCCGCTGTGTTGATCTTTGTGCGTAGTGCGGCCGAAAACCAAATGACCCTCTATTATCAAAACCTGTTCCGCATCTTGTGCGGACTGGTCGAAATCGCGCTGGGCCGTGCCTTTGACTATGAGGCGGTGGCGCAGGATGAACGCTGCGTTGACGGCACTTGCGTGCTCAAGCAGGCTGCCTTTGGCCAAGAGCTCGCGGCGGAGCAGGCGCTGGCAGATAGCAAGATGGGGAGTTTTTTGCTCCTGCGCGTGGTACCGGGCATGGAGCCTGTCGGCGAGCTGGTGGGCGCAATTGGTTCGGCAATCCGCGAGAGCGACGCGGCGGGCTTGGTCGACGGCGACGTGCTCTACCTGCTTATGCGCCAGGCAAAGGCGTGCGATCTGCCCATTATCCGCGAGCGCCTGAGCGCAAAACAGATTGCGGTGGAACCCGTCGACGGCGAGGACATCGTGGAGCTGCTGCAGCACATCTCTTACACCGGTGACGGTGAGGGGGGTGCCGCTTGATCTCGCTTGTCGTTGCTGCCGTCTTGCTGCTGATTCATGCGCTGGTTTGCCTGATGCTGTGGACGCTTATGAAGCTGGCCCTGCTGCCAGTGCGCGGGCACATGCTGGCTGTGATAGTGCTGGTGCCGCTGTGGGGTCCGATGCTGGTGGTTCTGCTATCGGTCCGCGGCGCGATGTTTGGCGAGGGGCTGAAAGAGTCTGCGCTGGAGTCGCTGCGCTTCAACGACGACCTGCATCGTAGTATGTCGGTATCGAGTGGTGAGGACGATGCAGACGTAGTGCCGCTCGAGGAGGCGCTCATCGTCAACGACCCGGCATACCGGCGCCGCCTAATGCTCTCCATGCTCACCGTGGAGCCCGACGCGTACCTGGCGCAGCTGCAGGCGGCTAAGCTTAACGACGACGTTGAGGTGGCGCACTATGCCGCGACGGCGGTGGCGCAGATCTCCAAGGAGTCCGACCTTAAACTGCAGCAGCTGGAGCGTGCCTTTAAGACGGACCCGAGCGCGCAAAACCTCAAAGAATACTGCGATTTTCTTGGTGAATACTTGGGCTCGGGCTTGGCTGAGGGGCGCGTGGCTCAGATTCAGCGTC
Source organism: Collinsella sp. (assembly GCA_036301625.1). Taxonomy (GTDB): domain Bacteria; phylum Actinomycetota; class Coriobacteriia; order Coriobacteriales; family Coriobacteriaceae; genus Collinsella. Next base: position 30,948 of record JAXJEC010000031.1, on the reverse strand, counting down.
AACAGTACGCGCGCCTGCTTGCGCGTCGCTGCGAGCGCGAGGATACCCTTGAGCTGCGCATTCGATACGCGACGGCGCTGGCCGATGTCGGACAGATCGACGAGGCGCAGGCCGTGACCGACCAGCTGGTGCTCGACGTGCCCGAGGAGCAGGAGGTTTGGATGCTTTGCCTGCGCCTGGCCGTGATGCGCCGCGACGGTGACGAGGCTCACCGTGTGATCGATGCGATTGACAAGCAACATGTGTATTTGAGCGCCGACAACCGCGAAAAGTTGGCGTTTTGGCGCGACGGGGAGGAGGCCAGATGAGCGTGGCGCAACATATCCGCGACCGTGCAGGGCGCTTTCGTTGGATGGGACTCCTCGTGGTGTGGGCGGTCTTTATTGTCATGGCCGCCGTGCTGCTGGTGGAGCGTGCCGGCGTGCAGTACAGTGCGGGCCAGCATAAGCTGGGGATGCTTGCCGCCAACGATGCGGTGCCGGCCTCCTCGGCAATCTTTGGCCAAAAGCCCACGTGCCTGGTCATTAGCGATTCCGATCAAGCTGGCGTCGAGGGCGTAAAGGAGCAGTTCGACCAGATCCTGCTCGACATGAAGATTGCGCACCGCGACGTGGACCTTTCCCTGGACGGGGCGGATGCCATTCCCTCGCTGACCTCCTTCGATCGTGTGATTTTACTCATGCCGTCGCTCGATGGGCTCGGTACGCACCTGAGCGACATTATGAGTTGGGTGAGTGCCGGCGGTTCGCTTATGCTCGCCATGCCGCCGGATAACTCGAGCTATCTGCAAGTGATTGCCTCCAAGCTTGGCATTGAATCGGCCGGATATGACTATGTAAAAGCCGAAAGCATTGTGCCGAGCGATGACTTTATGTTGGGCGGAGGAGAGCGCTACGAGTTCTCGGATCCCTTCGATTCTTCGCTTTCGGTTTCATTGCGCGAAACGGCGCACGTATGGGCAAAGACCGGTGACGCGGGCACGCCGCTCATTTGGTCTAACGATTGCGGCAGTGGTCACACCGTGGTGTGCAACATTGGCATCTACGACAAGGTCATGCGTGGGTTCTATGCTTCGGCCATAAGCTTGCTGGGTGATGCCACGGCCTATCCGGTCATCAACAGCGCCGTGTTCTATTTGGACGACTTTCCTAGCCCCGTGCCCTCGGGCGATGGTACTTATATCAAGCGTGACTACGGCCTTTCCATTGCGGATTTTTACACCAAGGTCTGGTGGCCCGATCTGCAAAAGCTCGCGCAAAAATACGGCATTCGCTATACCGGCGTGATGATCGAAAACTACGAGGACGCGGTTAACCAGACCGAGCCTGCGCGCCAGGCCGATACCACGCAGTTTCGCTACTTTGGCGGCATGCTGCTGCAGATGGGCGGAGAGCTGGGCTTTCACGGCTACAACCATCAGCCTCTGGCGCTCTGGGACACCGACTATGGTACGTTGTACGTCTACAAGACCTGGAAGAACAAAGAGACGCTCGTCGCTTCGCTCAACGAACTTATCGCGTTTCAGGACGAGGTCCTGCCCAACGCGCACGGCTCGGTTTACGTACCGCCGTCGAATATCCTTTCGGCCCGAGCGCGCAAGCTCATCGGCACCGACGTTCCGCGCATTAAGACCATTGCCAGTACGTATTTTGAGGATGGCACCGACCTGCCGTACGTGCAGGAGTTTGGCGTGGCGAGCGATGGCATTGTGGAGCAGCCACGTATTGTTTCGGGCGGCATGGTCGACGATTCCTATATGCGCCTGGCAGCCGTGTCCGAGCTCAACATGCACTACGTGAGCACGCACTTTATGCACCCGGACGACCTTTTGGACCCCGATCGCGGAGCCAAGGAGGGTTGGGAGGTCTACAAGGGCGGCCTGACCGACTACCTGGACTGGCTTACCAAATCCGCGCCCGATCTGCGGCGCCAGACGGCGTCGGAGTGCTCCGGTGCCATCCAGCGCTTTTCGTCGGTTACGGTGAACGTGGATACAAGTGCAGATGCCTGGACGCTCAACCTGGGCAATTTCCACGACGAGGCGTGGCTCATGTTCCGCGCCAATAATGGCGAGCCGGGTGCGGTGACGGGTGGCGAACTGACGCATCTTACGGGCAATCTGTATCTGCTCAAGGCAAATGATAAGACCGTGACGATTGAGCGCAAGGAGGGCGGCGACAAATGAGGATCTGCTTGGTACTCGAGGGTTGCTACCCCTATGTGCATGGCGGCGTATCTACCTGGATGCATGGCTATATCCAGGCCATGCCTGAGCACGAGTTTGCGCTGTGGGTGATCGGCGCGCATGCTGCCGACCGTGGCAAGTTTGTCTACGAGCTGCCCGGCAACGTGGTCGAGGTGCACGAGGTGTTCCTGGACGATGCCCTGCGGCTTTCGGGTGAGCAGCACGAAGCCAGTTTTAACGACCGTGAGCGCGAGGCGCTACGCCGTCTGGTGTCGCTCTCCAATCCGGACTGGGACGTGTTATTCGATATCTTCCACCGCCGTCGCGTGCATCCGCTCTCGTTTTTGCAGAGCCGCACGTTTATGGATATCTTTCGCAACGTGTGCCTGGCCGAGTATCCCTACACGCCCTTTGCCGATGCATTCCACACCATGCGCTCCATGTTACTGCCCGTGCTCTACCTGTTGGGCAGCGAGGTGCCGGTGGCCGATGTGTACCATGCCATCTCGACCGGCTACGGTGGCCTGCTCGCCTGCCTGGGCTCAAGCGTTCACCATGCGCCGGTGCTGCTGACCGAGCATGGCATCTATACCCGCGAGCGCGAGGAAGAGATCATTCGCGCCGATTGGGTGGTGCCGTCGTTTAAGGACCGCTGGATTCGCTTTTTCTACCTGCTTTCGGAGGATATCTACCGCCGCGCCTTCCGCGTGACGAGTTTGTTCCATAACGCCCGCAAGACGCAGATCGATATGGGCTGCGATGCGGACAAATGCTTGGTCATCCCCAACGGCATCCAGTTCGATCGCTTTAAGGGCATTCCCTTAAAGACCGATGACGGCTGGGTGGACATTGGCGCGGTGGTGCGCCTGGCGCCCATCAAGGACGTCAAGACCATGATCTATGCCTTCTTTGAGCTGCACGAGCGCCTGCCCAAGGTGCGCCTGCACATCATGGGCGGCGTGGACGACGAGGAGTACGGCGCCGAGTGCCACGCGCTGGTCGAAACCCTGGGCGTGCGCGACCTGATCTTTACCGGCCGCGTCAACGTGGTCGAGTACATGGAAAAGCTCGACTTTACCATTTTGACGAGCATCTCCGAGGGCCAACCGCTCAGCGTGCTGGAGTCGCTTGCAGCGCGCCGTCCCTGCGTGACGACTGAGGTGGGCTGCTGTCGCGAGCTTCTCGAAGGCGCCCCGGGCGACGACTTTGGCGTGGCGGGTTTTGTGACGCCGCCAATGTATCGCAAGGGCTTGGCTGATGCCATGGAACGCATGTGCACAAGCCGCGCTCGTCGCATTGAGATGGGGGAGCGCGGCCAGCGTCGCGTTGCCACGTACTTCTTGCACGAGCAGATGCTCGCCAACTATCGCGCGCTGTACGACGAGACGGCGCAAGCGTTTGACCTGCCCAGAGAGGGGGAGTAGCCGGTGGCCGGAATCGGTTTTGAGCTCAAGCGCCTGTTTAGGCGCAAGGGTCTGTTTGCCACGATGCGCGCCTATGGCTACGCCGGCATTGTGTGTACGGGCCCCATGCTGCTGGGCGTGCTGCTCCAGGTGGGTATCTTGGTGCTGTGCGGTCTGTGGGGTGTGGGCCGTGCCAACCAAGATCTGCTGGTGTGCATGGTGACCTATACGCTGCTGGCGTCGCTCACGCTCACGAGTTTTTTCTCTATGCCGGTCACGCGCTTTTTGGCTGATATGTTGTTTGCCGAGCGCGAGGACGAGATTCTGCCCTCGTTTTGGGGCTCCAATGCTGTCATGCTCGTTGCGGGCACGGTGCTCTACGGCGTCTTTCTGCTGTTCTCGGGCGCCACACTGCTGCAGGGGCTGCTGTGCCTGTGGCTGTTCAACATTATGATCGTCAACTGGAACGGCATGAGTTACCTCACGGCCATCAAGGATTACCGCGGTATCCTATGCAGCTTTGCGGCTGCCATTGGCGTGGCGTGCCTGTGCGCCCTGGCCGCGCTGGCGCTGGGACTGCCGCCGGTCGAGGGCCTGTTGGCGTCAATTGCTCTGGGCTACGGCGTCATGCTCGCCTGGGACGTGGTGCTGCTGTACCGTTATTTTCCTCAGAGCGACCGCAGCCCCTGGCTCTTTTTGCAGTGGCTCGATCAGTTTATGCCGCTGGCGCTCACGGGCTTGTTTACCAACCTGGGTCTCTTTGCGCACTTGGTGATAATTTGGGCCGGTCCCATTGGCGTGCAGGTCAAGGGCTTGTTTTATGGTGCGCCGTACCACGATGTGCCGGCGCTCATCGCGTTTTTGACGATCCTGGTCACGTCCGTCAACTTTGTGGTCTCGGTCGAGGTCAACTTTTATCCGCGCTACCGCGACTACTACAGCCTGTTCAACGACGGTGGCGTGGTGGGCGACATTGTGGTGGCCGAGGAGGAAATGCTTGCCACGCTCAACCGAGAACTACGGTTTTGCGCGCTCAAGCAGCTGTTTGTGACGGCGGCGGTCATCTCGCTCGAGACCACGGTGCTGTCGGCCCTACCGTTGGGCTTTAACAACCTAATGCACGGGTATTTTCGCACGTTGTGCGTGGGCTACGGCTTGTATGCCGTGGGCAATACGGTGTTGCTCATCTTGCTGTACTTTACCGACTACAAGGGGGCTGTGCTGGCCTCGGGGCTGTTTGCCGGTGTGGCCGGGCTGGCGACTGCCGTATCTCTGCTCTTACCGCAGCAGTTTTACGGCTTTGGCTTTTTGTTGGGTGCAGCGGTGTTTTTTATCGTGGCGCTGCTGCGGCTCGATACCTATACCGCCAACTTGCCGTATCGTATCCTGAGCCAGCAGCCCATTGTGGCTATTGACAAGACGGGCTGGTTTACCGAACTTGGCCGGGTGCTCGACCGTGTTGAGCAACGCTACGAGGACAAGCGCGTGGGCGGTGATCCGCGCAGTGCGTTTGAACGTATGGTGGTTCGCCTGTTCCAAAAACATTGGGGAGGTTCTGATGATCGATAAGTTGATGTCTCGCCGCTGCCTGATCGAGGCGGCTGCCGGCGCGCTGTTGCTTTCGGGCTGCTCGTCTCAGGACGAATCCTCGACTAAAAAGGTCAAAAAGCAGGACAAGATTAAAAAGGCCGAGTCCTCGGACGGCACCAAGCACCTGCGCGATAAGGACGAGCTGTACGAGGTCTACGACGACTCGGGCATTGTGACCATGTACCTGACGGTCTCGCGCGGCAACAGCTCCGAGAACACCGACCACAGCTGGGCAGAGATCAACACGTACTCGGTGTATGACTATGCCGACATGGGTGTGACGCGCTATCAGGTTATGGGCCTGCTGCAGCCGGGCGACGAAGAGGGCCCAGTTGCCGGCGAGGTTGGCTATGGCGAGGAAGCGCCCAATGCCACCGTGCAGGTGCGTGGCCAGACGTCGAGCGGTTATACGCAGAAGAACTACAAGGTGGAGCTCAAAAAAGGAAAAGGTACCTGGCGCCAGCAGCGTGCGATTGGGCTCAACAAGCACATGGGCGAGGGTATGCGTTTTCGCAACAAGATGGCCTATGACCTTATCCGCGGGATTCCCCAGATGATGGGCCTGCGCACGCAGTTTGTGCATCTGTGGGTGTGCGACCAGACCGAAAAGTCCAACGATACCTTTGAGGACTACGGCCTGTTTACGCAGGTGGAGCAGCTCAACAAGACGGCGCTTAAGGCACATGGCCTAGATAAGAGCGGGCACCTGTACAAGGTGAACAGCTTTGATTTCCATCGCTACGAGGACACCATTAAGCTGGCGGATGACCCCGATTATAACCAGACGGCGTTTGAGGGCATGCTCGAGATTAAGGGCGATTCGGACCATACCAAGCTCATCGAGATGCTCGATGCGCTCAACGATGAGTCGCAAAAGATCGATGATTTGCTCGATACCTACTTTGATACCGAGAACCTGGTCTATTGGATGGCGTTTCAGATCTTGACGGGAAATTGCGATACGCAGAACCGTAACTGCTATCTGTACAGCCCGCTTAACTCCAAGGTCTGGTATATCCTGGATTGGGATAACGACGGCATGCTGCGTAAGCTGGAGCTTTCTCTTACCGGGTTTTCGGACTACGCGAGCTGGGAGCGCGGCGCAAGCAACTACTGGGGTAACGTGCTGTTTAACCGCGCGTTGCGCAGCAAGTCGTTCCGCAGCGAACTCGACCGTGCCGTCAAGGACTTGCGCTCGTATTTGACCGAGACTCGCCTGACCAAGATGATCAAGCACTACCGCGAGGTGACTGAATCCCTGGTCTTTGCTTCGCCCGATATCGACAATCTGCCTGTCACCAAGGACCAATACGAGCTGATCGCCGCGGCGATTCCCTCCGAGATCGAGGAGAACTACAAGAGCTTTCGCGAGAGTTTTAAAAAGCCCATGCCGTTCTACATCGGCGTGCCGCAGATCGATAACGGTAAGCTGCGCATTAACTGGGATGCGTCCTACGACTTTGAGGCGCGCGATATTCGCTACACCGTAGAGCTTGCGCGCGACTATGCCATAAGCGATGTGGTCTTTAAGGCCGAGGACGTGCTGCTTCCCGAGGTGACCTGCGATGCGCCCGATACCGGCCAGTATTTTGTGCGCGTGCGTGCCACCAACTCCGACGGCTATACGCAAGATGCGTTTGACTACTATGTGACCGACGACGGCAAGAACTACGGCATGAAGTGCTTTTACGTGCAAGACGGCGGTAAGGTCGTGGAGGACACGTATGAGGAGGGCTAGCGCGCTGCTTGAGCGCTTGGCGGCCCCGCCTGTGCGTGCCACACAGGAGCGTTATCGCCACGAGCTCAAATATCTCATTAACGAGGGCGAGCACGCTGCGCTTGCCTGTCGCATGGCGCCGGTGTTTAAGCTGGACAAGCATGCGCGGGCGGGCGGTTACACCATTCGCAGCCTGTATTTTGACGACTACTGCAACTCGGCCTACGAGGAAAAAGACGCCGGCATTCTCATGCGCAAAAAGTATCGCGTTCGCATCTATAACGGCAGCGACAAGGTGATTAAGCTCGAGTGCAAAAAGAAGTACGGTAGCTGGATCTATAAGGAGGACGCGCCGCTCACACGTGGCGAGTTTGAGCAGATTCTGGCTGGCGACTACGGCTTTTTGCTGAGGAGCCCCTATCCGCTCTGTCGCGAGTTCTACATCGAGTGCATCTGCAACATGATGCGCCCGCGGACCATCGTGGACTACGAGCGTGAGCCGTGGGTGATGGACGAGGGCACCGTGCGCGTTACGTTTGACATGAACGTGCGTGCCGCGGTGGGAAGCTTCGATATCTTTGACGCGACGCTGCCCGTGCTGCCGGTCCTGGAGCCCGGCAAGCTGGTGATGGAGGTCAAGTTTACGGAGTTTTGCCCGCAGCTGGTGCGCGATTTGGTGCCGCCGGGCGCGGCCGAGCTTACGGCGGTCTCCAAGTACTGCCTGTGTTACGAAAAGACCGCCTACCTGCGCGGATTTAATTACTGGGAATCGGATTTTGAGAACCGAGGGGATATTTAGACCATGAGCACCAGGGACTTTTTTAAGAACTCCGTTTTGGAGGCGTTTGGCCAGGTCGACCCTGCCAAGATTGGCCTTTCGCTGCTTGTGGCGCTCGCCATGGGCATCCTGATCTATTACGTGTACAAGCACTTTTTTACCGGCGTGGTGTATTCGCGTAGCTTTGCCGTGACGCTTGTGGGCATGTGCGTGCTCACCTGCATGGTCACGCTCGCGATCTCGACAAACGTGGTCATCTCGCTTGGTATGGTCGGTGCTCTGTCTATCGTCCGTTACCGTACGGCGGTCAAGGACCCGCTCGACCTGCTGTATCTGTTTTGGTCCATTACCACGGGCATTACGGCGGGAGCCGGTATGTATGCGCTCGTGGGACTCACGGCGGTGGTGATCGTGGTGATGATTGCCGGCTTTGCGAGCCACCAGGACAAGGCGCGCGTGTACATGATGGTCATCCACTACACGGGTCAGACCACCGGCGACGATATCGTGCGTGCATTTGGGCGCACCAAGTTCACCGTTAAGTCCAAGACTATGCGCGGCGACAAAGTCGAGATGGCCGTGGAGGTATTCTCGGACGGCGTGGACATGCCCTATGCCGACGCGATTCGCACGCTCGATGGCGTTGAGGACCTGACCCTCATCCAGTACAACGGCGAGTATCATGGATAACTATGTTCCGGCGTTCTAACGAACGCCGGACCGCTCGACGCTGCGCGGGCATCTGCCGGGCGATCTGCCGCTCAAACCGTCGCTCGCGTACATGAAGTACGCTTCGCTCCTCTTTCGCGGCACCTCGCCACGGCAGCTGCCCGCTCGCTGACGTTTGCTCGACCTGGGTGATATTGATTTATCCGAAGCGCCGTCACGGGTATCATGGTGAAAGCGATTTCAATGACAGGGGTGCTCGTGGTAAAGATGAAAGATGTGGCCGAGTTGGCTGGCGTTTCGAGCGCCGCGGTCTCGCGCTACCTCAACGGTGGATATATCTCGGCGGACAAGGCCGAGCGCATTAAGCAGGCGATTGAGCTGACCGGATACGTGCGATCTAGTCAGGCTCGCGCGCTGCGCACCGGTTCCACCAAGCTCATCGGCGTCATCGTGCCTAAGATTAACTCGGAATCCGTGAGCCGCATTACCGCCGGTATTGGCCAGGTGCTCGGTCGCCGTGGCTACCAGATGCTGCTCGCGAATACTGATAACGTGGCCGAGCGTGAGCTCGAGTATCTCGACCTGTTCCAGAACCACCCGGTCGATGGCATCGTGCTCGTGGCGACCATGATCACCGACGAACATCGTGCGGCCATTGTGTCTTGCCGTGTGCCCATTGTGCTGATCGGTCAAAACGTCGAGGGCGCGGCTTGCGTCTACCATGACGATTACGAGGCCGCCTTTGAGCTGGGCCAGGCGCTCGCGAAGCATGTTGAGGGCAAGATTGCCTATATCGGTGTTACCGAGGAAGACCGTGCCGCCGGTTACGACCGTCGTCGTGGTTTTGAAGCGGGCTTACGCGCCGCGGGTGTTGCGCTCGATCCCGAGCTGATTCGCCGCGGGTCCTTTACCCTCGATTCCGGCTATCGTGCGTCGCGTGAGCTGCTGGGCGAAGTGCCCGATGTTTCGTTTATCGCCTGCGCGACCGACACCATGGCGGCGGGCGCGCTGCGTGCCATCGATGAGGTTCGCGGCATGGGCGAGGGCATGCACCGCGTGAGCGGTTTCGGCGACAACGCGTTTTTGCGCGCGCTGACGGGCGGCATTCCCACCGTGCATTACGGCTACCTGACCAGCGGTGTCGAGGCGACCAATATGTTGCTCAACACGCTCGATGGCGTGGAGGGGGAGAGCGGTCTAAAGACGCTCAAACTCGGCCATCAGCTTATGAATGTCTAGATTTTGGGCACGTCTGCCTGCCTCTGAGCCCTTATGTTTGTCTCAAAACTACCATTCGCCGGCTATTTCCTACCGTTCACCCTACTATGAAAACGATTACAGACATATGAAACTGAAATCGATTACAGTGTAAGTGTCAAAGACGGCCGGGTGCAAGTGCGCCCGTTTGAGGAAAGGGAAGTCATGGACTACCGCAAATCAGCCCAAGAGGTGCTCGACAACATCGGTGGCGCCGGCAACGTTGTTTCGGCCGCACACTGCGCCACGCGTCTGCGCCTGGTGATTGCCGATAACGCCAAGGTCGACAAGGATGCCCTCGAGAATATCGACGGCGCCAAGGGCGTCTTTGAGGCCCAGGGCCAGCTCCAGATTATTTTTGGCACCGGCACCGTCAACAAGGTCCACGAAGAGTTCATCGCGCTCAGCGGCGTCGAGGCTGCCACCAAGGCCGAGGTCAAGGAGGCCGCGGCACAGCAGCAGAACATCTTTATGCGTGCCATTAAGGTGCTCGGCGACGTCTTTGTTCCCATCATCCCCGCCATCGTGGCTTCGGGTCTGCTGCTGGGCATTATGAGCGCCCTCAACTTTATGGCCTCCAACGGCTTTGTCGCGCTCGACACCAATAACTTTATTTACAAGATTGCCGACCTGGTCTCGGGCACGTCCTTTGGCATTCTGCAGATTCTGATCGGCTACTCCGCGGCTAAGGCCTTTGGCGCCAACCCGTATCTGGGCGCTGTCGTCGGCGGTGCGTTCATCAACTCCTCGCTGCAGAGCGCCTACACGGTTGCCTCCGAGGGCGTGCAGACTATGGTCACCGTCATTCCCGGCGTGTACAGCTTTGAGTGGGTCGGCTATCAGGGCCACGTGATCCCCATCGTTATCGCCTGCGCCATTCTGGCCTTCCTCGAGAAGCGCCTGCACAAGACCGTTCCCGAGATGTTCGACCTCTTTGTGACCCCGCTCGTCTCGGTGTTCGTGACCGTGCTCGTGACGCTCGTTGCCGTCGGCCCCATCTTTGTCTGGGCCGAGAACGCCGTCCTCGGTCTGATCCAGGCCCTGCTCACCCTGCCCTTCGGCATCGGTTCCTTTATCGTCGGCCTGTTCTATGCGCCTACGGTCGTCACCGGTATCCATCAGATGTACACCGCCATCGACCTGGGCCAGCTCGCCCAGTACGGCGTGACCTATTGGCTGCCCATCGCCAGTGCCGCCAACATCGCCCAGGGTGGTGCCGCACTCGCCGTTGCCTTTAAGACCCGCGATGCCAAGATCAAGGGCCTGGCGCTTCCTTCGGCTCTGTCCGCCTTCATGGGCATTACCGAGCCTGCCATCTTTGGTGTGAACCTGCGCTTCTTTAAGCCCTTCATCGCCGGTTGCATCGGCGGTGGCTGCGGCGCCCTGGTCTGCGCGCTCACTTCGCTGGCTGCCTCCGGCACGGGCGTTACGGGTATCTTCGGTATCCTGCTGTGCCTGGCCCAGCCCGTGCAGTACGCGATCATGTTTGCGGTCGCCGCGCTGGTTTCCTTTGCCGTCTCGTTTGTCCTGTACAAGGACGAGTCCAAGACTTCCGAGCAGGCCTAAGAGCTTTTGATTGAGGGGATGCCCGCGGGTCGTATGCTCGCGGGCGTTTCCCGTATCTGGTGCCGATCTCTGGTGTCTTGTTACTTTCGATCCGTTAGGACTTTGATATGTCTAATGCACTTGGTCGCGACCTTGCAAAGCTGGTCGCCGCTGTTGACGTCGCCGCCTCTGAGTGCGGTCATGGCGCGTATGGCCAGCGCTTCCATATTATGCCGCCGGCGGGCTGGCTCAACGACCCCAACGGTCTTTGCCAAGCGGGCGGCGTGTTTCACGCGTACTTCCAGTATGCCCCGTTTGATGTGAACGGCGGCGTAAAGATGTGGGGCCATGCCACAAGCCGCGACCTTATGAACTGGGAATATGTTGGCGCCCCGCTGCTGCCCGACGAGCCGTTCGATTGCCATGGCGTGTATTCAGGCTCCGCGCTTGCCGAGGACGGCCGCATTCGCGTGCTCTATACGGGCAACGTTAAGCTTTCCGATGCGGACGGCACGTACGACTACGTCAATACCGGCCGTCGCGCCGATACTGTTTATGTCGAGAGCGTTGATGGCCTTGCCGGTCGGGAGTTCAGCCAAAAGCGCGTGGTGCTGGCGTCCGAGGATTATCCCGACGATCTGACCTGCCACGTGCGTGATCCCAAGGTGTGGCGCGATGATGATGGGCGTTACCACATGGTGCTGGGCGCGCGTCGTCGCGTGGACGGGCCGCATGTCGAAAGCCGTTTTTGTGCGATGCACGGCGAAGGTGCCGGGCGCGATGTGGGCGAGATCTTGGTGTATGGCTCGGCCGATATGCTGAGCTGGGAGCTCGAAAGCCGCGTTTCCACGCCCGAGCGCTTTGGCTTTATGTGGGAGTGCCCGGGATACCTTGAGCTTGAGTCGGATGGCGGTGTGCCGGCGAAGTGGCTGTCCTTCTCGCCCCAGGGCCTCGAGGGCGGCCGTTGGGACCGCGGCAACGTGTATGCCGCTGGCTACATGCCTGTATCGGGCGACATCACTGGTGGCAAGGACGCTTATGAGCTGGGCGAGTTCCGCCTGTGGGACGCCGGTTTTGACTTCTATGCTCCTCAGGAGTTTACGTCCGAGGATGGTCGCCACATTTTGATCGGCTGGATGGGCATGCCCGATGAGCCGACCTATGACAACGCGCCCACCGTAGCGTGCGGCTGGCAGCACTGCATGACGGTGCCGCGTGAGCTCACAGCCGGTGTCGACGGCGTGGTGCTGCAGCAGCCGGCGCGCGAGATTGAGCACCATTATGCCTCGGTGCGTGTGGGGGCGGGCTCGTTGGAGGTTGCCGGCGATACCTGCTTTGATGTTGTTGTTGACGGTGTCGACGGCGCGTTTACCGCGACCGTTGATGGCGAGCTGAAGCTGGCGTTTGTGCCCGCTGAGGACGAACTGCCCCCGCGCTTTGAGATGCGATTTACCGATGAGGGCCGCGCTTCTGCCGGCTGCGGTCGTACTGTGCGCTGGGAGTCCGTCGACGAGGTTCGTAACGTGCGCATTGTTGGCGATGTCTCGTCGGTCGAGGTGTTTGTGAACGATGGCTCGCTCGTGTTTTCGACGCGCATCTATCCCGAGGCCTATGGCGTGACCGTTGACGCTCCGGGCGCGAATGTGACCTACCACGCGCTCAACATCTAGGCGATTCGTCGCATATCGGCGCTATACTGCAGCCGTAGCCTACGATGTGGGAAACATCCGCATCGTGGGTTTTTGTTTTGGAGGGAAGGTGCCGTATGGGCGTACAGCAGCTAGAAGAGGCCTGGGCTTTGAGGGCCAGCGCGCGTGAGGCGCGGTTGCTTGCGGCGTCGCATGTGCCGGCAGCGCTGTCGTTGCTGGGGATTGTACGGCCCGGCGATCGCCTGGTGGCCTTTGCGGATGACTTTGCCGATGCGTTTGCGAGCGGCTTTGATGGCTGCGATGTTGTGCTCGTGGGCTCGCCGTCCGCCGAGGCGTTTGCCGCTGCGTCCGAGGGCTTTGATGCTTCGTTTGAGGTCGAGGGGCCGCACCTGTGGTGGTTCGTCAACTCCATCGGCGGGTTTGGACTGCGCGTGCCCGATCTGCGTACGCTGGGTCGAGCGGCTCGCGAGGCCCATGCGCTGCTGGTTGTGGACAACACCGTGGCGTCGGCTTTTGGCTGCGATCCGTTGCGCTTGGGTGCCGTGCTGTCGCTCGAAGCGCTCGACCGTGTGTGCGCCGGTAACGCTTCACGCAAGTCGGTTGCCGTATCGGTCGCGCGCTCGCAGCTCAAGCGCCATCGTGTGGATGCCGCGGCTGAGTGCGTGCATGTCCTGTTTGAGGGCTGTGGCTTGGGCAAGCTTGATTTGCCTACTGACGAGGCTGGTGTGCTGGAGCGCGGGCTGGACTCGCTCGATACCCGCATGCAGGCACACTTCGACCGCGCCCGTGCTCTGGCCGAGTATCTGGCCGCCAACGAGATGGTGCGCAACGTGCGCTATCCCGGGCTGAGTTCGCATCCCGACCATGCGGTTGCAACGGGAATCCTCGAGCACGGCTTTGGCCCGGCAGCTGAGTTTGATCTTATCGAGCGCAGTGCGGGCGATCTCTTTGATGCTTTGCCGGGGGAGTTCCGCACATCGCCGGCTGGCGGCGCAACGACGCGCCTTTCGGCCCCACGCGGCAAGCAGGGGAGCACCGTCCGCCTCTTCGCCGGCACCGACGACCCCTTGATCGTGGCCGCCACCCTAGATAATGCCCTCCGCAACTAGCTAAATCATCCTCGACTTCATAAGTTGCGGTGAAATATGGATTGATTTACGGCTTTAACCGCATAAACAGTCCCTATTTCACCGCAACTTATGAGATGGGGTTGTGTGGCTATAAGGCCCCGTCCCAAATGAGCTACTTTTTGATGCTGGCGATGAGGGCGTTGGCTTTGGTGGCGATGACGTTGTTGATGTCGGTCTGCAGCTCCTCGTAGGCCGCTATGGCTCGCTCGCCGGCGGGGGTGAGGGTGGATCCGCGGGCTCCGTCGCGCTCGATGAGCTTGCAGCCCAGCTGTCCTTCGGCCTCGTTCACAATGCGCCAGGCCTTGGAGTACGCCATGCCCATGCTCTTGGCGGCGCGGTTGAGCGAGTGCTCGCGGGCGATGCCCTGCAGCAGCAAGACGCAGCCGTGGCCGAACACGCCCGGCAGATCTTTGTCGCACGCTTGAATGACCAACTTTGCCGTCGTCTTGTACTCCATGTGCTCCACGTCTTCCCGCTAAAGTGTTTGCTGGGCAAACGCAAAGCCTGCGTCAAACCCTCGTGTGCTCTTCTTAAAACATGCATTGTAGCAGTCAAAGTGCGTTAAGATACTTCCCCAGTATTGGGCGCCCAAGGTTGGGCTGGGTCCTACGAGGCCTGCAGCCGACCGGTCGCATGGAAAAAGGAGAAACATGGCTACGTTCTTTCCCGGTGAGTCCCACACGTTTTCGGAGTATCTGCTGGTCCCTGGTTACTCGTCCTCGCAGTGCATCCCCAACAACGTCTCTCTTAAGACGCCGCTAACCCGCTTTAAGCGCGGTGAGAAGCCGGCAATCACCCTGAACATCCCCATGGTTTCCGCCATCATGCAGTCCGTCTCGGGCGTCGATATGGGTGTCGCGCTCGCTACCGAGGGTGGCCTGTCCTTCATTTACGGTTCCCAGAGCGCCGAGTCCGAGGCCGCTATGGTCAAGGCCGTCAAGGATCACAAGGCCGGTTTCGTTCAGTCCGATTCCACGCTGACCCCCGACATGACCATGGAGCAGGTCATTGAGCTCAAGGAGAAGACCGGTCACTCCACCATGCCGGTTACCGACGACGGCACTCCCAAGGGTAAGCTCCTGGGCATCGTCACCAGCCGTGACTATCGCCCCAGCCGCGATGACCACCAGACGAAGGTCTCCGAGTTCATGACCCCGCGTGAGCAGCTCATCGTGGGCGACAAGAACATCAGCCTCAAGGTTGCCAACGACGTCATCTGGGACAACAAGCTCAACGCCCTGCCCATCGTCGACGACAACGATCACCTCATGGGCATCGTCTTCCGCAAGGACTACGACAGCCACAAGACCAACCCCAACGAGCTGCTCGATAACGACAAGCGCTACATGGTCGGCGCCGGTATCAACACCCGCGACTATGCCGAGCGCGTGCCGCTGCTCATCGAGGCCGGCGCCGATGTCCTGTGCATCGACTCCTCCGAGGGCTTCAGCGAGTGGCAGAAGCGCACCATCGAGTGGATTCGCGCCAACTACGGCGAGGACGTCAAGGTCGGTGCCGGCAACGTCGTCGACGCCGAGGGCTTCCGCTTCCTGGCCGACTGCGGTGCCGACTTCATCAAGGTCGGTATCGGCGGCGGCTCCATCTGCATTACCCGCGAGACCAAGGGTATCGGCCGCGGCCAGGCCACCGCGCTGATCGACGTCTGCCGCGCCCGTGACGAGTACTACGAGGAGACCGGTGTCTACGTGCCCGTGTGCTCTGACGGCGGTATCGTCTACGACTACCACATGACGCTCGCCCTTGCCATGGGTGCCGACTTTATGATGCTGGGCCGCTATTTCGCCCGCTTTGACGAGAGCCCGACCGAGCGCGTCAACGTCAACGGCCAGTACATGAAGGAGTACTGGGGCGAGGGTTCTGCGCGTGCCCGCAACTGGCAGCGTTACGACCTGGGCGGCGCCGCAAAGCTCAGCTTCGTCGAGGGCGTCGACTCCTACGTTCCTTACGCCGGCTCCCTCAAGGATGGTGTGGGCGGCACGCTCTACAAGGTCAAGTCCACGATGTGCAACTGCGGTGCCCTCTCGATCCCCGAGCTCCAGGAAAAGGCACGCCTGACCCTGGTAAGCTCGACCTCGATCGTCGAAGGCGGCGCCCACGACGTAGTCGTCAAGGATTCTCAGCAGAGCGTTTCCTATCGATAAGGTAAGAGCTGCATATCAAAGGTTGATTCCCAACCACGTTATTTAGATAAAGCGAGATGCCTGCAAGTCGCAGGCATCTCGCTTGTCGTATTTGCTATCATCAGTCAAGTTAACCTTAGGGTCGGTCGGCTTAGCTTTGTTTGCTACAAGTTCCGCACGCAAAGAAGAGCACTTAATGTGCTCTTCGTCTTGCGCAGGACTGTCCGCAGTAGCGAATAAAGCTAAGCCGACCGACCCCAGCTAAGATTAAAGGAGCTGATATGTGCGATTGCACAGATCATAAGGACGAGATCCCTGTCTACGACGCGCAGGCCATTGAGTCCCGGTGGATGAAGGCCTGGGAGGACTCCAACCTCTTTGCCGTCGACACCGACGACAGCAAGCCCAAGAAGTACGTGCTCGAGATGTTCCCGTATCCGTCGGGCGACCTGCACATGGGCCACGCTCGCAACTATACCATCGGCGATGCCATGGCCCGTCAGGCCCGCATGCGCGGCTACGACGTGCTGCATCCCATCGGCTTTGACGCCTTTGGCCTGCCTGCCGAGAACGCCGCCATCAAGCACAACACGCAGGCTGCCGCCTGGACGTATAAGAACATGGACCAGGCGCTCGCCACGATGAAGCGCATGGGCTTCTCCTACGATCTGGATCGCATGGTCAAGACCTGCAGCCCCGACTACTACCGCTGGGGTCAGTGGATCTTTGAGAAGATGTGGGAAAAGGGCCTGGTCTATCGCAAGAAGAACCCGGTTAACTGGTGCCCCACCTGCAAGACCGTTCTGGCCAACGAGCAGGTTACCGAGGGTAAGTGCTGGCGCTGCGGCACCGAGCCCGAGAAGCGCGACCTTGAGCAGTGGTACTACAAGATTACCGAGTACTCTCAGGAGCTGCTCGACGACCTGGAGAAGCTCCCCGGCTGGCCCGAGCGCGTCAAGCAGATGCAGGCCAACTGGATCGGTCGCTCCGAGGGTGCCGAGGTCGACTTTACCCTGTGCGACCAAGATGGCGAGCCCATCGAGGGCGACGAGGGCAAGATCACCGTCTTCACCACGCGTGCCGATACCCTTTTTGGCGTCTCCTTCTTTGTCCTGGCTCCCGAGTACGCCGGCCTGCACGAGCTCGTCGAGGGCACGGAGTACGAGGAGGCCGTCACCAAGATCGTCGAGGACTCCAAGCATATTTCTGCCGTCGAGCGTGCCCAGGGCACCCTCGAGAAGCACGGTGCCTTCACGGGCCGCTATGTGGTAAACCCCGTCAACGGCGAGAAGGTCCCCGTGTGGGTTGCCGATTATGTCGTTGCCGACTACGGTACCGGTGCCGTCATGGCCGTTCCCTGTGGCGACCAGCGCGACTTTGAGTTTGCCCGTAAGTACGACCTGCCGATCGTGCCGATCATCCTGGACGATGAGGATCGCGCTGCCGTCGAGGCCAGCGGCGAGACCATCGATACCTTCCATGCCGAGTCCGTCGACTGGGATTGCGCCCACGCTGCCGAGGGCACGCTCGTCCAGTCCGGCAAGTACACCGGAATGCGCGGCGGCAAGCACTCCGAGGGCGAGGCTGCGATCGTGGCCGACCTCGAGGCCATGGGCTGTGGTCGTCGCAAGGTCGAGTTCCGTCTGCGCGACTGGCTCATTTCCCGTCAGCGCTATTGGGGCAACCCCATCCCGGCCATCCACTGCGAGCACTGCGGCATCGTGCCCGTGCCCGAGGATCAGCTGCCGGTGACGCTGCCCGAGAACCTGGACCTGGGCGCTGGCGAAACCCTTGCCGAGTGCAAGGAGTTCTACGAGACCACCTGCCCGGTCTGCGGCCGCCCGGCCAAGCGCGAGACCGATACCATGGACACCTTTACCTGCTCCAGCTGGTATTACCTGCGCTATACCGATCCGCACAACACTGAGCTGCCCTTCTCCCGTGAGGCTGCCGACCGTTGGATGCCCGTCGATAACTACATCGGCGGCATCGAGCACGCTATTTTGCACCTGCTCTACAGCCGCTTCTTTACCAAGGCACTGCGCGACCTGGGCCTGCTGAGCGTGGACGAGCCCTTCACCAACCTGCTGTGCCAGGGCATGGTCAAGGACGAGAACGGCGACACCATGTCCAAGTCCAAGGGCAACGTCGTGCCCCCGAGCTCGGTCATCGAGCCTTACGGTGCCGACACCATGCGTCTGGCGATCCTGTTTATCGCCCCGCCCGAGAAGGACTTCGACTGGGATCCCAAGGCCGTCGAGGGCGCCAACCGCTTCATCAAGCGCGCCTGGCGTATCGTTTGGCAGCTCGTCCAGTCCGGCGATGCCAACGTGGCCTTCGACAAGTCCGCGCTCGATGAGGTTGCGATGAAGCTCTATCGCGAGCGTCACCGCACCATCGCCAAGTGCACCGAGGACTTCGATCGCGGCCAGTTCAACACCGCCATCTCGGCCGTCATGGAGCTCGTCAACGCGGCGAGCGCCTACCTCAACGCCACCGAGGGTACCGCCCGCGACAAGGCGCTGTGCTACGGCGTGGCCAAGGACATCGTGAGCGTCCTTGCCCCCATCTGCCCGTTCTGGGCCGACGAGCTGTGGCACGAGGCGCTCGGCTGCGAGGGCAACGCCTATACCGCTGCCTGGCCCGAGTTCGACCTGGCCGAGTCCATCGAGGACACGGTGCAGATCGTGGTCCAGGTGCTCGGCAAGGTCCGCGGCCGCGTCGACGTTGCCCGCGATGCCTCCAATGAGGATATGCAGGCTGCCGCCGAGGCCGCCGTCGCCAAGTGGCTCGAGGGCAAGACAGTCGTCAAGGCCATCTGCGTGCCCGGCAAGCTGGTCAACCTGGTGGTCAAGTAAGCACTGCGCGCTTAACTGACGCATAAAAGACGAGGGGCGATCCGGTTGGGTCGTCCCTCGTTTTGCATGTATCTGCCTAGTTGCCTTCGGCCAATTGTCCTATTCTTATGGAGAAGCTGTGCGCACGCTGACCTGCAGGTTCGTACTGTGCTTGCACGTTTCCGCAGCTATTGGTATAGTTTGCTTGCAAATGAAGTTGTAATTGAAAGAAGTGGGGTTTCGGCCCCGCTTCTTTTTTGTATGGATGGAGGTGCCGCAATGGTCAAGACCAAGACCGAGCAGGCGATCATCGACGCGCTCGAGGCTGTCGCTCCCCAGCACGATATCGACATCGTCGACGTCGAGCTCGTGGGTGCCACCAAGGCCCCCTGCGTGCGCGTGTGTATCGAGGGTGCCGAGGGTCAGAGTCTTTCGCTCAACGACGTCACGGCCAACACCAAGTGGGTCGGCGATGTGATTGAGGAGCTCGACCCCATCTCTTCGAGCTATACGCTCGAGGTGTCGAGCCCGGGTATGGCGCGCCCGCTGCGCCGCCCGTGCGACTTTGCCCGCTTTGTGGGCGAGAACTGTGAGCTCACCTCCACCGCCACCGAGGGCCGTCGCAAGTACGCCGGCAAGATTGCCGCCGCCACCGAGACGAACGTGACCCTCGAGCTCGAGGGCGGCGAGTCCGTCACCCTCGATTTCTCTGATGTTAAAAAGTGCAAGTTGAAGCCCACCTACGACTTCAAGCCCGTGAAGGAAGGAAAGTAAGATGGCAGCATCCGACATGATGTCCGCCCTGATGGAGCTTTGCCAGGAGAAGCACATCGACCAGCTCTACCTGATTGACCGCCTGGAGCAGTCGCTTGCCAAGAGCTATGCCGAGATCCTGCATCTTGAGTGGGGCGCCAAGGTGACCATCGACCGCACCACCGGCAAGATCTACGTCTACCGTCTGGAGCCGATTGACGATTCCATGGACGAGGAGGGCAACTTCACCGAGTTCGAGGAGATTGACGTCACCCCCAAGAACACGAGCCGCATCGCCGCCCAGCACGCCAAGGCCGAGATCAACGCCATCGTGCGCAACTCCGCCCGCGAGCAGATCTACGAGGAGTTCTCCGGCCGCATCGGTGACCTCATCAGCGGTACCGTGCTGCAGTCCACGCCCGACTTTACGATCGTCAAGATCCGCGAGGGCGTCGAGGCCGAGCTGCCACACTTCGATCAGCGTCGTTACGAGAACGAGCGCAACGAGCGTCCGATGGGCGAGCGCTACCTGCATAACCAGCACATCAAGGCCGTGATCATCGACGTTCGCGACCCTAACTCCAACCTGCAGCCGGTTCGCGGCGAGCACAGCCGTCCGCCGATTGTCATCTCCCGTACCCACCCCGAGCTCATGCGTCGTCTGTTTGAGCAGGAGGTGCCCGAGATCTATGAGGGCACCGTCCAGATCAAGTCGATCGCCCGCGAGCCCGGCCAGCGCTCCAAGGTCGCCGTCCACTCGCTCGACGACCGTCTGGATCCCGTGGGCGCCTGCGTCGGCCCCAAGGGCAGCCGTGTTCGCGCTGTCGTGGGCGAGCTCCGTGGCGAGCGCGTCGACGTCATCCTGTGGGATGCCGATCCTGCCGTCTACGTCGCCAACGCCCTGTCGCCCGCTAAGGTCACCCGCGTCCTCATCGACGAGGAGAAGGCCTACGCCGGCGTCATCGTGCCCGACGACCAGTTGTCCCTCGCCATCGGCAAGGAGGGCCAGAACGCCCGCCTCGCCGCGCGCCTGACCGGCTGGCACATCGACATCAAGTCCGAGACCCTTGCCGCCGACATCCTCAAGAACGTTCCCGTTCACGAGGAGCCCGCCGCCGACCTGATCGGTGACGAGGAGGACGAGGACGTCCGCCGCTGCGAGTACGTGTCCGAGGACGGCATCCAGTGCCGCAACCAGGCTCGTCCCGGCTCCCGTTTCTGCGGTGTCCATGACACCGACGCCTTCGATGATGCGGAGGACCTGATCTAGCGCGCGGTCGCGCCGGGCGGGTCCCGGCGCGTCTCCCACGCTCGTTCAGTCTCTAGGCACCCAAGGTGCCAGAAAGGGTAGGTGAAGTCATATGGCAAAAGTCCGTGTGTCCACCCTGGCCAAAGAGTTCGGCATGACCTCCAAGGAACTGATGGGTCATCTCGCCGATATGAAGATTCCCGCTAAGTCCGCTTCCTCCACCTTGGAGGACGCCTATGTCGCCATGGTCCGCAAGCAGCTCGCCTCGGTGATCGAGGCCCGCGCCCAGGAAGTCGAGGCCGCCAAGCAGGCCGAGGAGCAGGCAGCTGCCGCCGAGGAGGCCGCACGCGCTGCCGAGGCCGAGCGCGAGCGCATCGCCGCCGAGAAGGCCCGCGAGGAGGAGCGCCGCCAGTTTGCCGCAGCCCAGGCTGCCGAGGAGGCTGCCCGCGCCGAGGCCGAGGCCAAGAAGAAAGCCGAGCAGGAGCGCCTTGCCCGCGAGAAGGAGGAGGCTGCCCGCGAGGCCCAGCGCCGCGCCGTTCCCGCTTCCGACTCCGGTTCCCGCTTCCGTTCGCTGCTCGACCAGATCGCCGCACAGGAGACCGTGCTCAAGGAGAAGAAGGACGCCGAGGACAAGGCCAAGGCCGAGCGCGCCGCCGAGCGCGGTAACCGTCGTGGCGGCAACAACGACCGCCGCGGTGGCCGTCGTAACGATCGCAACGCCTCCGACAACAATTCCGATCGCAACGCCTCCGAGAGCCGTCCGCACAGCCATCGCACCAACGCCAGCAACAACGTCGCTGCCGGCATGGACTTCCCCAACCCCGATAAGCAGGGCAAGGGCAAGAAGCGCAAGGGCGGTCACAACAACGAAGAGGACCACTACAGCCGCATGGCTCGCGAGGCCGAGGAGTACAGCCGCGAGAAGGTGCTCGAGGAGGCTCGTGCTGCCGTCGAGGAGGCCTCTCGCGAGTCCACCGGTCGCCGCAAGAAGCGCAAGGAGAAGCGCGAGCGCGAGGCTGCCAAGGCTCAGGAGGAGCGCAAGATAGAGGAGGCGCTGGCCCAGGGCGTGAACCCCGAGGACCTCGACGCCATCAAGGTCTCCCAGGGCGTTACCGTCCAGGAGCTTGCCGAGGCGCTCGACGTTCCGGCCAACGACATCATCAAGCGCCTGTTCCTGCTGGGTACGCCGCTCACCATGACGCAGTCCATGTCCGACGACCTCGTTGAGCTCGTTGCCGACGACCTGGGCCGTCAGATCAAGATCATCACCCCCGAGGAGGAGAACACCTTCTCGTTCTACGACGATCCCGCCGACCTTAAGCCGCGTGCCCCGGTCGTCACCGTCATGGGTCACGTCGACCACGGCAAGACGTCGCTGCTCGACGCCATCCGTCACACCGGCGTTGCTGCCGGCGAGGCGGGCGGCATTACGCAGGCCATCGGCGCTTCGCAGGTCATGATCAACGACCGCAAGATCACCTTCATCGATACCCCGGGTCACGCTACCTTTACGGCCATGCGTGCCCGTGGCGCCAAGGTGACCGACATCGTCATCCTGATCGTCGCCGCCGACGACGGCGTCATGCCCCAGACGGTCGAGTCGATCAACCACGCCAAGGCCGCCGGCGTTCCCATCGTCGTTGCCGTCAACAAGATCGATAAGCCGGGCGCCAACCCCGACCGTGTGCGTCAGGAGCTCACCGAGTACGGCGTCATCCCCGAGGAGTGGGGCGGGCAGAACATGTTCGTCAACATCTCGGCCAAGCAGAAGATCGGTATCGACGATCTTCTGGAGACCGTGCTGCTCCAGGCCGACGTGCTCGAGCTTAAGGCCAACCCGGACACCTTTGCCTCCGGCAATGTCCTCGAGGCCAAGCTCGACAAGGGCCGCGGTTCGGTTGCTACCGTGCTCGTGACCCGCGGTACCCTGCACGTGGGTGATACGCTGGTCGCCGGCCTTACCTACGGTCGCGTCCGCGCCATGCTCGACCCCAAGGGTCGCGCCGTCACCGAGGCCGGTCCCTCCGACGCCGTCGAGATCCTGGGCCTGCAGTCTGTGCCCAACGCCGGCGACGAGTTCCGCGTGTTTGAGGACGAGCGCGAGGCTCGCGCCCTTGCCGACGAGCGTTCGCTCAAGGCTCGTATCGAGGAGCAGAGCCGCGTCAAGCACGTCACGCTCGAGAACCTCTTCGAGACCATTGCCGACGCCGAGGTCAAGGAGCTCAACCTGATCATCAAGGCCGACGTCCAGGGTTCCATCGAGGCCCTTCAGGACTCGCTCGACAAGATGGATCAGTCCGAGGTTCGCATCAACACGATCCACTCCGCCGTCGGCGCCATTAACGAGACCGACGTTGTCCTGGCCGACGCCTCCAACGCCATCATCATCGGCTTTGGCGTCCGTCCCGACGGTAAGGCCCGCTCCGCCGCCGAGCGCGAGGGCGTCGAGATCCGTTGCTACGACGTCATCTACAAGTGCCTCGAGGAGCTCGACGCCGCCCGTATCGGCATGCTCAAGCCCACCGAGGTCGAGGTCGCCACGGGTACCGCGACCGTCCTGGACACCTTCAAGGTGCCCAAAGTCGGTATCGCCGCCGGTGTCCGCGTCGAAGAGGGCGAGATCGCCGCGACCGATTCCGTGCGCCTGGTGCGCGACGGTATCGTGGTCTTCAACGGCAAGATCGCCTCGATGCGCCACTACAAGGACGAGGCCAAGAGTCTCAAGAGCGGTTCCGAGGGCGGCATTGGCCTGGAGAACTTCCAGGACATCAAGCCCGGCGACCAGATCGAGGGTTACCGCATCGACCAGGTTGCCCGTACCGAGTAGGGGGTAGCGCTATGAAGCAAACGCAGGCAACCCGCCGTCTGGGCGAGCAGCTTCGCGAGAAGCTCGGTTATATCCTGCTCTTTGAGGTTTCCGATCCGCGCCTCGACCTGGTCACTCTGACTGCGGTCGAGGTCGCGGTGGACCGTTCGTTCGCGCGTGTGTACGTGTCGTGCGATGCGAGCCGCTACGACGAGGTCATGGAGGCGCTCGCAAGCGCTAAGGGCCGTATTCGCAGCCTGTTGGCTCGCTCGCTCGATTGGCGTGTCACGCCCGAACTCGATTTTCGCATCGATCGCTCAACCGATGAGGCCGAGCGCATCACGCGTGCGCTGGAAAACGTTCCCGCCACGCTTGCGATCGAAAAGGACGAGGACGGCTATCCGATAGCGGATGCCGCCCAGGAGGCAGCTTTAGATGACTAATTCCGCCGACCTCGCCTCGTGCGAGTCTGCAGATATTCAGCGACGCATCCTCGAGCTCATCGAGGGTGCGTCCTCCATTGCGATTTCGGGACATACTTCTCCCGATGGCGATGCCCTGGGCTCCGTGCTGGGTCTGGGCCTTTCGCTCATGAAGTTTTTCCCCAACAAGGACATTGCGCTGCTGCTGGCAGACGATGACCCGGTTCCGCGCATCTACCGCTTTATGGAAGGCTCCGATCGCCTGGTGCCGGCATCTGCGTACACTGGCAATCCGGACCTGTTCATCTCGGTGGACGTACCGGTCGTCGAGCGTCTCAATAATTCCGCCGAGGTGCTTCGTCGCTCCAAGCATGTGGTGTGTTTCGACCACCATCCGGCGCGCGAGGAGTTTGCCGAGCTCAGCCTGAGGCGCGTCGAAGCTGCAGCCTGCGCCATGATCATCGACCGTTTCTTGGACAATTGTGGCATTGTCGCCCGTGATGGCGTCGCGACTTGCTTGCTGTGCGGCTTGGTGACCGACACCGGTCGTTTCCAGTACCAAAACGCCGATGCTGCTGCGTTCCATGCGGCCTCGCGACTGGTTGCCCACGGTGCCGATCCGGCGCGTGTGGCACTCGAGGTATATCAGAGCATGCGCGTTGAGTTTTTGCACCTCAAGTCCATCGTTATGGGCCGCATCAAGACGGTGGCCCACGGGCGCGTGGCGTATAGCTACGCGTACCAGAGTGACCTTGAGGCTTGCGGTGTCACCTCGGATGAGTGCGACGGCCTGGTTGACGTGGTGCGCTCGGTGATGGGCGTGGAGGTCTGCCTGTTCCTGAAGGGCATTGAGGGCGATACCAAGGTGCGCGGCAACCTGCGCTCCAAGGGCGACCTCAATGTGTCTGAGATCGCTGCTGCCTTTGGCGGAGGTGGACATTCCGCTGCCGCCGGTTTCTCCAACAACGGAACGATTCTCGAGACGCTCACCGTGGCACTTCCCATGCTGGCCGAGCTGGTAGGGGAGGATCCCGCTTCGGTGACCGTCGAGCTTTAACTTTTTGGATGGTACATGGCTCGTCGTATGCCTTCACAACTGAATATGCTGCTCGCCGTCGATAAGCCGGTGGGCTGCACGTCCCACGATGTGGTCTCGCAATGCCGACGCGCCCTCCATGAGCGGCGCGTCGGCCATGCCGGCACGCTCGACCCCATGGCATCGGGTGTCATGGTGGTGGGCGTGGGCCAGGCCACTCGCCTGCTGGGCATGCTAACCCTTGATACCAAAAGCTATGTCGCCGACATCTCGTTTGGCGCCGAGACCAATACCGATGATGCGGAGGGCGAGGCGGTCCGCACGGTGGCTGTTGCCAACGAGCTCCGCGATCCTGCCTATGCCCGTGAGCACTTGGCCGCCATGCTGGGTCCGCAGATGCAGGTGCCGCCGGCGTTTTCGGCTATCTCGGTCAATGGCGTTCGCGCTTATAAGTCTGCTCGCGAGGGCAATGCGGTGGACCTACCTCCGCGCCCCGTCGAGGTCTATGCCGCTGACCTGATCGCCGTGGGTGGCGAAGGTGATACATGTGTGTGGACGGTGGCGTTCTCGGTGAGCAAGGGCACCTATATCCGTGCGCTCGCTCGCGACCTGGGCCGTGCTTGTGATAGCGCCGCGCATATTTCCGCGCTTCGTCGCACCGCATC
The DNA here is from genome assembly GCA_036301625.1 of Collinsella sp. Classification (GTDB taxonomy): domain Bacteria; phylum Actinomycetota; class Coriobacteriia; order Coriobacteriales; family Coriobacteriaceae; genus Collinsella. The sequence continues at coordinate 5,116 of JAXJEC010000031.1, read as the reverse complement.
CGGTGTTGTTTCCATTGGCGCCTGTCATGCGGTGGAGGAGCTTTCTCTCGAGTCCGCCGCTGGCTTTGCCCTGGATCCCATTGCAGCCCTGGGCGCCACGCGTGTTGACTTGCCGGGCAATCTTGCCGACGACCTGCTCTGCGGCCGACGCATTCCCGTTGAGCGTGCGCTTGCCGATTTCGATGCCTCGAAGGCGCCGTTTGCGTTGGTGCTCGATGGGGGGCTCAAGGCGCTCGCCCGCATTGAGGGTGGCCGCTTTGTCATGGAGCACGTGTTTCCGCAGGCCATCGGCGGTGTTCGATGATGCTGGCCGCTCGCGAGCTCGCGCGTGTCTTTTTCGCGGGCGAGTCGGACGAGGCTCGCATCGTTGCTGCCGATACGTTTGATGAGTGTGAGCACTTGGGTGCCGCATCGATTGCCATCGGCGTGTTCGACGGCGTTCACCGTGGACACCAGGAACTCATCGAAGCGCTTGTCCGTGATGCCCGTGCCCATGGCTGTAAGGCGGTCGTGGTTACCTTCGATCCCGACCCGGACGTTGTGGTGAGCCCTTCGCCCGCTCAAAAATTGATGACGACGGCCGACCGTCTGCATGCCCTGGCTCAAACCGGGGTCGATGCGGTGGTGGCCGTTCCCTTTACGCCTGAGGTTGCGGCGCTTGACCATGTTGATTTTCTCTCGCTGGTGTCGCGTCTGGTCGACATTCGATCGATTCGCGTTGGCAGTGACTTTAGGCTGGGTCGTGGCGGTGCTTCTGGTGTTGCCGAGATGCGCGCCTGGGGTTCCGAGCGCGGCGTTGACGTATACGGGCACGACCTGCTTTGCGAGGGCGGTGAGGCCATTTGCGCCACCCGTATTCGTCATGAGCTGGGACAGGGCCATGTGGAGCTTGCTGCTGAGTTACTCGGCCGTCCGTATATGGTGCGTGGCGGTGTTATTCGCGGCCGTCACGAGGGCTCTGGCATGGGCTTTCCCACGGCAAACCTGCAGGTTCCCGACGGTATTCAGGTGCCAGCCGATGGCGTGTATGAGGGTCTGGTGCTGGTCGATGACACCGCGTGGCCCGCTGCCGTGAACGTCGGCCTGCCGCCAACGTATGCCGACGATGCGGCATCTGCGCATCTCGAGGCTAACTTAATTGGATATACGGGAGACCTGTACGGCGCTTCTGTTTCGCTGGCGTTTACGCGCTGGCTGCGTCCCTCGCGCGTGTTCGATTCGCTGGATGAGTTGATTGCGACCGTCGAGGGTAATATCGAGGACATTCGTCACAACTTGGGTGAGCAGGGGGTGAGCATTCGTGATTAGCGATGAGGAAAAAGATCAGGTACGCGCTGCGTCCGACCTGGTTGCTATCGTGCAGGAAACGGTCGAGCTCAAGCCCCGCGGCCATGAGTTTTGGGGATGCTGCCCCTTCCATGGCGAAAAGACGCCGTCCTTCCACATTATCCCCGCCACGCAGGTGTGGCATTGCTTTGGCTGCGGCGAGGGTGGCGACGTTTTCACGTATATCATGAAGCGCGAGAACCTGAGCTTTCCCGAGTCAATCCGTTACTTGGCCGACCGTGCCGGCATTGAGCTGCACGATACCGGCGCTTATCGCGAGCGCGGTACCAAGCGTGCCCGCATCTACGATTTGTGCGCCGAGACCGCCCAGTTCTATCACACCATGCTTATGCGCGGTAAGGACGGCCGTCCGCGCGAGTACTTTGCCAGCCGCGGCATGGGCGGCGACGTCTGCCGCCGCTACTGTCTGGGCTTTGCGCCGGGCCGTAACGCGCTGGTGTCACACCTGTCCCAGGCGGGTTTTACTCCGCAGGAGATGATCGATGCCAACGTTGCCGTGAGCCGCGGGCGCGGACAGCTCGCCGACCGCTTTTACGATCGCGTGATATTTCCCATCTTTGACGAGCAGGGTCACAACATTGCCTTTGGCGGTCGCATTATGGGCGACGGCCAACCCAAGTACCTCAACACCGCCGAGACGAGCGTGTTTCATAAAAAGCGAAACCTCTACGGCTTTAATTGGGCCAAGGAGTTTATCGTCGCGCAGGATACCGCCATTGTGGTGGAGGGCTATACCGACTGCATCGCCTGCTGGGAGGCGGGGATTAAAAACGTTGTCGCCACGCTGGGCACCGCGCTCACGGAGCATCACGTCAAGACGCTCACCCGCTTTGCCAAGCGCATCGTGTATATGTTCGACGGCGATGCCGCGGGCCAGAAGGCCGCCCGCCGTGCGATTCAGTTTATCGAGCAGGATTCCATGGACCTGCGTTGCGTGGTGCTGCCCGACGGCAACGACCCCATGGAGTTCATCACCGCACATGGTGGCGAGGCACTGCAGACGCGCATCGACGCTGCCGAGCCGCTTATGGACTTTGTCTACCGTTCGCTGCAGGAGTCGAGTGACATCACCACGCCGGGCGGTCGCGCTAAGGCGCTGGAAGATGCGCTGACGCTTATCTATCCGTTGCGCAACAGCTATATGATCGACACGTACTTTATCCAGATTGCCGATCTGCTGGGTTTGGATCTGGAGACGGTGCGCGCGAGCTCGGGTCGTGTGTTTCGCGATGTCGCCAAGCGCGAGGATGCGGAACGACGTCGTGAGCAGAACTATGAGCGCCAGCGGGCACAGACTGAGCGGTCCGGTAGCGCGGGCGGTCGGGCGTCGGGTTCTCGCGATGCCGGTCGCGGTGCTTGGGCATCGGGCGCGACGCCGCCGGTGTCCGCGCCGGTCGAAGAAGAGCCGTACGACTACGTCCCGCTCGATGCCTACGGCGCCGCGTCCGTGGAGGTCGTCGACGACCTGCCGCCGATCGATGTGCCTGATGGTATGGGCGCTGTGCCTGTGGCTGACGGTTCGGGCGCACCGGCTGCGGCGGCGCCGATGGTTCTTACCGATCTTGAACGCAAGTCCTTGGCAGGGGAGCGCGAGCTGTTGACGATGCTCACGAGCTACCCCGACCTGTTCCGCACGTATGCCGACCGCATCTGCTCCATCGAGTGGGTTGACCCGCGTCACGAGTCCATTGCATGGGCCGTTCTGGCAACGCCGCCGGGAACCGATCCTGCAGCCTGCATGGATGCGGCGCGCTCAGTGTGTCCCGATGCGGCAACGCTTGTGAGTGCCGGGCGCATCTCCGCGACGAGCAAGCACCCCACCGAGACGAACATCGTGTTTATGCTTGATACGCTTGAGCTCTACACCATCAAGCGTCGCATGCGTGCCGCACAGGCCAAGCTGCGCCAGGACCGTTCACTCGATGATGAGGCCCGTCGCGCGCTAACCATGCAGGCCGCGCAGGATTCGCAGCGTCAGCGCGAACTGCAAAAGTCAATCGGCGGCGTGGCGGACCCGTTCCGTTTGATTGGCCTGGAGGCCGCAGGCACCGAACAAGCCTAGATGTTGTGGTCAACCAGCGTATTCTCGCCTATATCCAGCCCTCTTTTTGGGTATAGACGTCAATGTGTGTGCTAAAGTATTGAGTCCTGTGGACTATGAAGGGAGAATCTGTGCCAAAAAAGACTGAGAGCACGGGTACTGGGCTGGAATCCTACGTTGCAAAGCTCATGGGCAACGGCTCAAACAGGACTTCGGTAACCGAGGACGAGATTCAGGTCGCCCTGAAGGATATCGATGTTTCTGACGAGCAGCTCACCGCGGTGTATTCCGCGCTGCGCAACAGCGGCATCCAGATTATCTCCGCGAGCGGTAACGACGACGCCCCCATGGACGTCGACGATGACGATAACGATACCGATACCGACGATTTCGATGACGACGACGAGCACGATTCCGGCTCGCTCGACGATCACGAGCTCAAGATGGCCCGTCAGGCCGACGCCGAGATGGGTTCTTCCAAGAGCAAGAAGAAGCGCACCGTGCGCACGTCCCGTTCACGCTCCCGCGTGCGCGGCATCGATGCCTCCACGGTGATGCTGACCGGCGACCCGGTCCGTATGTACCTCAAGGAGATCGGCAAGGTCGACCTGCTGACCGCCTCCGAAGAGGTCGATCTGGCCATGAAGATTGAGGCCGGTCTTGAGGCCACCGAGAAGCTCGAGGCTGCCGAGGCAGGCGAGCTCGAGCTCACGCGTACCGAAATGCGTCGTCTTACGCGCATTGAGAACGTGGGTCTCGAAGCCAAGCAGGCACTCATCAGCGCAAACCTGCGTCTGGTCGTCTCCATCGCCAAGCGCTATGTCGGTCGCGGCATGCTGTTCCTGGACCTTATTCAGGAGGGCAACCTCGGTCTGATCCGCGCCGTCGAGAAGTTCGACTACCAGAAGGGCTTTAAGTTCTCCACGTACGCCACGTGGTGGATCCGTCAGGCCATTACGCGCGCTATCGCCGACCAGGCCCGTACCATCCGTATTCCCGTGCACATGGTCGAGACCATCAACAAGCTCGTCCGTGTGCAGCGCCAGCTCCTTCAGGACCTGGGTCGCGACCCGACCCCCGAGGAGATCGGTGCCGAGATGGACATGAGCGCCGACCGCGTTCGCGAGATCCAGAAGATCTCGCAGGAGCCCGTGTCGCTCGAGACCCCCATCGGCGAGGAAGAGGATTCCCAGCTGGGCGATTTCATCGAGGACTCCCAGGCTATCGTTCCGCCCGATGCGGCCAGCTTCTCTATGCTGCAGGAGCAGCTCACCCAGGTGCTCGATTCGCTTGCCGATCGTGAGCGCAAGGTTATCGAGCTGCGCTTTGGCCTTGTCGACGGACATCCCCGTACGCTCGAGGAGGTCGGCCGCGAGTTTGGCGTCACGCGCGAGCGCATCCGCCAGATCGAGTCCAAGACTCTGGCCAAGCTTCGCCACCCGAGCCGCTCGAGCAAGCTCAAGGACTATATCGAAAGCTAGTCAAGCAAGAGGCGCCCTCAAGCACATCCGCTTGAGGGCGCTTTCATGTAGTCGTTGGGGACGTTCTTGAATGACTGGTCGTTTAAGAACGTCCCCAATGACTAGGTGGTTGATTTCCGATCTCAGCCGAACACATTGAGCGGATAGGCCATTCCCGCAGTTAGCTGAACGCCCCCGCGGCCCCTCCTGGGGTCCGGGGGCGCCGTTTTCCCAGTTGATGGAACGGTGGAGATGTGTTTCGATAGGT
>JAXJEC010000030.1:0-8095 GCA_036301625.1 Collinsella sp. | reverse complement strand
TTGCCGACTGTTCCACGGCGCTTAAGGAGACACTGCTCGAGGTCAAGGATGCCTACTATGCGCATCCCGGACACGCCGGTATCGCCTGCGCCATGAAGAACGCCGGCGTGGGCGTTGGCCTGCCCGATGCCGGCCGCTGCAAGATTCGCGTCGAGGATGGCCGCGCCGTGGTCTATGCCGCCACGTCCGACATCGGCCAGGGCTGCAACACCGTCTTTTTGCAGGACGTTGCCGAGGCATGCGGCCTGCCGCTTCGCTGCATCGCCAACGGCGAGTGCTCCACCGAGAACGCTCCCGACTCCGGCACCACGTCTGGCTCGCGTCAGACGGTCGTGACCGGCGAGGCCGTGCGCGGTGCCGCCTTCCTGCTGCGCGATGCCATGCTTGACATCGAGGCCGGCAAGTCTGCGCCCGCCGCTCCCGTGAATGCGCATGGCGACGGCGTCAAAATCGAGTACGACGACGGTCGCGCCTATCAGCTGCACACGCAGGAGCTCATTGCCGGCCAGGGTATGCATCCTCAGGATCCCGCGGCCGCCATCAAGGTGCTCGAGGGATGCGAGTTTGGCTATGTGTACCTGGAGCCGACCGACAAACTGGGTGCGGATGTTCCCAACCCCAAGAGTCACATCTGCTACGGTTTTGCCACGCATGTAGTCATTCTGGACGATGACGGTCGCGTGAGCGAGGTCTATGCCGCGCACGATTCCGGCAAGGTGGTCAATCCTATCTCCATCCAGGGTCAGATCGAAGGCGGCGTGCTCATGGGTATGGGCTATGCGCTTACCGAGGACTGGCCGCTCAAGGACTGCGTACCCCAGGCAAGGTACGGTACGCTCGGGCTGTTCCGTGCGCCCGAGATTCCGGATATCCACGCCATCTACGTGGAGAAGGACGAGCTGCTGCCCGTGGCATACGGCGGCAAGGGCATCGGCGAGATCGCAACGATCCCCACGGCGCCCGCCGTACAGAACGCCTATCGCGCGTTTGACGGCAAGCTGCGTCCAGATCTGCCCATGGTGGATACGCCGTACAGCCGCGCCCGTCACCGTGGGTAGGGTAGGGCGCAGACGGCATTGCTGATGGGCTGTTCGCGCACAACACCAACTGTATATGCTGCACCTTTGGCCCCGGCTCCAGCGCGAGCCGGGGCCTTTTGTTTTCAAGACTTTAGTCCGCTGGCCGCGCAGCGGCCAGCTTTAAACCACCCGCTACGCGGGTGGAGACAAACGGCTTTACAAAGCCACCCCTCCGACCGATATTGACGATTGTTCAGGCCGTCAAGAATTCGAGTCGAAGGGGTGGTCGCCATGGCCCAGAAGGCCTACAGCCTTTCCCACACGAAGTGGATGTGCAAGTACCACATCGTGTTCACGCCGAAGTATAGGCGCAAAGTGATCTACAACCAAATCAGGAGCGACATAGGGGAGATCCTCAGGAAGCTGTGCGAGTACAAGGGGATCGAGATAATCGAGGGGCACCTGATGCCCGACCACGTGCACGTGCTGCTGGCGATCCCGCCGAAGTACAGCGTCGCGAGCGTCATGGGCTACCTGAAGGGGAAGAGCTCGCTGATGATATTCGACAGGCACGCCAACCTCAAGTACAAGTTCGGCAACAGGAAGTTCTGGGCGGAGGGCTACTACGTGTCCACCGTCGGCCTGAACGAGGCGACGATCGCCAAGTACATCAGGGAGCAGGAGTCCCACGACATCGCGCTGGACAAGCTGAGCGTGAAGGAGTACGAGGACCCCTTCAAGAGGGGGTGATCCCGCCGGTTCGACCGGCGCGCCACGGGTCAAGATGCACTAGGCCTGGACGAAGTCCGGGCCCGCGCCTTTAGACGCGAGCCCGGGGCCCGTGGGTTATACCCTAAGAGCAAACCACCCTTTTTAAGGGTGGTTCTGATTTTGGAGCGCCTCCGCATACGGAAACTGCGTCCCGGAATCCAGCCTCGGAACGGGATTAACTTTCCCAACGGGGCCGCATGCGGAAACTGCGTCCCGGAATCGTGCCTCAGAATGGGATGTGTTTTCCGCTGGCCGGCCGTTTGGAAAGTGCATCCCAGTTTGAGCGTTTATTCCGGGATGCGGTTTCCGCTGAAGGACTCAACCGGAAAGCACGACCCGTTCCGAGACCTGATTCCGGGACACGCTTTCCGCCAGGCCCGCCATCCGGAAAGTGCATCCCGTTTTGAGCGTCCAGGCTGGGCCGCGCTTTCCGTTGGCGTGGCCGTTGGGAAAACGCGGCCCAGATAGGGGGGATGCGATCCGGCGATGCACGGCCTAGCAGCTCCTACAGCTCCACGTCGTTGAGCCACGTCGGCAGCGCGGTCTGCCGGATGCCTGCCGTCTGCAGCTTTTTGGCGAGCATTCCTGCCGAGCGGACCTCGTTCATGGTAAAGCGCAGCAGAGGGTGGCCGTAGAGCGATAGGTGCGCCTCGCGCTGTCGTTCGGCAACGAGCGCCTCGGCGGTGGTGCGTCCGGCCAGCATGGTCTGGTCGGTATATTTGATGAGCCCGTCGAGCTCGCCCAGCGTGAGTTCCCGCGCCTGGCGCTCCCAGGCAAAGTCCGTTCGTATGGGCTTGGCCGAATCGAAGGGGTCCGTCAGCTCGTATTGAAGCCAGTCGGGCGCAAAGCCCGTCTCGATCATGACGGCTCGGGCGACCGATTCCCCGCCGCTCTCGGCGCGGGCGTCGGCATATCGAAGCGTTGTGAGGGCGGTGCGAATCGCGCGACCATTGCGGGCGGTCGCTCGTTGCTCAACGGCCTCCATCAGCTGTTCCGGCGCAAGGCCGAGCTTTAGGATCGCCGAATCGGCAATGGGCATGCCATCGGCAAAACCAGTTTGCAGCAGGCAATCTGTGACCGTTTGGATGGGCGGCGTTACCGATATGCCGGCTCTGCGTATTGCTCCGGCCGGCTCAATCTGGTGCCGCTGAATATGTGCGCCCGGACGAGCCGACGGCTTTGTCGAGCTGCAGACATGCACGACATTCAGGTGCCGCCACGAGACCTCGAGCCCCAGCAGGCAAGCTGCCGAAAACGAGCAGAACGTCCAATCGGGATGGATGATCGCAAGGGCGCGGATAATCTCGCAATGGCGTTGCGCTCGGTTGAGTTCATCCCAGCGCGTTTTTCGCGCAAACAACCCCGGCATGGGCGAGACAACCGTGCCGCCGGTGCGCCGAAGGAGCGCTTTTCGGATCGCCGTGCTCGGGGGGATCAGGCAGCGCCCCTCTTGTTCGGCTTGGTTCAACAGCTGGTCGATGAGTTGGTCATTGCAATGGATCATGAGCTACCGCCTCCTTTTGGGTAGCAAAAACGTATCAGCTGGAACTTGCCGCTCAGCTGACCAAAAGCTGACCAAAATCTAACCATGCAGGTAGATGACCTGCTTTTGGCGACATTTTTACATCCGAATCGGCGGACGGTAATCGGCGACCTTGAACGGTAGCTAGATATGAAGTCTTGGTAAGTTTCGGGACGTGTACTTTTTGAAAAAGAGCATTCTATCTGCTGTTTTGTGTTTCAGGATCGCATGCTTGAAGGCATGTGATACGGGCTGCGGATCGTCGCCGTATATCTGCGGAAACTGTGTCCCGGAATTGCCACTCAGAACGGGACACGCTTTCCGGATGGGATGCTTGGCGGAAACTACGGCCCAGTTTTTGGCTCCAGAACGGGATGCATTTTCCGGAACGGTCCACGTGCGGTGGTGTACCGCCCCTTTCGTGTGCGCCGCTTGTCGAATTACGTTATAGCTAGCTATATTATAGGAAGGTATAATATAGCTAGCTATAACGTAAAGGAAGGATGGCCCTATGTTTATCGGAAGAACAGCGGAAATGTCCGAGCTCAATCGACTGTATGGCACGGACTCCTTTGAGATGCCTGTGATTTACGGCCGCCGTCGTGTGGGTAAAACGCGCCTTATCACAGAGTTCATCCAAGGTAAGAAGGCTATTTACTTTCAAGCTCGTCGTACCAATGCAGAGGCAAACCTGCACGGCTTTAGCCAGGCGATACTTGCAGGCTCGGTTGGTGCTACAGGCGTGTCGTTTCGTAGTTTTGACGAAGCGTTCGATGCATTGGCCACCATGGCTCGCACGGAACGTTTGGTTGTCGTGATTGACGAGTATCCCTATCTCGCCCAATCGAATCCCGAAATCAGCTCGTTGCTGCAAGACAAGATCGACCACTTATACAAAGAGACCAGGCTAATGCTGATCCTATGCGGCTCGTCTCTTTCGTTTATGGAGGAACAGGTGTTGGGCTACGAGAGCCCACTATACGGTAGGCGTACGGCCCAGTTTAAGATCATGCCGCTCGATTTTACGACGACCCTCGGGTTGTGGCAGAACATGGGTCGCGAAGACGCTGCAGTTTGCTATGGCATGACGGGTGGCATTCCTGCATATATCGAGAAAGTCGATCCCGCCGCACCGCTCAAGGACAACATCAAACGTCTTTTTCTTACTCCTACGGGCTATCTCTTTGAGGAGCCGAGTAACCTGCTGTTGCAAGAGTGCCGCAATCCCGAGCAATATGATGCGATCGTGCAGGCAATTGCCCAGGGGCGCTCGAAGATCTCGGAGATTGCGAGCTCCACGGGAATCCCTGCGAGCAACGTAAAGAGCTATGTGGATAAGCTGGCGTCGCTTGGGATTGTCGAGCGCGAACTGCCCCTAAACGAGACGAGTAATAAGCGAGCCGTGTATCTGCTGAGCGACCAGATGTTTAGGTTCTGGTACAAGTTTGTTCCGCAGAACATCGGGCTGATTCAAAACGATATGGCCGAGATGGCGTATGAGCGCATTGAGCCGCACGTATCGGATTACATGGGTACGGTCTTTGAGCTTATATGCAGGCAATATGTTTACGAACTCGCGCGCGCGGGCCAGCTCGATGCGGTTCCGGCGAGCGCCGGGCGCTGGTGGGGGACGGATAATCGTACGCATACGCAGGAAGAAATCGACTTGATTGTTGACGATGGCGAGGGCGCTGCGCTGTTTGCGGAGTGCAAATGGCGCAATGAACCGGTGGGCGAGGATGTTCTGGAAAAGCTCGTGTACCGAAGCGAGCTCTTTAGGCAGCAGCATAAAAGCTACGTGATCTTCTCGAAGCGTGGCTTTACGCAAGGATGTCAGGAAGCTGCGGCGAGCAGGGGAGACGTCAAGCTGATCTCGTTTGCCGAGATGTGAGGGCGGGGATAATGAAGCGCGTCCTGATTTGATGCTGGGAATGGGATGTGCTTTCCTTTTGCGACCTTTGGCGGAAAGTGCGTTCCAGATTTCGGCTTCAGAATGGGATGCCGTTTCCGGATCGGCCCTCAGGCGGAAACTACGACCCGGAATTCGGCTCCAAAACGGGATACGCTTTCCCGGTGGCATCTCTAGCGGAAACTGCATCCCGGAATGAGCTCTCGGAACGGGACACGCTTTCCCATCGGGGCTTCAAACGGAAACCGTGTCCCGGAATCGAGCCTCAGGGTGGGACGCATTTTCCGGTAGAGGCCTGGGACGGAAGGCGTGTCCCAGAATCCGGCTAATCCGATGGCCAGGTGGTTGAGCGAGCGGGCTCCGAGGCTCCATTACTGAAAATTCATTTGTTAAACCTGGCAACCGTGGGTAGAATAAAGTCGACGGCAGCCCAAGGGTGATAGCTGGGCAGCGCCGTTACTTAGTTCAAGGGGTCAATGCCTTAACGGCGTCGACCCCTCTTCTTTTGCTTCGTACGCTGCTTAAGTGCCTCGGAAAGTCCGATAAGCGCCGTGAGGAGCGAGACCAAAGCGGTCAGGAGCTTCACGAAATCAATCAGATCGGTCATGGGCATCACCTCCCGTCGCATGGAGGGCGCTGCCCGGCACATGGAACTGCCGTCAACAACTGCCATTCTATCAAAGCGCGGTCATAAATACGAATATATGTTCGATAATAACAGCAACGTGATTCCCTCGAATAGCGGCCTTTCGTAAGGGCGGCAGAAGACGGCGCTGGGCGATTGGGGCTAGACGCGCAGGTCTTCGTCACCGAAAGCCCGTTTGATTAACCAGCCCTCTGTAGGTACACTGCATATTGATGGGCCCGGGATGACCGCTGATTCAAGTCACCGGGCCTAAATCTTTTTCATGCATTTGAATAGAGCGGGCGACTCTCTTGGGGCCGTCTGCATGGCGTGTGCCTGGCGCGCGTGGCATTGCGCTCCGATTTCATGTCCGCACGAGCGCCTAACCTTACGGCAATGTAGCCGCCTATGTAGCAAGCGGCAGGCAATGGAGAAAGGCCATAACCGTGTCAGCTGAAAAGACGCCGTGTATCTCGGCTATCGATACGACGAACTTTGCGCGCCAGATTGTGCTGGACTTTGAGTTTGCGCCGGTGCCAAAGCAGCGCCAGCGCCGTGGACTGCGCAATGAGATTATCGAGGTCGGCGCCGTCAAGCTCGATTACCACGGCAACGTTATGGGCGAGTTCTCGCAGTTTGTGCAGACGGAATTTACCGAAGGCGTTGCGTTTTCCGTCCGCGAGCTTACGGGGATATCGGCCGTGGACACTGCGATGGCCGATCCGCTCTACATGGTAATCAAAAGGCTCAGCGATTGGATCGGTCGCTACTCCGCACAGGTAGTTTGCTGGAGCGGGGCGGACCGTCGACAGCTTTTGACCGAGTGCCAGGCAAAGCACATCGATCTTTCCGCATTTCCTACGGATTGGGCCGACCTGCAGGCGTTTTACACCTCGATCATGGACGTGGGCAGCCACGGGTGCGTCTCTTTGAGTGACGCGGCGACGTGGTTTGGCATCGAGTTCGACGAGTCGACGGGTCACGCCCACAGCGCCCTTGCCGATGCGCGCGTGACCGCCAAGCTGCTCAAGCAGGTGATGGACGGGGACTACCGCGTGAGCCCGCGCGCCCAGGAAGTCCGCCAGCGGTGGGGGATGGGCGAGCGAGCTCAGACGCGCCTTTCCAGCAAGTGCTCCGAGCTGGGCGACCTGCTGCTGAAGCTGAAGGCGGTGGGGAGGTAGGCCTTTTGAGAACGCCATTCGGTTTGGCATGGCAGGGCTGTAAGCGCGACTTCGCACTGCTGTTTGAATCGAAGCGTCAACCAGTATGACGAGCTGTCTGGTCTGTCTGCCTACACCATCGCAATCCCGCGGGCCGCACTCAACAGCTCATACTCCCTTTCGCTCCACTGCCGCAGCTCGGCTGTGCGTACGGCGTCGCGACACAGGTCCAGAAACACCTCAGCTCCCTCGCAGAAGCACTCGCGGGCAAAGTCGCCCGAGCCGCTTGCGACGCACGCGCCGTCGGCAAAGAGCTTCCAGCTAGACGGCTCACGCAAATCGTCTCCGAACAACTTAATCTGTAGCACATGCGGATTGCCAGCAGCGCAGAGCTCTTCCTCGAGCTTCTGTACCGTGAAGCGCATTCGGTGGGAGAGGCTGTTCTTGACCATGGCCGAGGCATAGCCGCTCGGCTCGTCCAGAAGATGCATTCGTTTTGGCTTGGCTGCCAGGTTGTGGAAGTTGCGCTCACTGCGCACGGAGAAATTGTCCATACGGACTCCTTTCATCGATGTTGGCAGGGCCACCGTGCCTCTTGGCCGGTTGGCGTCGGGATCGTGGAGCCAACTCTCTACCCCGACTCTGGATAAAACGCGCCCGCTCCTTGCGGGCAAGATGGAGTCTATCAACGTGTACGGACTCAACGTGTACGGACAGAAATCAAGCGCCATCCGCGAAATGACGCGCGGATGGCGTTGGTTTCCCAAGTGATTATTCGGCTTTCATCCGGAAAAGTGTCGAAATCAGCCGTGTAAAAGTACGGAAAAGTGTCGAAATGGGCACCTTAAAACTTCGGAAAAGTGTGGCTGGATGACAAAACAGCACTTAGAAGTCGGTGCTGGATGCGGGATCCTGTGGTCGCCTTCAGCCCTCGCTACTCGTCGTCCTCGTCGTTGGGGTCGCCCTTGAGGGTGTTGATGTCCAGGTACTGGTTATCGTCCTCTTTTTGCTGGGTCTCCGACTCCGCTTGGGTGGGGCCGCGGAACAGCTGGAATCCCTCAAACGCAATGGCGCCGAGCAGGGCAATGA
>JAXJEC010000029.1:0-25958 GCA_036301625.1 Collinsella sp. | reverse complement strand
CCCTATTCTTCTTTCCGGACATGCCGTCCTCCGATCTCCCGGGGCCGGCCGGTCCGGCCCTCAGGGTATCGGGTTCCCACATTCATCCGCACATGTGCGGATGAATGTGGGAAGTGTTCGGATGAAGTTGATAATCAAGGAAAAGGTCCCGAATTGTTTCCGTTGTTCCCCACGTCGCGATTTTCTATTCAACAGGTGTAGAATATTGCTGCCCTGTTCGTTATTGCCTACGTTTTAGGTTAGATTTTCCTAAGGACAATTGGCTTGTATTGGGGGTTCCCTATGAACGAAGCAGTTCCCGAGGCACCGTCGAGTGTCGAATCGATGGCAAAGCAGGGTTGCGAAAAGCTCGGCTTGGAAGCGTTTGATGCGCTGGTCCGTCGTGCCCGTACGTGCCGCCGTTTTGACGAGTCCATGCGCGTGCCGCGCGAGTTTTTGCTCGAGCTGGCGGAACTGGCGCACCTGGCTCCCTGCGGCGCCAATGCTCAGCGTCTGCGTTTTCATGTGGTAAGCGGTGCAGAGGACTGCGCTCACGTGTTTGACGAGCTTGCATGGGCCGGCGCGCTTAAGGACTGGCCGGGTCCTGCCGAGGGTGAGCGCCCGACCGGCTACATCGCGATTCTTGCCGAGCGCGCCGTTCCGGGCAAGCCCGCCGCTCCCATTACCGAGGTCGACACGGGCATTGCCGCGCAGACGATGATGCTCGCCGCCCGCAGCGCCACGCCCGAGGTGGCAGCCTGCATGTTCAAGGCCTTTACGCCCCACGCGATCGATGCCATGGGGCTCGATAACGACAGGTATGAGCTCAAGCTGATCATGGCGCTTGGCGTTCCGGCCGAGACGCAGGTGATCGATGCGATCGATTCCAACCCCGACGGCTCCATCAATTATTGGCGCGACGAGGCGCAGGTGCACCACGTACCCAAGCGTTCGCTCGCCGACGTGCTGGTGTAGCTGAGCGTCACCGCGGTGTGATCCGGCGGTAAACCACCACAAAGGTACCTGTCCCCTTTGCGGTGGTGCGAGGGGAGGACGTGTGGCAGATTTGTATTTGGTGCGGCATGGGCAGACTGAGCTCAATGTGCAGAACATTTTGCAGGGTGGGCACGATTCGCCGCTTACGGCGCGCGGGCGCGAGCAGGCGCTGGCGACGCGCGCGGCGTTTGAGGCGCGTGGCGTGACCTTTGACCGTGTGTATTCCTCGCCGTTGGGCCGGGCGCGGCATACGGCTGAGCTAATTGCTGGTGAGGGCCGCTCGATAGAGCTGGTCGATGACCTGCGCGAGTGGCATTTGGGCTCGCTGGAGGGTACATCAAATCGCGAGATGCCGCCGCAGCCCTGGGGTGATTATCCGGTGGCCTTTGGTGGCGAGTCTGAAGGCGAGCTCCAGTCGCGCATGGTCGCGGCGCTGTCCCACATCATGGCCAGGCCGCAGCACGACTGTGTGCTGGCAGTCTCCCACGGCTCTTCCTGCCAGGAGTTTCTTGAGTATGTGACTGGCAGGGGAGAGCTACCCGACAACGGTGCCGTGCTTCATTTTGGCTATTGCGACGGTGCGTTTTCGCTCCTTGATTGGTAACGAACGAAAGGACCCCTATGAATAAAGACCTGTATCTGGTTCGTCATGGGCAGACAATATTCAACCTTAAGCGCATTATTCAGGGTTGGAGTGACTCGCCGCTCACGCAGCTGGGATGCGACCAGGCGGCGCGTGCCGGCATGTTCTTACGTGCGCGCGGCATTGAACCCGATCATGCCTACACCTCCACACTTCATCGCACCGAGCAGACTATCGCCAACCTGTGGCCGGGCTTGGCGTACGAGCGCCTGGACGGTCTGCGTGAGTGGTTCTTTGGCGACTTTGAGGCCGAGCGCGTGATGCTTATGCCCGAGCGCCCGTGGCGAGATTTCTATCGTCAGTTTGGCGGCGAGGGCCAGATGCAGGTGCGCGAGCGCATGGCGGCGACGATAACCGATCTTATGCGACGTCCGGACCACGAGTGCGTGCTCGCGGTGAGCCACGGTTCGGCTATCAAGGAGTTTTTGGACCACGTGCGGGGCGCGGCGGCCGACGAGCGCGAACGCGTGCCGGGCAACTGCTCAGTGCTGCATTTTGCGTTTGACGATGCGGCCGATACGTTTGAACTGGTCGAAGTCTTTACGCAGGAAGACTACGCGCGCGAGCTGGGGCTTGAACCGCTCGTGGCTACTGCGGGTCCGCAGCGCGGATAACGCGAGCGCGGCGGCACGGGTCGTCGGCATAACTTCTCGACGCAAAAGGGGCGGAGATGCATGTACCTGCTGCATCTCCGCCCCCTGTTTGTTGGGCTGCCGATTTTTGTGCTGGACGGTCTGGTCTTGCTAGAACCGCGCGACCTGGTGCGTGAGCAGACCCGTCGGAACCTGCGCCGCGCCGCCGCTGACCTGCGCGGCGGGGAAGAGCGCAGCTACGGCAAAGTTGAACGGCTCTTTGCCCGTGTAGGTGCCGGCGGCACGTGCATCGTCGGCCAGGAGCTGTGATGCCTCGACTAGTGCGACAGCGTAGGCAGGGTCGTCGGCCAGTGCCGGCTCCGGCGCCTGGTCGAGCATGGCGCGGATGGCCCCGACGGCGTCCTCGCGCTTGACCTCCCACACGCGGTGCGTAATGCCGGCGGGGTCGGTGACGGCATAGAGTGAAGCGCCCTCTTTTGCGGCGCCGAGGATGATATCCATGACGGGAGAGGCTTCGTAGACAAGCGTTACGGGACGGGGCTGTACCTTGAGGTCGGCGATTGCGCGCGCAGCGGCGGTCGTATCGGCGGCAACCGCGTCGCCGCCCGCCAGCGCACCAACCGGGCAGATCGCCACGACACCCGTCACACGTCCCGGCTCGCCCGAGCATTCGTACACGTAATACGCCGCACCCGGGTCCTTGAGCATCAGACCATCGGCAAGGGCTCCGCGCAGAGCATCGTTGCCGCTCAGGATGCTGCCCATTGCAGGCAGCGCCTCGAGCACGCGGTCCTGAGCCGGGCGGATGCAGGGAAACGGAAGTGCTTTCATGGGCGGTCCTAACGCACGAGTCGGTTTGTTCGCGGCTTATTATGCCCCAACTTGGCCGCTCGCGTCCCAGAGCACGTTATCGGCGAGCGCGATTAGCACCTGCTGACAACGAACGATATCGGCGTGGGGCACATATTCGTTGGGCTTGTGCGCGAGCGCGAGCGACCCGGGACCGTAGCTCATGCAATTGCGGTTACCTGTCTTGCCGGCAATGACGGCGGTGTCGGTGTAGCCGGTAAAGAAGCCGACGGTCGTGTCCGCGTCCGTCACGTCATCGGCGGCACGCTTGAGCGCTGCTAGAAGGGGAGAGTTCGGGTCGCGCTCGATGGCGGGGCGGTCGCCCGTCACGGTGTAGCTGCCATGGCAACCGGGGACCGCGGCTTCGGCGCCGGCGATGGCCAGCTCTACCATGCGCTTCGCGGCGGCCGTATCGGTCGGAGGCGTCAGACGCATGTCGACCCAGACTTTGGCGCGGTCGGGCACGACATAGGGGCGATATCCGCCCTCGATTTGGCCAAACGTGATGGTCGAAGGCCCCAGCTCATCGTGCGCGGGCAGCGCCATAAACGCGCGACGGAGCGAACACACGACCTCGGCCATGGCAGCGACGGCATCCGCGCCCTTCCAGGGCTGGCTCGCATGCGCCGTCACGCCAGTCATTTCAATCTCGAACCACGTGCGCCCCTTGTGCGCCACCTGGATCTGTCCGTCGGTGGGTTCGGTGTCCAGCACCCATTCACGCGAGCCGACCCAGCCGGCATCGATCGCGGCCTCTGAGCCGCGCATAAAATCTTCCTCGTCGACCGAGCAGATGAGCGAAAAGCCACGGCGGGGCAGCTCGCCTTCTGCCGCCACGCGCTCGAGCGTATGGACCAGTGCGGCAATGGCGCAGGCTAGGCCACCCTTCATATCGCAGGTGCCGCGGCCATAGAGTTTATCGTTGCGCACGATCGCTCCGAGCGGCGGAATGTCCGCGTCCCAGCCATCGCCCAGCGTAACGGTATCCATATGGCAGATATAGACGAGCCGTGGCTCGTCGCTCAGTCCCGGCACGGTGACCATAAGGTTGCGGCGCCCGGGCAGCACCTCGAGTTCCTCAACCTGCACGGCATGGAGCACCGGATGACTCAGCTGCGCCAACCGTTCCTCAGCCAACGCTTTGATATAGCGCTCAATCTCGTCCTCATACGCACCCGGGTCGGAACTGTCGATCCGCACGAGTCCTTGCGTAAGCCGCCAAGCAAAATCTGTATCAACCATAGGCACCTCACAGATAGTTAGGTAAACATACAGATTGTATGCCAAGAAGCGGCTCGGTGCATTTAATGGAGTGCTCACAAAAACGGGGGCGCCTCTCGTGCGAAAGGCGCCCCCGCGGGCATTCAATGTCAGTGACGGGCAGGCCACATGGGGAACTGCCCGTCAGATCAGCCGGCGCTATTTGATTACGCGCACGCGATACATCGACGGAATCTGCTTGAGCGCCTCGATGGTGCTGCTGTCCAGGTGCTCGTCGGTGTCGAACATGGTGTAGGCGTTCTCGCCAGCGGACTCGTTGGTCATACGCTGCACGTTGGCGTTGTCCTTGGCGAGAATGGCCGTGATCTGGCCGATCATGTTGGGCACGTTGGCGTGCAGGCAGGCGATGCGGCTTGCGGCGCGCGCCTTGCCCATGCTGCAGGCGGGGTAGTTGACGCTATGTGCGATGTTGCCGTTCTCCAGGTAATCCTTGAGCTCGCTGATGGCCATGTCTGCGCAGTTGGCCTCGGCCTCGCCGGTGCCGGCGCCCGAGTGCGTGGTGATAAACGTATTGGGCATCTTGACGGTCTTGGGAGTGGCAAAGTCGCAGCTAAACCAGCTGAGCTTGCCCTCGCGCAGGGCAGCGTCGACGGCGTCCTCGTCAATGATGGTTTCGCGCGCGTAGTTGATGAGCACGGCGTCGGGTGCCAGCAGGTTAATCTGCTCGGTGCTGATCATGCCGATGGTGTCGGCCTTGCTGGGCACGTGCACGGTGAGGTAGTCGCAGCCGCGGCAGAGATCCTCGAGCGTGCCCACGCGCTGCACCTCGCGGCTCAGCACCCACGCGTGCTCAACGGAAATGAACGGATCGTAGCCATAGACGTCCATGCCCAGATCGACGCAGGCGTTGGCGACCTTGGAGCCCACGTTGCCCAGGCCGATGACACCGATGCGCTTGCCCTTGAGCTCGCGGCCCACAAAGGCCTTCTTGGCCTTTTCGGCATCGACCTGGATCTCGGGGTCGTCGGCGTTGTCGCGCACCCAGTTCATCGATTGCACCACGCCGCGGCTCGAGAGCACCAGCATGCCTAGG
Organism: Collinsella sp.; assembly: GCA_036301625.1. Classification (GTDB taxonomy): domain Bacteria; phylum Actinomycetota; class Coriobacteriia; order Coriobacteriales; family Coriobacteriaceae; genus Collinsella. Next base: position 20,584 of record JAXJEC010000029.1, on the reverse strand, counting down.
ACGAGCTCCTTGACGGCGTTGCTGTTGGCGCCGGGGGAGTTAAAGACGACGACGCCCTTCTTGGCGTACTCCTCGACGGGGATGTTGTTGACGCCGGCACCGCAGCGGGCGATGGCGCGGATGCCCTCGGGCAGCTCGTAGCCGTGCAGGTCGGTCGAGCGCATCAGGATCGCGTCGGCCTCTTCGGCGGTGCTCACAAATTCGTAGCCCTCGCCAAACTCGACTTTGCCGTCCTTGGTGATATCGTCGATGGTCTTAATCTTACGCATGGAAAAACTCCTTAGCAGGTTTTGATCTAAACAGGGTGGTTTGAGATGGCTGGTCGGCCCGCGTGCTGCGGGCTAGTTAGATCGCGGGCTCAAACTATGCTGCGCTTCGAAGTCCTTCATGTACGAGGCCAGTGCCTGCACATCTTCCATGGTTACGGCGTTGTAGACGCTAGCGCGCATGCCGCCTACCAGACGATGGCCCTTGACGTTTTGAATCTGGTGCTCGGCCGCGCCTGCGACAAAGGCCGCGTCGAGCTCGGCGTCGCCGGTACGGAACGTGACGTTGGCGATGGAGCGACTGTCTGTCTGCGCGGTGCCGTGGAATAGTTTACTGTGCTCGAGCAGGTCGTAGAGCAGATTGGCCTTGGCCCAGTTGCGCTCGGCCATGGCGGCAAGTCCACCGGTCTGTTCAACCCAACGGAACACCTTGCCGCACACGTAGATGCCAAAGGTGTTGGGCGTGTTGAGCATGGAGCCCTTGGCGGCCTGGGTCTTAAGGTCCAGGTACTGCGGCGTCTGCGCAAAGGCGGGGCCATCTGCGATGAGATCGTCGCGCACGATGACCACGGTCACGCCCGCGGCACCGGCGTTTTTCTGCGCGCCGGCGTAAATGAGCCCGTAGCGCTCAACGTCGAGCGGCTGCGACAGAAAACAGCTCGAGACATCGGCGACCAGCGGCACATCGCCGCAAGCGGGCAGCTCGTGGTACATGGTGCCAAAGATGGTGTTGTTCTGGCAGATGTAGACGTAGTCGAGCCCGTCGCCCGCGGCCTCGTCGGCAATGCGCGCGTTGATGTCGGCCATGTTGGGAATGCGGTCGAAGTTGGTGTCCTCGGAGCTCGCGAGCAGCACGGCCTCGCCGTACTTGGCGGCTTCTTTGTATGCCTTGTTGGCAAAGTTGCCGGTCACGATGTAGCCGGCGCGGCCGCGGCGCATGAGGTTCATGGGGATGCCCGCAAACTGCAGCGTGGCGCCGCCCTGCAAAAACAGGACGCGGTAGTTGTCGGGGATGTGCAGCAGGTGACGCAGGGTTGCCTCGGCGTCGTCGATGATCTGCTGGTACATGCTAGATCGATGGCTCATCTCGAGCACGGACATGCCGCAACCGCGGTAGTCCATCATCTCGTCGGCGATCTCGGCGAGCACGCTTGTAGGCAGTGCGGCCGGGCCAGCTGAGAAGTTGTGCACACGTGCCATCTTCTGGTTCCCCTCGTAGTCGTTTGAACGTTCGGGATACTTTAGCACAGTGGAGCGGTAGGCGCGACCGCATCACGGTAAAACTCGACTACGCCGCTATGATTTACAGGATGGTTACATGGGGGAGGGGCGCTTTACTCCTCAGGCAAATCCAAATCAGCGAGCGAAGACATAAGGTTCTCTAGGCGCTTGATCTCTTCGTCGCAAATTAGCCACCTCCTGGTCACTACGACGCCAGCGTGGCGATGACGGCTTCGTCGCCGGCGTATATGAGGGTGTTGCCGTCGGGGATGATCGTTTGGCCTTCGCGCTTGAGCATCACCACAATAAACGGATGCTTGCCTTGCGGCACATCGCGCAGGCGCTGGCCGGCCAGGCGACCGTAGGGCGTCACGGTGACCTCGCGCAGCGTAACCTCGGCACGCTCTTCGAACGTTGGGGCGGCCATCACCAGCAGATCGCCTTCCTGGATCACGGTATCGCCGTTGGGCAGTACCGGGTGCGCCCCGTCACGCAGCACCAAGACCACCAGCATGTCCGTTGCGCTGCCAATGTCGGCGAGCGAGCGTCCGGCAAACGGATGTCCAGCGCCCACCTTGAGCTTTACAAACGACATGCCGTCCTCGTCGCGGTAGTCGTTAAAGGTGCGGCGCACGTCGCCGGTCGTATCGATCATATCGAGCTTCTTCGCCACTACTGGCAGCAGCGAGCCCTGCACCACAATGCTCGACACGGCAATCACAAATACCAGGTCAAACAGGTCGTGTCCGCCGGGAACGCCGGCCACCACGGCAAGGAGACTAAAGACGACCGAGGCTGCTCCGCGCAGGCCCGCCCAGCTTACGAGCGCGACCTGGCGGGGGTTCGTCTTAAAGGGCGCCAGGAGCACGCCGACGGCGATGGGACGGCTCACGAAGAGCATAAACGCCATGAGCGCCAGGCCCGGCAGCAGCATTTGCGGCAGGCGGGCGGGCGTCACGAGCAGGCCGAGCAAGAAGAAGATTGTCATCTCGGCCATCTCGGTGAGGGTGTCAAAGAAGTGCGCCATCTCGACCTTGCCGGTGATGTCGCTGGCGCCCAGTACAATGCCTGCCAGGTACACGGCCAAAAAGCCGTTGCCGCCCAGGTGGCTCGGCAGCGCGTAGGCGACGATGGCCACGGCGAACAAGAAGATGGTCTGCGCGTCCTTGGCCGTTGCGTGCGCGCGTTCAATCAGGCGGCCCGCCGCCCAGCCGATGGCAAGGCCCAGGCCCACGCCCAGGATAATCTGCTTGGCCAGCAGTGCGGGAATGTTGATGTCGCCGCCGGCCGCGAGTGTAGCGAGCACAGCGGTGAGCATGTAGGCGACGGGGTCGTTGGAGCCCGATTCGACCTCGAGCAGCGAGTCGGTGCCACCTCTCAGCGACAGGCTGTGCTCACGCAGTACGCTAAAGACGCTCGCCGCGTCGGTGGATGCCACGACCGATCCCAGCAGCAGGCCGCCGATCCAGTCGAAGCCCAGCACGAAGTGGGCGAACACGCCGGTGATGCCTGCGGTGATGACGACGCCGAGCGTGCTCAGCAGCACCGCGGGCACGGCGACGGGCTTGGCGCGGTCGATGTTGGTGTTAAAGCCGCCGTAGAACATGATGAACAGCAGCGCCGTGCTGCAGACGGTTTCGGTGAGCGCGTAGTCGCTAAAGTCGATATGCGCCGGGCCGTTGACGCCCAACAGCATGCCGAGCGCGATAAAGATGAGCAGGGTGGGGAAGGGGAGTTTTTTGCCGACGGGTTTGATGGTCAGGCACAAAATGATGACGAGGCCGATAAAGAGAAGGATCTGGTTCATAGATGGTGTCCGCTCCTGGGTGGTTGGCGTGGCACGGTCAGTTGCCTGCGGTTATTTGTACCCAAAGATGGTGGGTTTATGGGGTTGGATTGCGGGCGTGCGCGATATCGTCATAGACGGCTGCCGTCTTTGCCTCTGCTCGGAAACCCTTTCCAGCTTTATTGCAACGGAGTACAATGGGTAACGTTTAAGTTCAACTTGAAGTTTTAGTTGCGGCACCGGGCTTCGGCCGCAATGCAAGGAGAGGCGTACCATGGCGATCTATGTGACATCTGACGCTCACGGGCACGTGCGTGCGCTTGACGAGGCCCTGTCTAAGATCTCGTTGACGTCCGACGACACACTGTACGTGCTGGGCGACATGATCGATCGCGGGCCCGATCCGGTCGGTGTTATTAAGCTCGTGCGCTCGCTGCCCAACGCCCGCGTGCTCAAGGGCAATCACGAGCAGATCATGCTCGATGCCATCATTGGCCAGGATCCGCTCGATGCCGAGACCTGGGATATCAACGGTGGCTGGACGACGCGCGAGCAGCTCAACGACATGGAATTTGAGGCATACGAGGAGCTCGTGCGTTGGATGGCCGCGCTGCCGCTCTACGCGGTGATCGAGACCGAGGAGCGCCCGTATCTGCTGGTACATGCTGGAATCGAGATGAAGGCGGCGCGCGCGTTTTTGCTTGAGCATGGCGTCGATTGTGCCGATGGCGTCGGAGCGGTGGGTGCCGATCGCGAGCTGCTGCAGCAGATGCTCGCGGTGCAGTCGTCCGATGACCTGCTATGGATTCGTCACGGCTATTGGGATGTGCCGACCGGGCTGCTTTCTGCCGAGGGCAAGGGCCCGGTCGTGGTGAGCGGCCACACGCCCACGGTATCGCTTGGGCGCTATTGCGAGGTCGGTGGTCTGGCGGGGCTCGATGAGGAATCGGGACGCGGGCAGATCGTGCGCTTGGGCGGCGAGGACACTGCCGGTGTGCCCGATCGCATCGACATCGACTGCGCCGCCGCCACCGGCTCCGAGTTCGGCCGCGTGGGCATCCTGCGCCTGGACGACGGGGCGGAGTTCTACGCTAATATTCGCCCCGGGGAATAACGGCGCAAGAGGTTGGTGCCAAAACATCGACGTTTCTTTTCTTCAAATTGATTCGAATTAGGCGCCGTACGGATTTCGGTCCCTCTCTATGCGTTGGCGGATGTGGGCGTACTCGATAATCAACAGTACCAGCAGTAGGGCCATGATGGCTAGGTAGCTCACGACGGCGCCCATCAGGCCGAGCAGATTGATCAGAATCACCGGGAGCACCACGCTCACGGCAAAGCAGATCAGGTAGATCTTGGTGACGTCTCCAGCGTGGCGCAGCACCGTGATGATGGCGTAGATAAAGTCGATGGCCGCGGTGACGCCGCCGGCGACGACCATCAGCAGCGCCAGCGTACGGTAGCGTTCAAAGCTGAGACCGTACATAAAGCTCATGAGGGGAATACCGGGACCTGCCATAAATGCGGCGCACACGCCGGTGATGACCACGATCAGCGCCATAACGGCAACAATAATCAGGTCAAAGCGGCGACGCTTGCGCGGATTCGCCCAAATGCTCGACAGACGCAGGAGCTGCGGTTTATAGATAAATCCAATGCTCAACAAAATTCCCTGCGCCGGAAAGAACAGGGCATTAAAGTACAGCTGATACTTGTAGGCCAGCGCGCCTTCCATCACGAACTTGGGCATGCTCTCGATAAGGTTAAACAGGAACAGTGCGCCAAAGAGCGGGGCGCACTGGATAAACAGGTGGCCAGCCTCGCGCAGGCTCATGCGGCGTGATTTTTCGGTCTCGAGCAGGGCGAGCGGGGCGGTGACCAGCACGAGCGAGGCAATCGCGGCGATGCCCATGGCCATGGCCGCGATGGGCATGCTGCGCGTGAGGAACAGTGCCACGCTAAAGACCGCGATGACGCCGGCGGAACGCAGCGTTTGGCTCATGCCGGCCAAATAGAGCTTGTCGGCCTGCTGCAGGCGGCCCTCGTACACGTCGGCGATGCCGTCGATCACCTTATAGAGGTAGACGCCCAGGCCGATCGTGGCCATCTGCGCATCGTAGCCGCGTGCGCTGCTGTACGTGAGGCCGCAGCCTAGTGCGAGCGCTCCGCAAAGCCAACGGTTGAGCTGGTAGGAGGCGAAGGAGGTTTTTTCGTCGATGTCCGAGACCTGAAAGTTGCGCACGCCGTAGTTGCACGCGATCATGATGAGCGTGCCGGTAACAAAGGCGATGGAGAACTTGCCGGCCTCCTCGGCGCCCACGAGCTGCGTCGACACAATGGTGAGCAGCGGAAACGCCATGCCCCATACGGCGGTGCCCAGGGTGTTCCAAAGGTAATCGCGGCGGGTGGCGTGCTCCTCGTATTCCGCTTCCTGCATGGAGAAGCCGCCGCCGTAGACGGCACCGAGCAGACGGTTCCACCAAGCGTTGACCATGCGGCGGACGGGGCCGGGCTTGCGATCGCGTTCGCGCCGGCGACGTGTGGCTTGGCTGCTATCGGGCCCGCCGGCGTTGCGCTGACTCAGCTCTTGGATGCGTGCGAGTTCCTCGGCAGTGTGCGAGGCAGGGAAGAGGCCGTTCTCGATGCGGCCGCCCTGGGCCTTCGCGGCGCCGTCTCTCGATGCAGCGGGGTTGGAGACGCCGTTGCGGCGGGCGATGGCGCGGCGAATGCTATCGAGGGGCGTGATGCTCAAAGCGGAGTCCTTTCTATTGCTGCGCTTTAGTATAGACGCGACGGTGTTCGTTCGTGTTTTTGAACGGATTGTTCAATAATTTCGGCGGGCGGCTGTAATTTGTCGGTAAACGTGCGGTATCCTGTTGAAGTTTTGTGACACCCCCGATGCCGCCCACGCGGTACCAAGGAGCTTCTACCTATGGACGTCGCCGCATTCTTACTGGCTCTTGTGCCGATTATTTGGCTGGTCGTGATGCTGCTGTGCTTTAAATGGCCAGCTTGGAAGGCCGCTATCGGATCGTTTGTCCTTTCGTGCTTGCTTGCCTTCGCATGGTGGCACCTGCCGGCAGCGCAGATCGCGACCGCCTCGCTCGAAGGTTTTTTGATGGCTCTGTGGCCCATCGTCCTGGTGATCATCGCCGCGGTGTTCACGTATAACCTGTGCGTTCGTACGGGCGCCATGGACGTGATCGGCAGCATGATCACCTCCATCAGCAGCGACCGCCGTCTGCTGGCGCTGCTCGTGGCTTGGTGCTTCGGTGGCTTTATGGAGGGCATGGCCGGCTTCGGTACCGCTGTCGCCATTCCCGCCGGCATGCTCGCGGGCCTGGGCTTTGAGGCCGTGCCTGCCGTGCTCATCTGCCTGCTGGCCAACGGCGTGCCCACGCCCTACGGCTCCATCGGCATCCCCACGGTGTCCGTTGCCGACCTGGTGGGTTTGGATTCCCTTCACCTAGCGACCGTTCAGCTGGTGCAGCTCGCACCGTTCTTTGTGGTGATGCCGCTATTTATTGTGCTGGTTGCGGGCCGTGTTGCCGATGACCAGGGCAATGCCGCGAGTGTGGGCGAGCGTCTGCACGGTGTTGCCGGCGTGGCGTTGCTCTCCGGCGTGTCGTTTGTCGGCGCGGCTCTGGTCGTTGCCATGTTTGTGGGCCCCGAGCTGGCCGTGGTCGTAGGATCCATCGTTTCGCTCGCGCTGACAGCTGCACTTGCCATGCGTGCCGAGAAGTCGGGGCATCTGGACGCACGCTTTCACATGAATATCGAGGCGGGGGAGAAGCTCACCGTTAAGTCGGCGCTTTCGACCTGGTCGTGCTTCATCCTGATCTTTGTGTTGCTGCTGGGCACGTCTAATCTGGTGCCCGCTGTACATGCTGCGCTCGCGCCGTTTGCGAGCCATGTGCAGGTGTATTGCGGTGAGAATCCCGGTATGCTTACGTTTTCGTGGATCAACACGCCAGGCGTCTGGATTTTCCTGGCGGCGTTTGTCGGCGGTGCCATTCAGGGCGCTTCGCCGCGCATGATGGGCGAGGTGCTGGCCGCGACTGTGAAGCAGATGATGCCGACGGTTATCACGATGCTTTCGGTGCTGGGCTGCGCCAAGGTGATGGGCTACGCGGGCATGATCTCTTCGATCAGCGCGTTCTGCATCGCCGTCGCCGGTGGGCTGTACCCGATTCTGGCTCCGTGGATCGGCGCAGTCGGTGCGTTTGTGACCGGCTCGGGCACGTCCTCGGGCATGCTGTTTGGCCCCATTCAGAGCCAGGCTGCCACTGCGCTGGGTGTGAGCGACTACTGGATGGTCGCGTTGAACGCCCTGGGCGTCGCCGCCGGTAAGATGATCTCGCCGCAGACCCTCGCCATTGGTCTTGCCGCAGTGCTCGTGCGCGGTAAGGATGCCGAACTCTTGGGCGCCGTCCTGCCCTACGCCGCCGGCATGCTGGTCCTGATGAGCGCCATAGCCATGCTCGGCCAAGGCCTGCCGCTGTAGTCGGCACTTAGGGACGTTCCTTATGTGCCGGCACTTTGGGAACGTCCCTAAGTGCCGGCATCTGGGGACACTCCTTGAATGTTGTCTGTTCAAGAGTGTCCCCAATGACTAGTCGTTTAAAAGCGTCCCCAATGACTAGGCCGCTTGCCTGCGATTTTTGACCGTTGGGCGGGCTTGCCGCCCTTGCCGCAAAAACGTTTTTGCATATCGGGTACAACGGGCTTTACGTGAGTAAAGTGCGCGCCGCGTCCATGTGTCGCGTTTTTAAAGGAGGCCCCATGCCTGGTGTTACCCCTGCAGAAGTTTTGTCCAACTTCGGTATTACGCTCGTTGAAGATCCCGCCGAGAATCAGCCCCGTCTGCTGGTCGATCTACCCGCCGCGGAGCTCGTCGAACACGCTATCCGCCGCGAAGAAGGCCGCATGGCATCCAATGGCGCGCTGGTGATCGAGACAGGGGAGCGCACTGGCCGTTCGCCCAACGACCGCTTTATCGTCGACACGCCCGACGTGCACGACAAAATCGCCTGGGGCGCGGTCAACCGCCCGCTGTCCGTCGAGAGCTATGAGGCCATCAAGGCCGGCATCGTCGACTATCTCAACGAGTGCGACGTGTTCGTCACGCGCGGCATGGCGGGCGCTGACCGCAACCACACGCGTCGCCTGCTTGTTGCCTGCGAGCGTGCCAGCCAGGCACTCTTCATTAAGCAAATGCTCGCCCGTCCGCTCGCCCGCGAAATCGCGCGCGCCGGCGAGCCCGACTTCTGCGTACTCGCAGCGCCCGGTTACCAGTGCGATCCTGCCATCAAGGGCCTCAACTCCAGCGCCGCCGTGGTCATCAACTTCCAGGAACGCGTGATTCTGGTCGCCGGCACCGGCTACTCCGGCGAGATTAAAAAGTCGATCTTTAGCGTCATGAACTATCTGCTGCCCGTCGAGGATGACGTGCTGCCCATGCACTGCTCGGCCAGCATGGATCCCGTCACGCACGAGACTGCCGTGTTCTTTGGCCTGTCCGGCACGGGCAAGACCACGCTTTCTGCCAACCCCACGCGCCTGCTGATCGGCGACGACGAGCACGGCTGGTCCGACATGGGCATCTTCAACATCGAGGGTGGCTGCTACGCAAAATGCGAGGGCCTGGACGCCTTCCACGAGCCCGAGATCTTCAACGCCGTCCGTTTTGGCGCCATTTGCGAAAACGTGGTGCTCGACGAGAACCGCAAGCCCAACTACGACGACATCTCGATCACGCACAACACGCGCGTGGCCTATCCCGTGGAGCACATTCCTAACGCGTGGACTAAGGGCATGGGCACCACTCCGAGTGTCGTGCTGTTCCTGACTTGCGACGCTTTTGGCGTGCTGCCGCCCATCTCACGCCTGACGGCTGATGCCGCCATGTACCACTTTGTGACGGGCTTTACGGCTAAGATTCCCGGCACCGAGGTCGGCGTCACCGAGCCCACGCCCACGTTCTCTTCGCTGTTCGGCGAGCCGTTTATGCCGCTCGACCCCATGGTTTACGCCAAGATGCTTGGCGAGCGCATTGCCGACGGCCGCACACGCGTGTACCTGGTCAACACCGGCTGGATTGGCGGCGGCTACGGCGTGGGTCATCGCATCGAGCTGGCCTACACGCGCTCGCTGGTCGCACACGCCCTCGACGGCACCATCGAGGATAGCGAGTTCGTGCACGACGACATCTTTAACGTCGACATTCCCACGACGTGCCACGGCGTGCCCGATGGCATCCTGGTGCCGCGCCAATACTGGCAGAGCACCGCGCGCTACGACGAGGCCGCGCATAACTTGGCCGTGATGTTCGAGGAGAACTTCGAGAAGAAGTACTCGCACCTGCCCGAATCCGTTAAGGCCGCCGGTCCGCACGCTCAGGTGCACGCCGACGCTCGTCATCGCGGTCGCGGCTTGCTGGGGCTCCGCCACTAGCGTCGCCTCAGACCTACAACCACCATAGGGGGGCTGTACACCTTTGTGGTCGTTTTGCTCGCGCGGATGACTCGGGTTACAATACGCCTGACATATCGTCCCCTTCTCCGGATGGGGACAGCGCAAGCGCTCTTGTGACGGCACCGTAAGACTTTGAAGGTGGTCGTTGTAAGGGCGCTTTTTGTTTAGGCGCTCGCGTTGGCGCGCACAATGAAGGGAGAGCGTATGAAGAGCTTTATTGCCGAGGATTCATTCTGGGAGCTGTTTCCGCAGGCAGCGGTCGGTGTTATGGTCGTGGAGGGCATGAAGCCCACGGCTCAGATTCCTCAAGAGGACGTGGATGCGATTGCGGAGTTGCTCGACCGCGCCAATATCGATGCGGAGCGTCATCTGACCAGCGATACTATCAGCGAGAACGCACCGGTCAAGGCATGGCGCGAGGCCTATCGTCTGTTCAAGACCAAAAAGGGCGCGCGCTGCTCGATCGAGAACTTGCTCAAACGCGTGCTCAAAGGAAAGCCGGTGGGCCACATTACGCCCGCGGTGGATATTTACAACACGGTGTCACTGACCTACGCGCTGCCCGTGGGAGGCGAGGATCTGCATGCGATCGAGGGAGACCTTCGCCTGAAGGTGACCGACGGTGGCGATGCGTTCTTGCCGCTTGGCGAGGAGGCGGACGATCCGACGCTGCCCGGCGAGCTCGCCTACATCGATGATGCGGGCGCCGTGTGCCGCTGCTGGAACTGGCGCGACGGCGTTCGAACGGCGCTGTCCGATGATTCGGCCGATGCGTTCCTGGCGATTGAGTGCGTGGAGCCCGAGCGGATGGGGGATTGCCAGGCTGCGATCGATCGCTTAGCCGAGCTGCTTGAGCGCTATCTGGGAGCGACGGTTGTCATTAAGACGCTTGTGACCCGCGACAATCCTTGCGTGGAACTGTAGCGGCGCCTAGAACCTATTGATGCCCCAAACCACCACAAAGGTGCCTGTCCTCTTTGTGGTGGTTTTTATGTTGATGGGTTAACAAATAGGGCGTGCAGGGCTGCCGGCCGTTAAGTACGGCTAAGATGTTTACCCGTTAGCATTATGCAAGCGAAAGGCGGTCGTCTCCCATGCAGCAGAGCGACGAGACACGTTTCGAGGACTTTGTCGGACTGATCAGCGGACTCTACAAGGAGATCCAGCGCATTAAGACGTCTGAGGGCGCAAGGCTGGGTCTCAAGGGCTCCGACGTTATGTGCCTGTACTATCTTGAGCGCAGCAAGGACGGCCTGACTGGCGCCGACCTGGCTCGCATGGCAGGCGTGACCCGCGCCGCCGTCTCGCGTACGCTGGCGCATCTGGAGGAGGGTGGCTACGTCGAGGTCGATGATTCGGGCGATGCCGCCGTTAAGTATCGTGCTCCGGTGCGCCTGACCGCTCTGGGCGGCGAGAGCATGAGCGAGGCGGACCGCATCATTCGCGAGGTGCTCGATACCACCGGTAAGGCTATGGGTGTGGAGCAGCGCGAGCAGATGTATGCGTCGCTGCGCACGATTCTCAACACCCTGCGCGAGATCTAAGGCCGCCAAGGCATTTGCTTCCAATTAACAACTGCATAGTCCCGTTTGAGCGCGTATACCGTGCCGGGGCATTGCTGTCAAAATTCCCCGCGCGAGGTCCGCGCAAGAAAGGATTCGCTATGTCCATTCGTATTATTACCGATTCCGCGAGCGATATGTCGCCGGCTGAGCACCCCGCTCTGCGTGTTCTGCCGCTGTCCGTCACCTTTGGCACCGATGTGTACATGGATGGCGTCGACATCGATCACCAGCGCTTTTACGAGATGCTCGTGGAGCGCGATGAACTGCCCAAGACCGGCCAGGTCAACCCGTACGCGTTTTCGCAGGCGATTGCCGAGGCGCGTGAGGCCGGCGACGAGGCAGTGATTATTACCGTTGGCGCCAAGCTTTCGGGCACCAATCAGAGTGCCCGTACCGCACTTGCCGAGGCGCCGGGCGGCGACGTGTTCGTGGTAGATAGCAACAACGTCACCCTGGGCGAGCGCGTGCTGGTCGAGTATGCGCTGCGCTTGGTGGACGAGGGCCGTAGCGCGGCCCAGATCGCGGCGGCCGTCGAGGCCGTGCGCGACCGTGTGGTGGTTATCGGTCTGCTCGAGACGCTGGAGTACTTGGTGCGTGGCGGTCGCCTGTCTGCTGCTGCGGGCGCTGTGGGCACGCTGCTCAACGTTAAGCCCGTGGTGGCCGCCGAGGACGGCCTGATCGTGCAGCTGGGCAAGGCGCGCGGTTCCAAGAACGGCCGTAACCTGCTCAACCAGAAGGTCGAAAAAGCGGGCGGCGTCGACTTTTCCATGCCGCTGGCGCTGGGCTATACGGGCCTTTCGGACGCCGTGCTCAAGAAGTATATCGAGGACAGCGCGGCACTGTGGGCTGGACACACCGAGAACGAGCTGCCCATCCACACCATTGGCGCCACCATCGGCACCCACGTGGGCCCCGGCGCCGTAGCCGTAGCTTTCTTCCGCCCCGCCAACTAGCTTTCCGGTCAAAACCACCACAAAGGGGACAGGCACCTTTTTGGTGGTTTATGCTTGTTTCGGTTGAAAGGAGCATGCGATGGCGTCTGAGGGCTTTTTTGAGCGGGTGTATGAGGTGGTCGAGCAGATTCCCGAGGGGATGGTTGCCACCTACGGTCAGGTGGCGCTGCTTGCCGGTCGTCCGCGGAGCGCGCGCTATGTGGGCTATGCGCTGCACAGCAACCCGCGCCCCGGCCAAATTCCCTGTCATCGCGTGGTGTTTGCCGACGGCCGTATCTGTGAGGGCTTTGCCTTTGGCGGCCCCGATGCCCAGCGTGAGCTCTTAATGGGGGAGGGCGTGGCGTTTACCGATCCCATGCACGTCGACTTGGCCGCCTGTCGCTGGCCTGCCGGACTCTAACAGCTCTGCCGTGGCCAAAACCACCACAAAGGTGCCTGTCCCCTTTGCGGTGGTTTTCCGTTGCAGGTTTACCGGGGCTAACTTATGGAGAAGGTGTGGCGGCGCACTTTGCCGTCAGAAAGTAAACCACGGTGAACTATATTGTATTCAGCAACGGAGTAGGCAATAGGCGATGAAAAAGCCTGCCCTGTTGAGTTTGATTCGCATTCCTCCCCTCTGTGCGATTCAACGGTGTACTTCGGGAACGGGCCCGCTGGCAACTGACTGCCGGCGGGCCCGTTCCCGTTTATCGGGGGAGTGCAATGGACGGAGCCGAGCTGGTCGGGCTCCAAAAAAGGCGGACGCCGTAGCGCCCGCCCCATAACAATCGAAAGCTCAAGCCAGCAGATCGGTCTAGTACACCATGCCCATGGCGTCCCGAACCTCGGCCAGGGTCTGCTCGGCGATCTCGTTGGCACGACGGTTGCCCTCGTGCAGCACGTCCTTCACATAGTCCAGATCGTTCTCGTAGCGCTGGCGACGCTCGCGGATCGGCGCAAAGTACTCGTTGACGGCCTCGGTCACGTACTTCTTGAGCTGGCCGGAGCCGCCCATGCCAATCTCCTCGGCAATCTCGACCTCGGATCGGCCGGTGCAGATGGCAGCCGTCGAAAGCAGGCCGGACACGCCGGGGCGGTTCTCGGGGTCGAACGTGATCATGCGCTCGGAGTCGGTCTGGCTCTTCTTGATGCGCTTGGCCGTCTCCTCGGCGGTCATCGAGATATTGATGGCGTTGCCGTAGCTCTTGCTCATCTTGCGGCCGTCCAGGCCGGGCAGCAGCGGGGTCTCGGACAGCAGCGCCTCGACCTCGGGGAACACCTTGCCGTAGCGGTTGTTAAAGCGGCGGGCGATGGTGCGGGTGAGCTCGATGTGCGGCAGCTGGTCGCGACCGACCGGCACCACGTTGCCCTTGCAGAACAGGATGTCGCAGGCCTGGTGCACCGGGTAGGTGAGCAGAAGGCCGGTAAGCTCGTGGCCCGAGGCCTCCATCTCGGCCTTGACGGTGGGGTTGCGCGCCAGCTCTGCCTCGGACACCAGCGACAGGAACGGCAGCATGAGCTGGTTGGCAGCGGGCACGGCGGAGTGTGCGTAGATCATGGTCTTGTCGGGGTCGATGCCGCAGGCAAGGTAGTCCATGACCATGTTGTACACGTTGTCCTGGATGTGCTCGGTGGTGTCGCGGTCGGTGATGACCTGGTAGTCGGCAATGAGCACGTTGGTCTTGGCGCCCATGTTCTGCAGCTCGACGCGGCCCTTGAGGGTGCCAAAGTAGTGGCCCAGGTGCAGACGGCCGGTGGGGCGGTCGCCGGTGAGCATGGTGAACTTCTCGGGCGTCTTGGCCAGGCCCTCGCGAATGGCGTTGCTCTTTTGCAGCGCGACTTCGTAGCTGTTCTCGTTTGGCATGATTGCTCCTTACGTATGTTCATGGGTCAAGATGATAACGCGTTTATTGGAGGGGTGGGGCGTAAGTAGGCGAGGGGCGGGAGAGGGGTGGCTTGTGCGATGGGCGCGGCGCGGCCGCGCTTGGCCAACGGTGCCTTGGCACATCCTCGGCAGCTTGCCCTAGAGCTTGTGGTGGCGCTCTTCTTTGCGCTCCTCGGCTGCCTGCTCCTCCTGCTTAAAAGCGGGGTCGTCGGGGGTGACCAGCTCGTCCTCGTGCGTGCGCTTGTTGTAATGGTGGCGCAGCACGGGTTCAAACAGGTGCAGGTGCTTGGCGAAGGCAGCCGAGCCAATGGCGAGCACGGTAAAGATGAGCACGCGCATGGGCACCTCGACCTGGTTAATCGCGGCGGCGCCGGCCGAAAGCATGATGCACCAGGCATAGATGAGCAGCACGGCCTGTTTTTGGTTGTAGCCTTCTTGGATCAGGCGGTGGTGGATGTGGCCCTTGTCGGCCTGCCCGATGCTAATGTGGGCGCGCTTGCGGCGCACAATGGCGCTAAACGTGTCGATGATGGGCACGCCGGCAACGATGAGCGGGATGATAAGCGAGGTGAGCGCGGCGGTGCGGCTCACATTGAGTAGCGAGATGGAGCCCAGTGCAAAGCCCAGAAGCAGCGACCCCGAGTCGCCCAAGAAGATGCTTGCGGGGTTGAAGTTGTAGCGCAAAAAGGCCAGACAGGCGCCAAAGAGCGCAATGGAGAGCGCGGCGGCGTCGATGCGGCCCGAGAGAACGGCCATCGAAAACATGGTGAACGAGGTGATGCCGCAGATGCCCGTGGCCAAGCCGTCGAGGCCGTCGATGAGGTTAATGATGTTGGTGAATGCCACCAGATAGATTACGGTAATGGGGTAGGCGAGCCATCCGAGCATGATCTCGCCGGGGGCAAACGGGTTGACGATGACGCCGATCCGCAGGCCGCCCATGCAGGCGATAAGCGCGGCGAGGACCTGTCCGGCCAGTTTTTGCTTGGGCGTGAGCTGGAAGACGTCGTCGATCGCGCCGGTCGCAAAGATGACGGTAAAGGAGAGCGCCAGCATGGGATAGCTAATGTGAAGGCGCGGGTGCGGCACCAGGACGGGTGGCCAGCCTAGGTGCCAGGTGCCTAAGATTTGCACAATGCAGGCAACGACCAGGCCCAAAAACACCGCCGTTCCGCCCAAACGCGGGATGGGCTTGGTGTTGATGCGGCGCTTAGAAGGATAGTCGACGGCATCGAACTTAATTGCCAAGCGCTTGACCAGGGGCACCGCGAGGAAGGTCGTGATAAAGGCCGCCGCTGCCACGCATAGGTACGGTATGTAGCTCGGGGATGAAGCCATGAATCTAAAAACCGCCAAGCGTCGAAGGAAAAGGTCAGAAGAACGCCATGCGCAAAGGGCATAGCCAAACCATAATACTCGACCAAGGGGGGTGCATGGAATTGCACGCAGCGATAATCACGCGCTTACCAGATATTGGGATGTTGTCGATGGCTTGTCGGGATGCCGGCGGGAATCCATATGGACTGTAATGGTGATTTTCGTCAAAAGAAAACCACCCCCCACGTTACGAAAATGAACCCACCTAAAACAGGTGGGTGCCCTCATCGACTGTTCCAGCGTCCTTAACAACGAAGGATACCTGTACTAGGTACGACTGTGTGGGCTCCCTAAATAAACGCGACGGTTCACCCAGTTGCTCCGCGGGGGGCGGAATACCTACATCATAAAGCGGCACTTTATCGATTCCAGTCTTGACATTACAAAAATCGTGTCGGACGATTACGGCGCCTTAGGGACGGAGCCGTCTACGCGGCCTGGCCCTTTACGTTTGAGCTGCTGAATCGTTGTTTTGGAGCATGTTTTTATGCCGACGTCGCTGACCGAACTTTTTTCGCCCGCCTGCCATTTGTGTCCCCGCCGTTGCGGTGCGGCGCGCGATGAGGGCGCGCGCGGCGTATGCGGTGCTAACGACACGCTCAAGGTGGCCCGCGCGGCGCTTCATATGTGGGAGGAGCCGCCTATCTCGGGCGAGGCCGGTTCGGGCACGATCTTCTTTAGCGGCTGCTCGCTCAAATGTATCTACTGCCAGAATCACGAGATCTCGACCGGCAATTTTGGGCTTGAGATTTCGCCTGAGCGCCTGGTCGAGATTATGCTGGAACTGCAGGACCAGGGTGCCAACAACATCAATTTGGTGACGGCGACGCATTATGCTCATCTGCTGCCGGCCGCGATTGCCGCAGCTCGGGAGCGCGGGCTGGACATCCCGATCGTCTACAACACGAGTGGTTACGAGCGCGCGAGTGCCGTGACGGCGCTGGGCGACCTGGTCGATGTGTGGCTCACCGACTTTAAATATGCCGATGCCGGGCTTGCGCAGTCGCTTTCTCATATTAAGGACTACCCGCGCGTGGCTGTGTCGGGTCTGGCCCAGATGGCGCGCGAGATTGATCGCCGCGGGGGAGAGCTGGTGGATGAGGGCGGGCTCATGAAGCGCGGCATCATCGTGCGTCACCTGGTGTTGCCAGGGCATGCGGACGACTCGTGTCGCGTGCTGGACCTGGTGTGGCAGACGGTGGGCGACGTGCCGATC
Source organism: Collinsella sp. (assembly GCA_036301625.1). Taxonomy (GTDB): domain Bacteria; phylum Actinomycetota; class Coriobacteriia; order Coriobacteriales; family Coriobacteriaceae; genus Collinsella. The sequence goes on along the minus strand of JAXJEC010000029.1, from coordinate 3,862 downwards.
TCGGTTATGAACCAATACACGCCCAATGCCCTCATGCGCGAGCAGGGCGGCGACCTGGCACGCGCCGTGACGCGTGAGGAGTACGAGCAGGTGCTCGACCATGCCGACGACCTGGGCTTTACGACGATGTTCTGGCAAGAGGGCGGCGCGGTAGACGAGAGCTTCACCCCGGCCTTCGACACCACCGGTGTTCTTACCAGCGCAAAGTAGTGCGTTCGTCGATGATTTTTCTGGGACGGGGATTAAAAAATCATCGAGAGGATTGCCTGCTCGAAAAGTTGTCAAAATAGCCGCGCCCCAAAAAGACTGGTTATTGGGCGTTGACAGTTGGCGAGCCGTAGGTAAAATATCGACTTGTCCTGGGGACGTAGCTCAGTTGGGAGAGCGCTGCCGTCGCATGGCAGAGGCCGAGGGTTCGACTCCCTTCGTCTCCACCCTTGGATTTGATAAGCCGCTGACATTGTGTCGGCGGCTTTTTTTAAAAGAAAGGGCTGTACCATGGCCGAGCTTGAGTCCCAACCATTGTCCGACGAGGAGCGCGCTGAGTTGGAAGAGCTCCGCGCCGAGAAGGCCCGCCGCGAGGCTCGTGAACAGGCCCGTCGCGAGCGTGAGGAGCTGGCTGTCCTGCGTGCCGAGCGTGCGAAGGCCGAGGAGATCGCCGCGAACGCCGCATCCGCATCGGCGCCCGCGCCCGCACCCAAGCCCGCTGCTGCGAAGCCTGCACCTGCCGCGCCCAAACCTCAGCCTAAAAAGGCCGCTCGTCCCAAGTCCGTCGAGCCTAAGCCGAGTCGTGACGAGATGACCTTTGCCCAGCGCATGGTTACCTCCAAGGAGCCTACGGGCGAGAACGAGATCCCTGGCATGGCGCCGGCTCAAAAAATCATCATTGTCCTTGCCCTCATCGCGTTTGTCATCTTTATGGGCTACACGATCCTGACCAGCATGGGCCTGCTCTAACCGATTTGCATCGGGTGTCATGTCCGCATCCTCTGCTCTCGTCTAACCCTCAAATTCTGTACCACACATCCGAAAGGTCGCCCCATGGCTTTGACCGACATCTCGCATCCCACCGACATTGCAATGCTCACCGATCTGTACGAGCTCACTATGGCCCAGGGCCTGTGGGAGAGCGGCAAGGCCAATGAGCAGGGTTGTTTTACCGCGTTTTACCGCGACCATCCCTTTGGCAGCGCCTATGCCGTCATGTGCGGCACCGCCGAACTGCCCGAGCTGGTCGAGAATCTGCGCTTTACGCCCGAGGACATCGACTACCTCGCATCGCTTGAGGCCCCTGCCGGCGGCGCGATGTTCAAGTCCGCATTCCTCGACTACCTGCGCGATTTTCGTGCGCATGTAAATATCGACGCCGTTCCCGAGGGCGAGCTCGTCTTTCCGCGCGAGCCCATGGTGCGCGTCACCGGTCCTGCGCTCGAGTGCCAGCTGCTTGAGACGGCGCTGCTCAACATCGTCGGGTTCCAGACGCTTGTCGCCACCAAGACGGCGCGCGTGGTGCTCGCCGCCGACGGTCGCCCTGTGGCGGAGTTTGGCCTGCGCCGAGCCCAGGGTCCCGATGGCGGCCTGGCCGTCGCGCGCGCGAGCTACGTCGCCGGCTGCTCCTCTACGTCCAATGTGCTCGCCGGCCGCCGCTACGGTATTCCCGTCTTTGGCACGCATGCGCACAGCTGGGTGATGAGCTTCGATTCCGAGCTCGAGGCCTTCCGTGCCTTTGCCAAATCGAGCCCCAAGAACTGCACGCTGCTCATCGACACCTATGACGTGCGCGAGGGCTGTGAACATGCCATTACGGTTGCCAAGGAGATGGAAGCGGTGGGCGAGCGCTTGTCGGCCATTCGCATTGACTCCGGCGACCTCGCCAAGCTCTCCAAGTATGTTCGCGGCCGTTTTGATGCCGAGGGCCTGCCCTATGTGGGGATCTCGGTTTCTAACGATCTGGATGAGTACACGATTCAGTCGCTGCTCGACCAGGGCGCGCCCATCGACAGTTTTGGCGTGGGTACCAAGCTCGCGACCTGCTATGACCAGCCGGCGCTGGGTGGCGTGTACAAGCTTTCCGCCCGCCGTGCGAGCGAGACAGATCCATGGACGCCGGTGGTCAAGCTCTCCGAGCAGCCCTACAAGCGCACGATCCCGGGTGTGCAACGCGTGCGCCGTTATTACGACGGCTTTGGCGGCCCAGTCTGCGACATGATCTACGACGAGGACCATCTGGCGGGGGAGGGCGCCGCGCGCGGCAATACCCTCGTGGCCGTGAATGATGCCGCCCTGGTGACCGACGTGTCCGAACTTGAGTATCGCGTGCTGCTGGTGCCGATCGTGCGCGATGGCAGTGCGGTGGCTCCGCGTGAGAGCATCCAGGACGCGCGCGAGCGCTGTGCTTGGGCGCTCGATCATCTGGACGCAGCTTTCAAGCGCTTCCTGTACCCGCAGACCTATGTGGTGGGCATGGAGCAGGGCCTGGCTCAGGTGCGCGACGAGCTCGTGCGCAAGAACATGGCCGCGGCTTCGGCCTTCCCCTGGGCAAAATGATCCGAAGGGGACGGAGGAAAACGGATCATTTTCGTCCGTCCCGCACCGGGTGCCCCGGCTGCTCCAGCTCGCCCGCCTGCTCAACACTCGATTGGTTTGACGTATGACGACTTCTTATAAAACGATGGTGGTAAAGATCGGCTCGTCCACGGTGGTGGGCGCCGACGGCAAGGTCAACCGCGCCTTTATCGGCGGGCTTGCCGATCAGGCCGCAGCGCTGCGCAAGCTCGGCTGGCGTCTGGTCGTGGTGAGCTCGGGCGCTATCGCCTGTGGCTATCCCGTGCTGGGCTTCGACCGTAAGCCGGTCGGCGACCTGCCGAGCCTGCAGGCCTGCGCTTCGGCCGGCCAGTGCATCATCTCGTCGGCCTACGACGAGGAGTTTCATGCGCGCGACCTGCTCACCTCGCTCGTGCTGCTCACGCGTCACGACACGGCGCGCCGTACGTCCTACCTGCACGCGCGCGACGCCCTGCTGCGCCTGGTGGAGCTTGGCGTGGTGCCGGTCGTCAACGAGAACGATACCGTTACTGTCGATGAGATCAAGTTTGGCGACAACGACACGCTGGCGGCGCTCGTGAGCTGCCTGGTTTCTGCCGATCTGTGCGTGACGCTTTCGGACATCGACGGCCTCTACACCGCCAATCCGCATGAGGATCCGACGGCCGAGTTTGTCCCGGTCGTGCATAAGATCGATGCCAAGATCATTGCCTCGGCGGGCGATTCTTCCACATCGGTGGGCACGGGCGGCATGATCACCAAGATTCGCGCGAGCCGCATCCTGATGACGGCGGGCATTCAGAGCGTGATTTGCTCGGGCGAGGAGCCCGATGCGCTCGTGCGCCTCGCCCGCGGCGAGAGCGTGGGCACGCTGTTCGATCCGCCGGCGGAGCGTCTGGACATCGCACCCCGCAAGCTGTGGATCGCACTGGGCGACAAGGCGCATGGCTCGGTGACGGTCGATGATGGTGCTGCGAAGGCGCTGGTCAGCCGTGGCTCTTCCCTGCTTGCGGTGGGTATTCGCGAGGTCGATGGCCAGTTTGCCGAGGGCGATGTGCTCGACGTGTGCGACTCGAGCGGTATGGTTGTCGCCCGCGGTATCGCCGAGGCCGATTCGGACGTGCTGGAACTTGCTGCCGGTCGCCGCCAGGACCAGATCGCCAGCAACCGCCTGCTGGCAGACCTGGCCGAGAAGCCGGCGATACACAGGGATAATTTAATCGTCTTCGCATAACCAATTGACGCTGCAAACGCCCCTAAGCGAGCAAGGTGACGTGAAAGAGGAGGGCATGACCAAAAGGTCAATGCCCTCCTCTTT
>JAXJEC010000028.1:0-193748 GCA_036301625.1 Collinsella sp. | reverse complement strand
CATCGGGTTGGTACGGCCCCAACTATGGACACATAACCCAGTTCAAGTGTAACTACCGTGTGTACAACTAAAGCAACCCGGCCGGGACGAGGGGTGACGCAAAAGCGTCGCCCCTCGTTTTTAACCATGTCAACTGAACCTAGTTCAGTTTGGTTGATTTCCGATCTCAGCCGAACACATTGAGCGGAAAGGCCGTTCCCGCAGTCAGTCGAACGTCCCCGGGGCCCTTCTCAGGCCCCGGGGACGGCATTTTCCCAGTTGAAGGAACGGTGGAGATGTGTTTCGATGGGTCAGATTCGTGTCGTTCCGAAAAGACCGTGAACCTTTTGTGGGACACGCGGCGCCGTGGTACCATAGCCGAGTTTGTTGTCTTGGTCGGAAACCAAGACGCCTTATGCGCTGATCGGTAACCAGCGCCTGACCAATAAGGAGTCCTACCATGAAGCAGGGTATCCATCCCCAGTATGTCGAGTGCACGGTGACGTGCTCCTGCGGCAACACCTTCAAGACGCACGCTACCGTGTCCGAGATGAAGGTTGAGCTTTGCAACGAGTGCCACCCGTTCTACACCGGCCAGCAGAAGTTCGTCGACACCGGTGGACGCGTCCAGCGCTTCGCCGACAAGTTCGGTGGCGCCGCTGCCGCCCAGCTCAAGAAGGCCGAGGAGGCCAAGGCTGCCAAGGCTGCCAAGGCTGCTGAGGCCGAGGCCGCTCGCAAGGCCGCCGCTGAGGCTAAGGCTGCCGAGAAGGCCAAGCGTGCTGCTAAGTTTGCCGAGGAGGCTGCCAAGCAGGCCGCCGAGGCTCCCGCAGAGGCTCCCGTCGAGGAGGCCGCTGCCGAGGCCGAGACCACCGAGGCTGCTGAGTAAATAGCTCGCCGAGGAATCGCTCGCATTCATGGCAAAAGGGCCGTGCATCCAATTGGGTGCGCGGCCCTTTTCTTTTTATTGGTGCAAACCAACCTGTCCCCATTGCACCAGATTGGTGCGAAGGGGACAGGTTGGTTTGCACCAAATGACAGAGAGGCGGCGTTTGCCCATATAAAACCTGCCAAAATAAACCTGTCCCTTTTTGGCAGGTTGGTCGTAGTTATTACGTGGCGGTCGAGGTCGACCGTATGGGGCGCGCCTTGTTTGGCTAAAGTACAATTATCTGTGTTTAACTCGCCCGCAGCTGCACGGCGTGGGCGATGGCCAAAAAGGAAAACCACATGGGATTCATGTCAAAGCTGCTGTCCTTTGGATCTGATAAGGACCTCAAGCGCTACTACAAGATCGTCGACAAGATTAACGGTCTTGAGCCCCAGTTTGAGAAGATGACCGAGGAGGAGCTCCGCGCCCAGACCGATAAGTTCCGCGAGCGATACGCCAACGGCGAGTCGCTCGACGACATGCTCCCCGAGGCCTTTGCCACCGTGCGCGAAGCTTCCAAGCGCACCATGGGCATGCGTCACTTTGATGTACAGCTCATCGGCGCCATGGCGCTGCACGAGGGCCACATCGCCGAGATGAAGACCGGCGAAGGCAAGACCCTCGTCTCCACGCTGGCCGGCTATCTCAACGCTATCGCCGGTAAGGGCGTGCACGTCGTCACCGTCAATGACTACCTGGCCAAGCGCGACTCCGAGTGGATGGGCCGCATCTACAAGTACCTGGGCATGACCGTCGGTCTGCTGCAGAACAACATGCCGCTCGAGCTCAAGCGCCCGGCCTACCAGGCCGATGTCACCTATGGCACCAACTCCGAGTTCGGTTTCGATTACCTGCGCGATAACATGGTTACCCGCCCCGAGCAGCGTGTGCAGCGCGGCCACAACTACGCCATCGTCGACGAGGTCGACTCCATCCTGATCGACGAGGCCAGAACGCCGCTCATCATCTCGGGCGCCGGCACCAAGTCCGCCAGCACCTACAAGGACTTCGCGCGCGCCGTGCGCGGCCTTGAGCGCGGCGAGGACGTCTCGCACGACATGCTCACCGCCACCGAGGACGTGGAGCCCACGGGTGACTATGTCATGGATGAGGCCAAACACACCATTGCCGCCACCGAGCGCGGCCTTAAGAAGATTGAGCGCCGCCTGGGTATCGATGACATCTATGCCGATCTCTCCGGCCAGCTGGTCAACCACCTGCAGCAGGCGCTGAAGGCCCAGTACATGTTCCATCGCGACAAGCAGTACGTGGTCACTAACGGCGAGGTCAAGATCGTCGACGAGTTCACCGGCCGCATCATGGAAGGCCGCCGCTATTCCGAGGGTCTGCACCAGGCCATCGAGGCCAAAGAGGGCGTGCTCGTGCGCGAGGAGAACCAGACCCTTGCCACCATCACCCTGCAGAACTACTTCCGCCTGTATGACAAGCTCTCCGGCATGACCGGTACGGCACTCACCGAGGATGCCGAGTTCCGCGAGATTTACAAGCTGCCCGTCGAGGTCATCCCCTCCAACAAGCCCGTTCAGCGTGTTGACCACGAGGACCTGGTGTACCGCACCATCCAGGCCAAGTACAACGCCGTTGCCGACGACGTCGAGCGTCGTCACGCCAAGGGCCAGCCGGTCTTGGTGGGCACCGTCTCCATCGAAAGCTCCGAGAAGCTGTCGGCCGCCCTTACCAAGCGCGGCATCGCGCACGAGGTCCTCAACGCTAAACATCACGAGCGCGAGGCTCATATCGTTGCCCAGGCCGGACGCTACGGCGCCGTGACCATCGCTACTAACATGGCCGGTCGTGGTACCGACATCCTGCTGGGCGGCAACCCCGACGAGCTGGTGCGCGAGCGCCTTGAGTACGAGGGCCTGACCATGGAGGACGTGACGCCCGAGCAGCTCGAGCGGTTTAACGCCGAGGCCAAGGAGACCTGCAAGGCCGAGCGCGAGCGCGTGCTTGCCGCCGGCGGCCTGACCGTCATCGGCACCGAGCGCCATGAGTCCCGTCGTATCGACAACCAGCTGCGCGGCCGCTCCGGTCGTCAGGGCGATCCGGGCGAGACTCAGTTCTACCTGTCGCTCGAGGACGACCTCATGCGCCTGTTCGGCGGCGACAAGATGGACCGCGTCTCCAAGATGATGGTCACCGCCGACATGGGCGACGACATGCCCATCCAGCACAAGATCATCTCCAAGGCCGTCGAGAACGCCCAGCACAAGGTCGAGAGCATCAACTTCTCCATGCGCAAGAGCGTCCTCGAGTACGATGACGTCATGAACAAGCAGCGCCAGGTCATCTACGCCGAGCGCAACAAGATCCTGGACGGCAAGGACCTGACCGACCACATCACCGAGGTCATGCACGACACCGTGTACCGCTGCGTGCAGGAGTTCTGCACCAAGGACAGCCACGATGGCGAGCGCGATCTCGAGGGTCTGCGCAAGTGGGTTGTGGAGCTCACCGGCCACATCGATACGCCGAAGTTCCCCGACGAGGATTATGAGGCTCTGGCTGCCGATGTCCTGGCTTACGTAGAGAAGTGCTACAACATGAAGGCCGAGCGCTTGGGCGAGGACCTGATGCGCGAGCTCAACACCCAGGTCATGCTGCGCGTCATCGATACCCGCTGGATGAACTACCTGCAGGAGATGGACTACCTCAAGACCGGTATCGGACTGCGAGGCTTTGGTCAGCGCGATCCGCTGGTCGAGTACAAGACCGAGGCTTATGGTGCCTTCCAGATGCTCGTTGACACCATGTACGAGGATTACCTGCGCACCGTCCTGCGCATCGAGATCAAGGCCGCCCCGCACGCCGTGGAGCACAAGGAGGACCCCGCGCTCGAGGGTGCGCACTTCTCCGGCCCCGCCGATGTCGATGGTGACAACGGCAACTCGGTGCTGCGCAAGCAGGCACAGGTGCAGGCTCGTACGGCCGTCCAAGGCGGACCGGCTGCCGTCAACAACGGCGGCAAGGTGACGACCTACCGCAAGTCCGAGAGCGACGATCCGTACGTCAACGTGGGCCGCAACGACCCGTGCCCCTGCGGTAGCGGCAAGAAGTTTAAGTACTGCCACGGCAGGAATCGTTAATGGCTGAGGCTCTAGAGGTAACGCCCGCCGAGCTGGACGCGTTTGCGGACCGGCTCGGCGAGGTCGAGTCGTATCTCCATTTGGACGAAAAGCGCACGCGCGTGACCGAGCTCGAGGCTAAAAGCGTGGCCCCCGGCTTTTGGGATGACGCCGACGCTGCCCGTGCCACCATGGAGGAGATCGCGCGCACCAAGGAAGATATCGCTGCCGTGGACACCGCGCGCGGCGAGCTTTCCGATGCCCGCGCCGCGCTGGAGCTTGCCGAGGAGATGGGGGATGACCCCGATGCCGTCGCCCTTCGCGAGGAGGCTGCCGCCACGGCGGAGCGCCTATCCCGCGCCATCGACGAGCTTGAGCTTTCGAGCTGGTTTACCGGGGAGTTCGACCATGGCGACGCGATTGTGACCATCAAGCCCGGACAGGGTGGCTTGGAGGCCCAGGACTGGACCTTCATGCTCTTTAAGATGTACATGAAGTACTGCCAGCGTCGCGGCTGGAAGGTCACCATTAACGACTGCCCCGCGGCTGAGGTCATCGGCATCGACCGTGCGACCTTTACCGTCGAGGGCAAGGACGCGTTTGGCATGCTGCGTGCCGAGGCCGGTGTGCACCGCTTGGTGCGCATTAGCCCCACCGACGACAAGAAGCGCCGCCAGACCACGTTTGCCGGCGTCGAGGTCATCCCCGTGCTGCCTGACGATATCGACATCGAGATCAGTCCCGACGATATCCGCGTGGACGTGTATCACGCGAGCGGCCCGGGCGGCCAGGGCGTCAACACCACCGACTCCGCCGTACGCGTGACGCATTTTCCCAGCGGCATCGTTGTCACTTGCCAAAACGAGCGCAGCCAGATTCAAAACAAGGCCGCGTGCATGCAGATTCTCAAGGCCCGTCTGTACGAGATCGAGCTCGAGAAGCGCGCCGAGGCGCTCGACGAGATTCGCGGGCCAAAGACCACGATCGGTTTTGGCAACCAGATTCGCAGCTACGTGCTCTACCCGTATCAGATGGTCAAGGACCTGCGTACGGGCGTGGAGACCAGCAACGTCGAGGCCGTTCTCGACGATGGCGATCTGGATCCGTTTGTGATCGGCTACCATCGCTGGGCGACTGGCAACGCCGATGCGGAAGGCTCAGGCGCCTAGGCACATGGTAGGCTCCGGGTCGATGCAAACACTTCGCAGGGGTGGTATTTGCTCGGTGAATCGGTAGAATCGAATACAGCAAGAAGTTCAAAGCGCACTCGTTTGGGTGCGCTTTTTTGAGGGAGGCAGCATGGCATATCGTCTGGACATCAAGCGCATTCTTTCGCTGAACTTCTTTCATGACTTGCCCAAGATTATGCTGGGCTGCGCCCTGGCAGCTATCGCGACGGACCTGTTTCTGATTCCCAACGGCCTTGCCGCCGGCGGCGTTACGGGTCTCGCCACCATTATCCAGGCAGTCGGTGCGTCTCATGGCATCTCGCTGCCTGTCGGTATCCAGACCATCGTGATGAACGCCTTGCTGCTGCTGGTCGTTATGCGCGAGGGCGGCATGTTCTACGTGGTGCAGACGGCGACGGGTTTTGTGCTGCTGGGCTTCTTCACCGATCTGTTCGCTCCGTTTGTAGCACCTCTGGCGGATGCGGACCTGATGCTCCCTGCCATGTGGGGCGGCATTATTACGGGCATCGGTTACGGCATGGTGTTGCGCGCCGGCGCCAACACCGGCGGCTCGGACACGATTGGCCAAATCATCTCGCGTAACACCTCGCTGCCGGTGGGCTCGACCGTCATGGCGATCGATGTTGCCGTATGCGCGCTATCGGCTCCGGTCTTTTCAATCGAAAACGCACTGTATGCAGGCCTTTCGATGGTCATTAGCGGCTACGTGATCGATGCCGTGGTCGATGGTGGCAACAAACGCCGTATGGTACTCATCATCTCGGACAAGTTTCCTGATATCGCTGCCGATATCATGTATGGTCTGGGTCGTGGTTGTACCAAGTTTAAGGCGACTGGCATGTATTCGGGTGCCGAGAAGCCGGTGATTATGGTCATCGTGAGCCGTCGAGAGCTCAATACCCTCAAGACGATCGTGCGCGAGCGCGATCCTCACGCCATTGTGACGGTCGCTGACGTTACGGAAGCCTTCGGCGAGGGATTCAAGGACATTAGCGCGTAGGGCGACCGCGTTCCATCCAAAAGACGTTCACATTGATAAACCGTTTCATCAGCGGTTCTGCCTGCTAAATTGTTCAAATAATGATAAAAACTCTGGTAAAGCCATCAGTTTCCAGCATAATGAATGACGTACGTGCATTGCGGCTGTGTTGGGATTACCTTCGGTGCCGTGCGCATTTTGTCTAATGAGGATGAAAGGAAGGCACAATGAGCGACGAAGAGCTCAAAAAGGTTGCCAACGAGGTAAGGAAGGGCATCGTCACCGGCGTGCACGCTGCCAAGTCCGGCCATCCGGGCGGTTCGCTCGGCGCTGCCGACATCATGACCTATCTGTACTTTGAGGAAATGAACGTCGACCCGGCCGATCCCCGCAAGGCCGATCGCGATCGCTTCGTGCTTTCCAAGGGTCACTGCGCGCCTGGTCTGTACGCCGTGCTCGCCGAGCGTGGATTCTTCCCCAAAGAGGATCTCGAGACGCTGCGCCATATCGGCAGCCACCTGCAGGGCCATCCCAACATGAACGACACCCCGGGCGTCGATATGTCCACCGGCTCGCTGGGCCAGGGCATCTCCGCCGCCGTGGGCATGGCGGTCGCCGCCAAGCACTGGGGCGATACTTACCGCACGTACGCCTTGCTGGGCGATGGCGAGAGCGAGGAGGGCCAGGTCTGGGAGGCCGCCATGTTTGCCGGCAACCAGCAGCTCGATAACCTCTGCGTGATCGTCGACCACAACGGCCTGCAGATCGACGGCCCCGTCGAGGAGGTCAACGACCCCATGCCGCTCGCCGACAAGTTCCGCGCCTTTAAGTTCCACGTGGTGGAGCTCGCCGACGGCAACGACTTCGACCAGATCCGCGCCGCCTTTGCCGAGGCTCGCGCCACCAAGGGGCAGCCGACCGCCATTATCGCCGAGACTATGAAGGGCAAGGGCGTCTCCTTTATGGAGAACCAGGTGGGTTGGCACGGTAAGGCCCCCAACGATGAACAGTTTGAGCAGGCCATGGCAGAGCTCACGGCCGCCGGAGAGGAGCTCTAGGATGGCAGACGTCAAAAAAATCGCCACGCGCGTAAGCTACGGCGAGGCCCTCGTCGAGCTCGCCAACGAGCACGATGACTTTGTGGTCCTCGACGCCGACCTGGCTGCTGCCACGCAGACCGGCAAGTTCAAGGCAGCCTGCCCCGACCGCTTCTTCGACGTGGGCATCGCCGAGAGCAACCTGATGGGCGTCGCCGCCGGTATCGCGACCACCGGTCGTGTTGCCTTCGCGAGCACCTTTGCCATGTTCGCTGCCGGTCGCGCCTTTGAGCAGGTCCGTAACTCCATCGGCTACCCACACCTCAACGTTAAGATCGGTGCCACGCACGCCGGTATCTCGGTGGGCGAGGACGGCGCCACGCACCAGTGCTGCGAGGATATCGCCCTGATGCGCGTCATCCCCGGCATGACTGTTATCGTTCCTGCCGACGATGTGGAGGCCCGCGCCGTGACGCGCGCCGCCTACGAGTGCGACGGTCCGGTGTACATGCGCTTCGCCCGTTTGGCCTCGCCGGTTATCAACGACCCCGAGACCTACAAGTTCGAGTTGGGTAAGGGCATTGTCATGCGCGAGGGCGCCGATGTGACCATCATCGCCTGCGGCCTGATGGTCGGCGAGGCTCTCGAGGCCGCCGAGCAGCTCGCTGCCGAGGGTATCGACGCCAAGGTCATCAACATGCACACCATCAAGCCCATCGATGCCGACCTGATCGTCAAGAGCGCCACCAAGACCGGCCACGTCGTGACCGTCGAGGAGCACTCTGTGATCGGTGGTCTGGGCAGCGCCGTTGCCGACGTCCTGTGCGAGCAGTGCCCGACGCCGCTCAAGAAGATCGGCGTCAACGACACCTTCGGTGAGTCTGGCCCGGGTGCCGAGCTCTTGCACAAGTATGGCTTGGACGCCGCCAACATCGTGGCGACCACCAAGGAGTTCTTGGCATAAGGCAAGGCGGATCTCAAGGACTGCTTCGCCAGTACTATGGAAACCCGGCAGGGGCGCTCTCTTGGAGAGCGCCCCTGTTTCAGTTGCGGTGAAATAAGGACTGATTAGACCTTTTAACTGGTAAAACAGTCCCTATTTCACCGCAACTTATGAAGACGCCCCTCAAGCACGGTCCCATCAGGGAAAAGGGCATATATCGACAAAGCGCAATTCAGACCCTTCCAACTTTGTATATGCAGCACCCCAAGTAAAACGCGGCGACCCCTTAGTTACCGCAGGCCGGACACAGGGCTACTCTCCAAATCTTTCCGCAGGACGGAGGAGCCCCCGCAGCGCGAAGCGCGCAGCGGGGGCTCCGACATGTCCGAGGACGATTTGGAGAGTAACCCTGTGCCCGGCCGACGGGATCCCTAAGCACGCCATGCTTCTTATGTGCAGCAAAGCTAATACTGCTAAAATACAAAGCGCTCATGTAGTTTAAACGCACGACGATAAGGAGCACCAGTGGGTAACCACTTCCGTACCTCCGGTGCGGGCGATGATGCCCCCAAGACGCAGGCAGGCGTCCAGGGCAGTCGTTTCGCCACTCCGGATTCAGAGGGCCAGCCTGTTGCTCAGGCCCCCGCTCAGCCGGCAGATCAGGCACAGCCGGCATCCGATCCCTTTGCCTACAATCCAACCAGCGATGTCGCGCTTTCCGGCACGGCGGGTTTTGAGCCCGTTCAGGCCGTGACCGCTCGCGTGGAGCAGTCTCAGACTGGTGCCGCCACGCCGCAGCCTACCATGGCCGGCATTCCCGACCCCTTGGCCCCTGCGACGCCGGCTCCTCAGCCTGCGCAGTCCGGTCTCTTTGCCGCTATTCCCGACCCCACGCAGCCTGCTGCCCCGGTGGTCGAGAGCGATCAGGCAGCCGAGGTCGCAAGCCTCGATAACGCGCTCAACAACCCCGATTTTACGTCGGTGTTTGCGCCCATCGATCCGCAGGCCAGCCGCAAGAAGATGGCCAAACAGGCCGGTGTCGAGCCCGTCATCCTTATGGAGCATGTCACCAAGATCTATCCGGCACAGCCCAACAAGCCTGCACTCGACGACATCAACATCGAGATCTATCCGGGCGAGTTCGTCTTCCTGGTCGGTCACTCCGGCTCGGGTAAGACCACGCTGCTGTCGACGCTCAACCGTGACGTCAAGCCGACGAGCGGCCGCATCCTGGTTGCCGGTCAGGACCTCATGAAGATCAAGAACCGCAAGGTTCCGTTCCTGCGCCGCCAGATTGGCGCCGTGTTCCAGGACTTTAAGCTTCTGCCGCAAAAGACCGCCTACGAAAACGTGGCGTTTGCCCTGCAGTGCATCGGCAAGCCCAAGGGCGTCATTCGCAGCCAGGTGCCCGAGGTGCTGCGTCTGGTCGGCCTGGCCGATCAGATGGACTCGCTGCCCGACCAGCTTTCCGGTGGCGAGCAGCAGCGCGTTGCCGTCGCCCGCGCTATGGTCAACCGTCCGCCGCTGCTGATCTGCGACGAGCCGACGGGCAACCTCGACCCGGCGATCTCGCTGGGCATCATGAAGCTGCTCGAGCGTATTAACCGCACTGGCACCACCGTGATCGTCGCCACGCACGACCGCGAGATGGTCGATAGCATGCACCGTCGCGTGATCGCCCTTGAGGGCGGCCACGTTATCCGCGACCAGGAGAGGGGAGGTTACGGCAACTATGGCACCAACTAACGTGGGCTACTCCTTCAAAGAGGCAATCAGCCACTTCTTCCGTAACTGGACTACCTCGCTCGGCGCCGTCATCACGATCTTCCTTTCGCTGTTTATCATCGGCCTGTTCATTATGGGTTCCGCGATGCTGAACTCCGTGATCGGTACCGTCGAGGATCAGGTTGTCATTAATGCCTTTATTAGCGATGACGCCGATCAGGCAGACGTCCAGGCCTTTGAGGCCGAGCTCAAGACGTGGAGCAACGTCAAGTCCGTGACCTATAAGGATAAGGACGACGCGCTGGCCGAGTACACGAGCAAGATGTCGGGTAACGCCGACGCCACCATGAGCGCGCTCGACGGCCAGAACCCGCTGCCCGCCTCGTTTGCGATTGAGATGGACGATCCGTCTCAGGTCGAGAGCACGGCCAAGAAGCTCAAGAAGGATGCCGATTTCCAGAAGATCGCGGATGACGGCGACGTCAACGCGAGCGTGCTGTACGGCCAGGAGGAAGTGAGCCGCCTGTTCCAGGTGACCAACTACATCCGCATCGCCGCCGTGGTGCTCGTTGGCCTTCTGACCTTTATCGCATTCATCTTCATCAACAACACGATTCGCCTGTCCATCACGGCGCGTCGTCGTGAGATTGCGATTATGCGTCTGGTCGGCGCCAGCAACGGCTTCATTCGTGGCCCGTTTATCACCGAGGGCGTGCTGCAGGCCATTTTGGGCTCGCTGCTTTCCATCGGCGTTCTGGAGCTGCTGCGCAATCTGATGATTCCGCGTCTGCAGGAGAGCATCGGCTGGATGTCGTTTGCCCTGCCGATGCAGTACTACCTGGTGACCTATGCTGCGCTGATTCTGGTCGGCGTGATTATCGGTCTCTTTGGTTCTGCCATCGCCATGCGCCGCTACCTGCGCGTGTAGGCATGCCTGGAATTCATCCCTTCCAACGGGTCGTCTCTTATGGGGCGGCCCGTTTTTTTTTGATCCCTAGGGGACGGCAGGATGGCGAATCATTTGGGTAGACTCTTTGGAGTCGGCAATCGATAGTTAGGAGGCGCCATGGGGCGCAATAACAAGCATAAGCGTGGAGCTCGCAATAAGCGCGGGCCGGTGCGCAGCGAACGCCGTCCGAGCCTGACCGGGCGCGTGCAGCTCCATGAGCACAGTGCCTATGTCATAACCGAGAATGGCGACTACAAGGTCATGGGCCGTGGCAAGCGCGAGATTATGGATGGCGATACCGTTGCCGTGAGCATTAAGAACAGCCCGCACGGTGAGCGGCGCGCCGTGATCGAGGGCGTGGTTGAGCGCGCAGCCATAAGCGTGGTGGGTACGTACCAGACCGCCGGTCCGCTCGGTGTGATCGAGCCGCTCGATTCGCGTCTGAAGGCTGACTTCTTCATTCTGCCTGAGGATACCTCGGCGGATCGTCTGGGCGTTCACCCGGGTGATGCTGTTGTCGCGCGCATTTTGACCTACCCGACGCGCCTGGAATCGGGCGCTGTGACGATCGAACGCCGCATTGGCGGAGATGACGCGCCCGATTTGGGCGTTCAATATGTGATGGCGCGCTACGGCTATACCGATAGCTATCCCGAGGCCGCGCTGGACGAGGCCGAGGGGCTTTCGCTCGATGTGTCCGCGGCGCTTAAGGACCCGCTCCGCCGCGATCTGCGCGACCGCTTTGTCATCACGATCGACCCAGTCGACGCGCGCGACTTTGACGACGCCATTTCGCTGGAGCGCACGCCCGAGGGTGGCTACAAGCTGGGTGTGCATATCGCCGACGTTTCACACTATGTGGCTTGGGACGGGCATATCGATCTTGAGGCTCGCCATCGTACGACATCGGTGTATCTGGCCGATCGCGTGCTTCCCATGCTGCCCGAACGCCTGTCCTGTGACCTGTGCTCGCTTCGCCCTGACGAGGACCGTCTTGCGTTTACCGTTGACATTGAGCTCGATGCACAGGGTCGCGTGCGGCATTACGATCCGTACCCCAGCGTGATTCGCTCGCGTGTGCGTATGGACTATGACGGCGCCGAGGCGCTGCTGGTGCGTGCCGGCGCGGTTGAGTATTCGGTGCTGGAGGGTGCGGCCGAGGATGTTGCGGCTGCCGAGACCTCGCGCGAGGAAGCGCTTGAGCGCGGTCTTGCGTGCGAGGAGGTCGCCCGCGGCTACAACGTCGACCTCTGCGATTTCCTTGTCGCCGCCAACGAACTCGCCGAACTTCGCCGTCGTATCCGTCGCGCCCGCGGCTCGGTCGATTTTGACACGGCCGAGATTCGTGCTCTATTGGATGAGGACGGAGTGCCCGTGCAGATTGTGGCGCGTGAGCGTTCGTGTGCCACGTCGCTTATCGAGGAAGCCATGCTGCTCGCCAACGAGTGCGTTGCAGAGTGGCTGGCAGACCGTGATATCGAGGCCTGCTATCGCGTGCATGAGGATCCGAGCCCCGATAGCCTGCACGGTGCCGCCGTTGCGCTGGCGCAGCTAGGCATCATCGACGATCGCCGTGCTGCCGGTATTGCCCTGGGGAGCCCCGATGAGCTGCAGGCTGCAGTTGATGCTGCCGCCGGTACGGCCAACGCACCGCTCGTCAACACGCTGCTTCTGCGCAGCATGCAGCGCGCGCTGTACAAGCCGCGCAACGAGGGCCACTTTGCGCTCGCCGCGCCGTGCTACTGTCACTTTACGAGTCCCATCCGTCGCTACCCCGATCTGGTGGTGCACCGCGTGCTCAAACTGCAGTTGGCCTATGAGCAGCTCGGCGGCAAGGACGCCTTGGTCCGTACGCCGCGGCTGATCGGCAAGGGGCGCGAGTCGCTGCCGCGCATTCTGCCGCAGATCTGCCGCGCATGTAGCGATGCCGAGCGCGCGGCAGATGCCGCCAGCCATGCGACGCAAAAGATCAAGATTGCCCAGTACTATGAGGACCGTCTGGGTGAGCGCTATGCCGGAACCGTCTCGTGGGTTAGCAGCATGGGCCTCTTTGTGCGCTTGGACCTAACACAGGTCGAGGGCCTGGTTTCAATTAAGAGCCTGGGCAACGAGTGGCTCGAGTTCGACGAGGACGCGCTTACGCTGACGGGCGCCGACACGGGGACTCGCTATGAACTGGGCCAGCGCGTGATTATCGAGGTCTCGCGCGTCAATACCACGCGTGGACACTTGGACTTTAAGCTTATCCATTAGCTAAATCCCGACTCGTGGCGAGAGAGCGGAGGGCGGTCTTTCGGGACCGCCCTTCGCATTTGAATCGTGACTACCTTGTCGTCTGCTCGGCCGCCCGCTTACCTGCTATTTGAGAGGTAAAACCTACCAAAATAAACCTGTCCCTTTTGGCAGGTTTACAAGAAAGCGGGGATAAGATGGCGACGGTGTACGGGTATGCGCGGGTGAGTTCGCGCGATCAGAATCTGAATCGGCAGCTGGATGCGCTGGGCGCCTATGGCGTGGGCTCAGCGAATATTTATGCCGACCATGCGAGCGGCAAGGACTTCGATCGACCGCATTATCGCGAGCTGTTGCACGTCCTGGGAGACGGGGACGTGCTGGTGGTGCTTTCTATCGACCGACTTGGTCGTAATTACTCCGAGATTCTTGAGGAATGGCGACGCATTACCAAGGAGCTCGGGGTTGCCATTGTGGTGTTGGACATGCCATTGCTTGACACGCGCGCTAGGGCCAGCGGCGCGCCGGATGTGACCAACACCCTGATTGCCGATATTGTGCTGCAACTGCTGAGCTACGTGGCGCAGGTGGAGCGCGAGAATATCCATCGGCGCCAGGCGGAGGGAATTGCAGCGGCGCGGGCGCGAGGGGTTCGTTTCGGTCGACCTCGCAAGCCGTGCCCTCCTCAGTTTGAGCTGGTGCGCGATAGCTATGAGGCAGGCGATATTACCCGCAGCCAGGCAGCAAAGTGCCTGGGCGTGTGCGTGGGGACGTTCGATCGCTGGATGCGCGAGGCGGGGTAGGGGTTTGCGTCGCTTTGTCGCTTCCTGTTGCGATTCAAATTTTGATACGGTGACGATGCCATTTGGGGCTACACTCGCTGATATTCAAAAAAGGAGGTTGGCCCTTGGCGCGCGTAAAACAAATAATCGGATGGACCGCGATCGTTCTGTTCGTTGCAACGCTGGCGGGCATCTGGGTGCTGACGGAGCAAAATGCGGTGGAGACGTCGTTGCTGAGCGAGTCTACCGCGCGTGTGGTGGAGGGCCAGGCTACGGGCGTTCAGGCTGTCGATGCCACGGGTGAAGCTCAGGCGGAGAACGGAATGACCGGGGGCACCGATTCGGCTGCCTCGAATGTCCGGTCTGGCCGACTTGCTTCCATTCGCATGTGGGTGGGCACGAACGTCCGTCGCGTTGCCCATACCGTAGAGTTTTTCTTCGTCGGATTGTTCGCCTCCGTGGTCGTGGTTTGCTTTTCCAGGCGTCCGTGGAGCGTATGCTCCCGTTGCGTGCCCGTATTGCTCTTTTGCGCCGCCTGCTCCGTTGGCGATCAGGTACATAAGATCTTTGTTCCCGGCAGGCATTTCGACGTTATCGATTTAGGATTCGATGCTGCGGGCTATGTCACCGCCATGCTGTTGGTATTGCTGGCAGCGGCGTTGGTGCGCCATGCGACTCGGCCGATCGGCGCCCATGCGAGGCGCTAGCCGGTAACAAACCCGTTTCTGATAATGCGGCCTCGTTGAATTATTTTGTGTCGCGCGTATTTCCGAGCGGTCGGATTTGAGGGGCGAGCGGTAGAACGCTCGCCCTTTGTGCGCCACGATGCGGCACAATGTACCGCAAAAGCTGTTTGTATCCGGTACGAATCGTTCGTTGGTCTTTAATTCTTCTCAACGGAGGTGTTTGAGATGGCAAACGGATTGCTTTTGCGGCTTCGCGAGCGTGAGCTCAGCGCGAGCCCGGCGGAACGCAATGTCATCGCATATGTAAGCGCTCATCCGCACGAGGTGGTCGGGCTGTCCGTCCGCGGTCTTGCCGATGTCACGTTCTCCTCGCCCTCGAGCATTTTGCGCTTTTGCAAGCGTTTGGGTTTTGCGGGCTACAAGGAGTTCCAGCGCGAACTGATTGCCGAACTGGCGCTCTTGGGTGACAAGAAAGACGTTGCCCTCGAGGACATCTCCATGGACGACAGCGTCGAACGTATCGTGGGGAAGGTGATGAAAAGCAACGTGCGCGCAATCGAGGCGACGGCGCGAACGCTCGATTACACCGTCTTGGAGCGATGCGCGGCCCATCTTAAACGGGCACGCGCGGTCAATCTGTTCGGTATCGGTGCCTCTCGTTTGGTCGCGCACGATCTAGCGCAAAAGCTCATGCGTGTTGACAAAGAGTGCCATCTGTACGACGACTGGCATGATCAGCTCCTGTGTGCCAAGAACATGCATGAGGGCGATATGGCAATCGCCTTTAGCTACTCGGGCTTAACGCAAGAAGTGCTGGACTGCACCGTCGAGGCTCAACGTCACAACTGTCCCGTTGTGGCCGTGACCAAGGTAGACGGATCGTCCAAGCTTGCCACCATGGCCGATGCCGTGCTCGGCGTTGCTGCAAGCGAGCCCTTGGTCCGCAGCGGTGCCATGGCCTCGCGTATGGCCCAGCTTATGGTTGTCGATGCCCTGTACGCTGCTTACGTTGCCAGCGACTACGAGCGGGCGACGCATGTCATTAAGCAAAACTACATCGAGAAACAGGAAAGATGAGGTGAATGAAATGCTCGATTTAACAAAATTCACGACTGAACAGCGTAATCAAAGGTCAATGGACCTCGATACGATGACATCGCTGCAAATCGTCACGACGATGAACGATGAGGATCTTCGTGCCGTCCAGTCGGTCACGAAAGTGTTGCCCCAGGTTGCCACGGCAATCGACTGGGCTGCTGAGGCACTCGAGCGCGGCGGGCGCGTCTTTTACATGGGTGCAGGCACCAGTGGTCGTCTGGGCGTGCTCGACGCTTCGGAGTGCCCGCCCACGTTTGGTGTGTCACCCGATCTGATTGTCGGGCTCATTGCCGGAGGCGAGACGGCGTTTATCAAGGCTGTCGAAGGTGCCGAAGACAGCGAGGAGCTTGGCGCGAGCGACCTGCGGGAGCGTGGACTTTCGGACAAGGATCTTGTCGTTGGCCTGGCGGCAAGCGGTCGTACTCCCTATGTGGTGGGCGGCCTTGTGTACGCCAAAGCAACTGGGTGCAAGACCATCGCAATTGCCTGTAACCAAGGGTCGAAGATCGGGGAGAGTGCGGATCTTGCCATTGAGCCCGTGCCCGGTCCCGAGGTGCTGACCGGCTCAACGAGGCTCAAGGCGGGAACGGTCCAAAAGCTCATTCTCAACATGATTTCGACCGGTGCCATGGTCAAGATTGGCAAGGTGTACCAAAACCTGATGGTCGATGTGCAGCAGACGAACGAGAAGTTGGTGGTGCGCGGCCAGAACATCGTGATGGAGGCGACCGGCTGCACGCGCGAGCGCGCTGTTCAGGCGCTTGCAGATGCCGGCGGCCACGTAAAGACCGCTATTGTCTCGGTGCTGCTGGACTGCGATGTCGAGCAGGCTGCGGTAGCTCTTGAACGGGCGCACGGCCATGTCCGTGCTGCGGTGAGTGGCCATGAGAAGAGCAATGCCGATGTCCAATAGGTGCACGGCGTGAGCTGATATGACATCCAGACGAGATACCCAATACAAGGAGGAGTTATGACGAACAAAGAGCTGGCTCAAAAGCTGCTGGACCTTTTGGGCGGTAAAGACAACGTGCTGGCAAACGCGGCGTGCATGACGCGCCTGCGCGTGACCGTCAAAGACACGGGCAACGTCGACACGGAGGGTATTAAGGCACTCGACGGCGTGATGGGCCTGGTCGAGGACGACACGATGCAGATTGTGCTGGGTCCGGGCAAGGTGAATAAGGTGCTCGAGGAGTTCTCCAAGCTCACCGGCCTTGCGAAAGGCGTTGCTGATGAGAGCGTGGTTGACGCTGCGGCCACAAACAAGGCCGCGCAGAAGGCCAAGTACGAGTCCAAGCCGGTTCAGGCCTTCCTCAAGAAGATTTCCAACGTCTTCGTCGCCCTGCTTCCCGGCATCATTGCGGCTGGCCTCATCAACGGTATCTGCAACGTCATTAACGTCTCGACGGCAGGCGCGCTTGCAAGCGAGTGGTGGTACCAGGGCATTCGTTCCATGGGCTGGGCCCTGTTTGCCTATCTGCCCATCTTGGTGGGCTATAACGCGGCACGTGAGTTTGGTGGCTCCGCTGCGCTGGGCGGCATCGCCGGCATGATGTGTATCGCCAACAGTGCCATGCCCCTGCTTGCGCCTGGCGCGGCTGATCCTGCCACTGCCATTCTGCTGCCGCTCACCGGTGCGCAGTACAACCCCGCAGCGGGCGGCATGATCGCGGCTCTCATCGCTGGCGCATTTTTTGCCTGGATGGAGCGTCAGATTCGCAAGGTTATGCCCAACGCGCTCGATACGTTCCTGTCCCCGCTGCTGGTGCTCATCATCGGCGCCTTTGCTCTGATGCTCGTCATCCAGCCGGTTGGCGCATGGCTGACGACTGCTATCTTTAGCGTCCTCACCTTTATCTTCGAGAAGCTGGGCGTCCTGGGCGGCTATATCCTGTCGGCAGGCTTCTTGCCGCTGGTGTCCGTCGGCCTGCATCAGGCGCTCACGCCGATCCACGCTATGCTCAACGATCCCGACGGCGCTACCAAGGGCATCAACTACCTGCTGTGCCCATCCTTATGATGGCTGGCGGCGGCCAGGTCGGTGCCGGTCTGGCGCTGTACTTTAAGACCAAGAACGCCAAGCTCAAGAAGTACGTCGCAGAGTCCATTCCCGTTGGAATCCTGGGTGTGGGCGAGCCTCTGATGTATGCCGTTACGCTGCCGCTCGTTCGTCCGTTTGTAACGGCCTGCCTGGGTGCCGGATTTGGCGGCGCGCTCGCGGCGCTGCTTCACATCGGCACGGTTTCTCAGGGCGTTTCCGGTCTGTTTGGCCTGCTGATCGTCGTTCCTGGCCAGCAGCTTGGCTACGTTGCCGCTATGCTGCTTGCCTATGCCGCCGGCTTTGTCCTAACGTGGTTCTTCGGCGTCGACGAGCAGAAGATCAACGAGTTCTTTGGCGAGTAGCCTGATGCTGTGCGCCATGTCATTCGAGCGTCTTGACGTGCCGCAGATCTCTTGATGCTATGGTTGTGCCGGCGGGGCTAACTGCTCCGCCGGCCTTTTTTAAAGGAGCGTTGAAGCGTGAAAACGGGTATTTCGATTTATCTTTCCAGCCCTCTGCAGGATATTGAGCGGACGATTGAGTGTGGTGCTGCGGCGGGTGCGCGCTATGCGTTTACCTCACTGCATATTCCCGAGGATGGGGGAGCGGCGTATGCCGATAAGGTCCGTCATGTGCTGTCGCTGCTTTCCGCCCGCGGCATTGCGCTCATTGCCGATGTGGGACCGCGCACGTGCGATTTGCTCGGGCTTGAGCGTATCGAAGATCTGCGCGATCTGGGGCTGGAATACCTTCGTTTGGACTATGGCTTTAGCGCCCAGCGGGTCGCGGAGCTGTCCGGTGAATTTCGCATTGTGGTCAATGCATCGACGGTGAGTTCTGATGAAATCGCATCGTGGCGAGAAGCCGGTGCCGATGTGACTCGTTTTGCCGCCTGCCACAATTTTTATCCCAAGCCTTATACCGGTTTAGCTCTGGAGGACATTGCTCGGACGAATCTTCGTCTTGCGGCGCTTGGCTTCGAAATCATGGCTTTTGTGCCAGGTGACGCCAACGTTCGCGGGCCGGTATTCGAGGGACTGCCGACGGTTGAGGCGCAGCGCGGTCGCGCGTCGAAGGTTGCCCTCAACATGCTTGAGCTCGCACACGGCGCCGATTGCGACATTGTTTTGGTTGGCGACCCCGATCTTTCCGATGCGGGTTGGGCGCAGTTTGCTCAAGTTTCTGCCGGATACGTGGACCTGCAATGCGAGCTTGAGTCCGGCTATGCCTATGTACGTGGGCAGATTCATCATGACCGGCCCGATTCGAGCGCCCTCATCTTTAGGTCTCAGGAGTCGCGCACGACGCTTAAGCCGGATTCCGTGCCGACGGATACCGGTGCCGGCCTGCCGCGAAAGGCGGGGTCGATCGCTGTGAGCAATAGCGGCTATGGGCGCTACGAAGGTGAGCTTGAGATTGCGCGGGTCGATCTTCCCGGCGACGAGCGCATGAACGTTGCAGGTCATATCACTCCCGAGGCAATGGAGCTGTTGCCGTTCATCAAACGCGGATTCGGGGTACGCTTCGTTTAGCGTGTGACCCGTGGGCTACAATTGCCCCATCATGCGAAGGCGCCTCGTATGGTGTGTACCTGCGTTGGCCGATCTATATTCGGAGGATTCCCATGACCGTACTGTTTGTTGAATATCCCAAGTGCTCGACCTGTAAAAAGGCCAAGGCATGGCTGGACGAACATGGGGTTGAGTATATCGACCGCGATATCGTTACGGACAATCCCACGGCCGATGAACTTGCGACCTGGATTGCTCGTTCGGGGCTGCCGGTGCGACGCTTCTTTAACTCGTCGGGCATGAAATATCGAGAGCTGGGCCTGAAGGCTCGCCTGGATGCAGGTATGACGGACCAGGAATGCTGCGAGCTGCTGGCGACTGACGGCATGCTGGTTAAGCGCCCGCTGCTGGTGGGCGACGACTTTGCGATTCCCGGCTTCAAAGAAGCGGCTTGGACCGAGGCGTTGCTGTAGCGGCTGCGGAAAGTGCGTCCCGTTTTGAGCGCTCGGGGTGGGACGTGTTTTCCATCGGAGGGCTCGCTCGGCTCAATCCTTGAGCTGTGCCCATTCGTGCGGATCGTAGACCTTTACGTGTTTGTTGGGCTTGCCGCTCCAGTACTCCTCGTCCATAAAGGGCAGATATGCCTGAACGCCGGGGCAGATAAAGGGAATCCGCTGCTGTTGCAGTCGCTCGCGCTGGCGCTGCTCCAGGTGCGCCTCGGATATGACGGTCGGCATACCGGACAACTCGACGAGGCTTGCCTGGATTCGCTTAAGGTCGGGGAGTCCCGCGTGCCATGACATCCGCATGATCAAAAAGGATGCACGGCGGTATTTTGCCTGCACCACAGTAATGGCGGGGCGTAACGTGGGGTGAATTTTGTCCCGTTCGGGCCAAAGGTCAGCAGTGATCTCGAGGCCCAGGGTCTCCCATAGGTAATCAAGCTCTTCGTCCATGGCGCCTCGATATCCGTGTAATGATGACGGTTTGATTGTGCCATCAGCCGTGAGTGCTGCATTGTTGTAATCTACCAGCGGTAGATGTGGGATGTTTTACGGGCTTTGGCGCCGTACGTGTCGCTGGTGCTTCACAGGTCCTTCACGTGTCAGCCGTATTTGACTGAATTTCAAAAAAGTCAAAATTGGGGCTTGCGTCACGGCGAGACTTCCCGTATATTTCTTTCTTGCGCAAAGGCACAGCCGAGCGCAGCGATGCAGTCATTGGGATGTCGTCTAATGGCAGGACAGCGGATTCTGGTTCCGTCAATGGGGGTTCGACTCCCTCCATCCCAGCCATTGCATTTGCTACATATGGCCCGTTCGTCTAGCGGTTTAGGACGCCGCCCTCTCAAGGCGGAGATCACCAGTTCGAATCTGGTACGGGCTACCAAAATTGAACGCCCGGGCCTCGTAAGAGACCCGGGTTTTGTGTATTGACCGTATGTACGGCGCCTGCCGTGTTTCGCTCAGATCGAGGAGTAGCCATGGATCTGCCCATCAGCTTGCAAGACATCACGTATGCCGAGAACTATCTGGCGCAGGGCGACCTGGCTACGGCGACGCCGCTGCTGGAGCGTCTGGTGGAGCTCGCCGAGGAGTATATTGATGCTGAGTGCAAGACGGAGGAGAAGCGCCAATACTTTAGCTTCGATAGCAAGTTTGAGCGCTTGGCCTATCGCCGCGTGGAGAAGGATCCGCGCGAGCTCGTGCAGGTCGAGGTGCCGTTTGACCGCCTGTACTCTGACATGGCGTTTGCCTACATTCGCCAGCAGGATTATGTGAGCGCTCGTAATGCCCTGATGCAGGCTGTGCGTTGGGACCCCATGAACTGCAACTATCGCTTGGATTTGGCCGAGCTGTTCCGTGCACTCGAGGACAAGCAGGAATGGGCATCGCTCTCGTTCTCGGTGCTGGAGCGTGCAAGCGATGGCAAGTGCGCCGCCCGCGCTTACGCCAATCTAGGTCAGTACTTCTTGGAGCCCGAGACCGAGAACGTTTCGGCTGCCGTGGGCTGCGCGCGTCTGGCGCTGCGCCTGGCGCCCAACGATGCGCATACGACGCGCCTGCTCAACAAGATCCATACCACCTATCCGGATGCCGCTGATGAGAGCGACGACCACGTGATGGGTGAATTGGCCCTGCAAGGCGTGCCGACCTCGCCTTCGGCCGAGATTGCCATCTGCCTGATTATGTGCGCGACCGATGCTGCAAGCGACGGCGACAAGCAGGAGGCGACGCGCCTGACGGTACGTGCTCGCGACTTGGTGGGCGAGGAGGCCTGCGCGGCGATTATCAAACTGGTGCGCGAGAGCGATGCCGAGCTCAATGCCGAGCGCAAGGCAAAGCGCGAGACTGCGGGCTCAAACGCCGATGGCGCCAAGGAGGCCGGCGATGCCCAGTAAGCGTGAACGCAAGCTCATTTCCAAGAATCGCTCGGCGCATCACGAGTACTTTATCGATGAGACGTTCGAATGCGGTATTGAGCTGAGCGGCACCGAGGTCAAGTCGATTCGCGAGCGCGCCTGTCAGATCACTGACACTTTTGCGCTGATTCGTGGCGGCGAGTGCTGGCTCGTCGGACTGCATATCCACCCTTATAGCCATGGTGGCGTGTGGAATCGCGATCCCGACCGTCGGCGTCGTCTGCTGCTGCACCGCAAGGAGATCGACTTTCTTGACGGCAAACTTCGCAACCGTGGTTATGCGCTGGTTCCGTTGGAGCTCTACTTTAATACCGACGGCCGCGTAAAGCTGCTGCTGGGTCTGGGCCGCGGCAAGAAGCTCTACGACAAGCGCGAGGACATGGCCAAGCGTGATGTCCAACGCGAGATCGACCGCGCCCTTAAGGAACGCAACCGCTAGGCACTCTGCATAAGTTGCGGTGGAATACGGACTGTTTTTCCTGTTTGAGGGGCTATTCAGTCCCTATTTCACCGCAACTGCGGGCGTCTCATCTTTCTTACTGTTCTGACACATATGTCTCAAAGGCGGCGTCCGTTATGGGTGCCGCCTTTTTTGTGGGTACATACATTCATGAGGTTCCAACCCGAGCTAGGGGAGTGATCGTTATGGACAAAACTGCGTTCTTTACCATGCCGAGCGGCCTGTACGTGGTGAGCGCTGCGGCAGACGGGCTGCGCGCCGGCTGCGTCATCAACACTGCGGTGCAGGTGACGTCCATGCCGCCGCGTATTTCGGTTGCCGTGAACAAGGACAATGTCACCTCGGGCGTCATCGCATCGGCCAAAGCGTTCGCCCTGACCGTGATCGATCAGACGGCCGACATGCTCTACATCGGTAACTTTGGGTTCCGCACCAGCAGCGATTATGACAAGTTTGCCAAATACGAGACCCGCGAGACGGCTCTGGGCATGCCCTATGTGCCCGAGCATGCGGCGGCCCTGTTTAGCTGCCGTTTGATCGACACTGTGGATGTGGGCACGCATCTGCTGTTTATTGGCGAGGTCGAGGATGCCGAGCGCCTGAGCGACGAGACGCCGCTGACGTACGACTACTATCACAAGGTGCTAAAGGGCAAGACGCCGCCCAAAGCCTCGTCGTATCAAGGCTAGAAATGTTCTAAAAATACTTGCATTATGTTATTGAGAATATATACTAATAAGTAAGTACACCAACAGTCACGTTCGAGAGGAGAACATCATGGCTGAGGAGAAGAAGACGTATAAGTTTGTGTGCACCGTTTGCGGTTACGAGGTTGAGGTCGACACGCCCGAGCTGCCCGAGGACTACGTGTGCCCGGTCTGCGGCGTCGGCCCCGATGAGTTTGAGCTTGTCGAGGAGTAGCTCGTAGACACACGACTTGTAACAACATATAGCTCTGTCCAAGGGTCCCGGTCGAATTCTCGGCCGGGACCCTTTTGATTTATCTGACGGTTTAAAACGGTCTCACGTTTTACAGATTGAGGCGTTATATCTGGACAGTCACGCCATCTCAATTACATTCCCGTTAGCAGCACGATGTCGAGAATCGTCACGATGACGCCGATCCCTACGAGCAGCGCGTTGAGCGGGCGCGAGTTGGCGTATTTGCCCATAACGCGGGGCGAACTGGTGAGTCGTATGAGCACAAAGACCGTAATCGGCAACTGAAGCGACAGCAGCGCCTGACTCCAGATGAGACCCTCAAAAGGATTCGGGACGATCAGGCACGCCGCCACTGCGCCGACGAAACAGACCGCCACTCCAATCGATGAGTGCCGGTCGTGGATGTCGTATTCCTCGTCGAACATGCCCGCGGTGATGGTGCCCGCCGCCATGCCCGCCGTCACACTACTCGATATGCCCGCAAACAGCAGCGCCACCGCAAAGATGGTGGAGCTTGCCGGGCCCAGAATGGGGGAGAGCGTGTCCGCTGCGACGGCGAGGTCGTCTACGAGAATGCCGTGCGCAAAGAAGGTCGTTGCGGCCAGGATGACCATGGCCGAGTTGATCGCCCAGCCCACGCCCATCGAAAAGAGCGTGTCGAAGAGCTCGTAGCGCAGACGTTCCTCGATAACCTGCTCGCCTTGGCCTTCGAAGTGCATGGATTGGATGACCTCGGAGTGTAGAAAGAGGTTGTGGGGCATAACGACCGCACCCAGGACACTAACGATAATCGCGGCCGAGCCGGTGGGCATACTGGGTGTGATCCAGCTTGCGGCGGCCTGCGGCCAGTCGACCTTGACCAGCGTAAGCTCAGCCAAAAACGAGAGTCCTACCACGCCTACGAAGGCGATGATCCATCGCTCGGCGCGCTTGTAGGAGCTCGTCATGAGCATCGCCATCGATACTGCCGCCACGATGACGCAGCCCGCGCGCACGGGCAGCCCAAAGAGCATTTGAAGGGCAATCGCACCGCCCAGGACTTCGGCCATGGCGGTGGCGATGGTCGCGAGATAGGCGCTGGCAAGCACCGTGCGCCCAACGAAGCGGGGAAGGTAACGTGTCGTGGCCTCGGCAAGACAGGCGCCCGTGGCGATACCCAGGTGTGCCGCATTGTGCTGCAGCACAATGAGCATAATTGTGGACAGCGTGACGATCCACAGCAGCGCGTAGCCAAACTGCGAGCCCGCGGCCATATTGGAGGCCCAGTTGCCCGGGTCGATAAAGCCGACGGTCACGAGCAGCCCGGGGCCGACATGCCGCGCAATGTCTAGGCCTCCGTGACCACCGGTACGCCGGGAGCCAAAGTGTTGTTTGAGATGGTTGAGCATGGTGCGCTCCTGCGTGCCGTTTGTTTGACGCCGTAAAGGGTACCCGTTTTAGGCTTAAAGGTTAACCGAGACTAACAAAATTGTTGTATTTGAATAAAATGGGGAAAGGAGTTGCCGAAATATCTTGATCTGTAACAACTAGGGATGGAAATTGGATCTTCCTGTTACAGATTGAGATGTTTGAAGCGGTGAGCTTGAAGACCGAACTTGGGGCCCTTGTTGTCGTCCTTGAGGTCGGCGGCGCCCACTCGTAGGGCGTGCGTTACGCGATTGTTTCGAAACGGGTGGGAAACACAACGGGCCGGCGATGCTCCTAGTATGCCTATTCAACTGACTGACTAAATATCTAGGGGAGGATCGCGATGCAGGCAGATTCCGCTCAGCAGCAGGGCCTTTATCGCCCCGAATTCGACCACGATGCGTGTGGCATCGGCGCGCTCGCCGATATCAACGGTGAGCGCCATCACCAGATTCTGGACGATGCACTGTCCATTCTGGTCAACTTGGAGCACCGCGGCGGTACGGGACTCGAGAAGAACACCGGCGACGGCGCCGGCATCCTGTTCCAGGTTCCGCATCATTTTTTTCGCAAAGAGGCTCAAAAGTGCGGCCAGATTCTGCCGGCAGAGGGCGACTATGGCGTGGCCATGCTGTTCTTCCCGCAGGACGACAAGGGCGTAGAGGATGCCCGCCGCGTGTTTGAGGAGGGCTGCGCCGAGGCCGGCGTGCCGCTGCTTTTTTGGCGCGAGGTGCCGGTCGACCCGCACGATTTGGGCGAGACGGCCCGCGCCTGCATGCCCACCATCTTGCAGGCCTTCCTGGGCCGTCCGGACGACACGCCGGCGGGCGACGCCTTCGAGCGTCGTCTGTACGTGTGCCGCCGCACCATCGAGAAGAAGGCCGACGTCGAGTTTGCCCTGCGCGACAAGATCTTCTATGTGTGCTCCATGAGCTCGCGCACCATCGTGTACAAGGGTATGCTGGTCGCCACGCAGATGCGCCGCTTCTTCATCGATCTCAACGACGCCGCCGTCAAGACGGCCGTGGCGCTCGTCCACTCGCGCTACTCCACCAACACCACGCCCAGCTGGGAACGCGCGCACCCCAACCGCTTTATCATCCACAACGGCGAGATCAACACCCTCAAGGGCAACGTCAACTGGATTCGCGCTCGCGAACCCAACCTGTACAGCCCCGTGCTGCAGCACGATCTTGAGCGCGTGATGCCCATCATCAACCGCGAGGGTTCCGACTCCGCGATTCTGGACAATGTGCTCGAGTTCCTGGTCATGAACGGTCGTCGACTCACGCGCGCCGCATCCATGCTGCTGCCCGAACCGTGGGACCACAACGACAGCCTGAGCGAGGAACGCCGTGCCTACGACGCCTACCAGTCCATGCTCATGGAGCCGTGGGATGGCCCAGCGGCCATCGCCTTTACCGACGGTCGCACGCTGGGCGCCGCCCTCGACCGTAACGGCCTCCGCCCCGCCCGCTACTATGTGACGCGCGACGGTCGCTTTATGCTGGCAAGCGAGGTGGGCACCATCGAGGTGAGCCCCGAGAACATCCTGACGAGCGGCTGTCTGGGGCCGGGTCAGATGCTCGAGGTCGACTTTGCCCGCGGGCGCGTCATCTACAACGACGAGTTGCGCGCCCGTTACGCCAAGGAAAAGCCCTACCGCGACTGGATCGCCGAGGAGACGCTGACCGTCGACGCGCTCGATAGGCCTGCCGCGGCGACGCCGGCCGAGGACGCCGAGGTGCCCGCCGCCGTGCGCATGGCCAAGCTCGGCTACCACTGGGATGACGTCGACGAGGTCGTGCGTCCCATGGCCCAGCAGGGCAAGGCACCGCTCGCCTCGATGGGCATCGACGCGCCGCTGGCCTGCCTGTCCAAGAAGACGCGTTCGTTCTTCGATTACTTCTATCAGCTGTTCGCCCAGGTCACGAATCCGCCGATCGATGCCCTGCGCGAGCATATGGTGACTTCGACCACGCTCTACCTGGGCAACCACGGCAACCTGCTCGAGGATTCCCGCACGGCCTGCCAGCTGGTGCGCTTGGAGCGTCCGCTGCTCAACGAGGAGGAGTTTGACCGCATCTGCGCCATCGACCGCGTGGGCTTTAAGACCCGCCGTTTCCGTGCCGTCTACCGCCGCGATGCCGGCGAGGGCGCGCTGCAGACTGCGCTCAAGCAGCTTGCAGAGGACGTCGAGGCTGCGGTCCGCGACGGCGTGAACATCGTGGTGTTGAGCGATCGTGCCGCTGCGGGCGAGGTGCCCGTGCCGTCGCTGCTCGCCGTGGGCTGCGTGCACAACCACCTGATCCGCGCCGGCGTGCGTACCTTTGCCGACATCGTGGTGGAGTGTGGCGACGCCGTGTCCCCGCACGACTTTGCGGCACTGGTGGGCTACTCCGCGAGCGGCATCTATCCGTACAACGCACATGCGTGCATCCGCGATCTGGCGGCACGCGACGACCTGGACGTGACGGCCGAGCAGGGCATCGCCAACTACAACAAGGCTGCGACGGCGGGCATCGTCTCCATCATGTCCAAGATGGGCATCTCCACAGTGCAGAGCTACCATTCGGCGCAGATCTTCGAGGCCGTGGGCTTTACGCCGGAGTTCGTCAACGCGTACTTCGCCGGCACGGTGAGCCGTGTGGGCGGTATGGGTGTCGAGGACGTCGAGCGCGAGCAAAACGAGCGCTACGACGCCGCGCTCGCCATCCTTAAGAGCCCGGCTCCCGATCAGCTGCCCACGCTGGGTCTGACCAAGTGGCGCCCGCTCGGCGGCGAGGATCACCTCATCGACCCGCAGACTGTCTACCTGCTGCAGACCGCCTGCCGTGAGGACAGCTACGACACCTTTAAGGAGTACAGCGCCCGTCTGCACCGCACCGGCCGCGCCGTGCGCCTGCGCGACTTGCTCGACTTTGATGCCAGCGGCCGCACTCCGGTGGCGCTCGACGAGGTCGAACCCGCGCTCAACATCGTCCGCCGCTTTAACACCGGCGCCATGTCGTATGGCTCCATCAGCAAAGAGGCGCACGAGTGCATGGCCATCGCCATGAACCGCCTGCACGGCCGTTCCAACTCCGGCGAGGGCGGTGAGGATCCGCGTCGCGAGACCCCGCTGGCTAACGGTGACTCCAAGAACTCCGCCATCAAGCAGGTAGCAAGCGCGCGCTTTGGCGTGACGAGCCGCTACCTGTGCAGCGCCTTCGAGATTCAGATCAAGATGGCCCAGGGCGCCAAGCCCGGCGAGGGTGGCCACCTACCCGGCAAGAAGGTCTACCCCTGGATCGCCGAAGTCCGTCAGTCCACGCCCGGCATCGGCCTGATTTCGCCTCCGCCGCACCACGACATCTACTCCATCGAGGACCTGGCGGAGCTGATCTTCGACCTTAAGAACGCCAACCCCGGCGCACGCGTGTCGGTCAAGCTGGTCAGCGAGGCCGGCGTCGGCACCATCGCCACCGGTGTGGCCAAGGGTGCTGCCGACAAGATCTTGATCAGCGGCCATAATGGCGGCTCGGGTGCCGCGGCGCGCGATTCCATTTGGCACGCCGGCCTGCCGCTGGAGCTCGGCCTTGCCGAGGCTCAGCAGACGTTGCTGCAAAACGGCCTGCGCTCACGCGTGGTGCTCGAGGCCGACGGCAAGCTCATGGACGGCACCGATGTCGCCGTCGCCTGCCTGCTGGGTGCCGAGGAGTTTGGCTTTGCGACCATGCCGCTCATCTCCATGGGCTGCCTCATGCAGCGCGACTGCCAGCAGGACACCTGCCCGGCCGGCATCGCGACGCAAAACTGCCGCCTGCGTCACGGCTTCCGCGGTAAGCCCGAGCACGTTGAGCACTTTATGCTCTTTGTGGCCGAGCAGCTGCGCGAGATCATGGCGAGCCTGGGCTTCCGCACCGTCGACGAGATGGTCGGCCATCCCGAGTGCTTGCGCCAGATCGAGGTCCCGGGCAACCGCAAGGCCAACCTGCTCGATCTGTCGCCCGTGCTGGCGAGCGCGGCCTGTGAGTTCGGTGCCCACATCCCGGGTGCCGACGGCCGTCACTTCCTGCCCCAGATGGCCGCGGACAGCGAGCTCGACAAGACGCTCGACTCCACGTTGTTTGTGCCCTATACGGCCGATGCCCGTGCGCACCTGCGCCCGATTCGCTTCCGCGCCGACATCGCCAACGTCAACCGCTGCGTGGGCACCATCCTGGGCAACGCGGTGACCAAGGCACATCCCGAGGGCCTGCCCGCCGGCTCCATCACCATCGATTGCGATGGTTCGGCCGGTCAAAGCTTTGGCGCCTTCCTGCCGCGCGGCATTACGCTCAACGTGTGCGGCGACGCCAACGACTACTTTGGCAAGGGCCTTTCGGGCGGCGAGGTGTCGGTGCGCCCCAACCCGCATGCGACCTACAAGTTCGACGAGAACATCATCGTGGGCAACGTTGCGTTCTTTGGTGCTACGAGCGGCCGCGGCTTCATTAACGGTCTTGCCGGCCAGCGTTTTGCCGTACGCAACTCCGGTGCCACCGTGGTGGTCGAGGGCTGCGGCAACCATGGCTGCGAGTACATGACGGGCGGTCTGGCGCTCATCCTGGGCGAGGTCGGGCAGAACTTTGCCGCCGGCATGACAGGCGGCGTGGCCTACGTCTTTGACCAGTACGGCACGCTCGATGCCCGCGTGAACCACGAGAGCGTGGAGCTCAAGGCCCCGACGGCCGGCGAGCTGGCGCAGATTCGCGAGCTCATCCAGGAGCACGTGGACGCGACACAGAGTCCGCGCGGCATCAAGCTGCTCTACAGCTTTGAGACGATGAGCAAGCACTTTGTGAAGGTCATTCCGACCGAGTACGAGCGCGTGCTGGCGATCGTCGCTGCGGGCGAGGCTGCCGGCAAGACGCATGCGCAGGCAGAGGAGTTGGCGTTTGACATTGTGACCGGTCGCGCGAGCGCCGCGGATGTCGCTCGCTTTGATGCTGTGGGCGGTGCTGCGGGCGCTGCGTCCGTGGCCGCCGCCGGTTCTGTTGCTTCGACCAAGAAGGAGGCGTAAGTGCCATGGGTAAGCCCGGTGCTTTTCTTGATATCGATCGCGTGACCCACGAGCTCCGCCCCGTGGAGGAGCGCAGCCATGATTTTGATCCGCTGTACGTGGAACTCGATGACGATGCACGTCGCGCCCAGGCGAGCCGCTGCATGATGTGCGGCGTGGCGTTTTGCCAGATGGGCGCGAGCTTTGGCAAGGCCCGTCCGAGCGGCTGCCCCCTGCACAACCTGATTCCCGAGTGGAATGAGCTGGTGTACCGCGGTCGCTGGGATGAGGCTGCCGAGCGCCTGTCGCTCACCTCGCCCATGCCCGAGTTTACGAGTCGCGTGTGCCCGGCGCTGTGCGAGGCCGCGTGCAACCTGGGTTCGGTCGATGGCCAGCCCACGACGATCCACGATAACGAGCGTGCGATCAGCGACCATGAGTGGGCAAATGGCGGTCCGCGTCGCTTTGAGCCGGCAGGGGAGGGCGCACCCACGGTTGCCGTGGTAGGCTCCGGTCCTGCTGGTCTGGTGGCGGCATGGGAGCTTGCGCGTCGCGGCGCCCGCGTGACGGTGTTTGAGCGCGACGACCGCCCGGGCGGCCTGCTCATGTACGGCATTCCCAACATGAAGCTCGAGAAGTCCGTGGTCGAGCGTCGCGTGGCGCTCATGCGCGAGCTGGGCATCGTCTTTGAGCTGGGCGCTGATGTTACGAACCCTGCGGTAGCGGCCAAGCTCAATGGCTTTGACGCCGTTGTGGTGACTGCCGGTGCTCGTACGCCCCGTGGTCTTTCGGCTGCGAACGTGGATGCTCCGGGCGTGGTGTATGCCGTGGACTACCTGACGGCTTCGACCGTCTCGGTGCTCGATGGCGGTGAGCCCGCGGTGAACGCGCGCGGCCTGGACGTTGTGGTCATTGGCGGCGGCGATACCGGCAACGACTGCGTGGGTACCGCGGTGCGCCAGGGTGCGCGCAGCGTGCGTCAGTTTGAGTTCTTGCCGGCCGCGCCCGATAAGCGTGCAGCGAGTAACCCTTGGCCGCAGTGGCCCAACGTTAAGAAGACCGACTACGGCCAGCAGGAGGCTATCGCTGCGATGGGTGGCGAGATGCGTGCCTGGGGCGTGGATACGCTCGAGGTGCTGCTGGACAAGAAAGGCGCGGCTGCGGGTCTGCGCGTGGTCGATCTGGACTGGTCGGCGGGAAAGCCCGAGCGCATCGCGGGCTCCGAGCACGAGGTGCCGGCGCAGCTGGTGCTCATCGCCTGCGGCTTTACGGGTCCCGAGCACGGCGTGTTCGATGCGGTGAGCGTGCCTGTTGCCACCGCTGGTCGTCCGCTGCCGGTGATGGCTGCCGAGGGCTCGCACCTTGCGGCCCGTGTCGACGGCGTCGCCGCGGATGCCGCGCCGGTGTATGTGGCGGGTGATGCTCGCTACGGCAGCTCGCTCGTGGTGAACGCTATGGCCGATGCCCTGGCCTGCGCGGCCGAAGTCGCCGATGCGCTGGAGCTGTAAAGTAGTTATTTAAGAACGTCCCCAATGACTAGTCATTTTTTGTCTAGTCGTTGGGGACACTCTTTGTGAGCGATTTGCCCGTTTGTCGACGCGCGAGTGTCCATTCGGCGTCTTCTTGAGCTGTGGCGCTCTGCTGTTTCTGTGATGGCCGGGGGCGCTTGGCTCAAAAGGACGGGTTTGCCGTCTATGTTTACCTGCGGTTTTGTTGCGGTGCGCATTTTCGGTCAAGCTTTTCGTCAAGTGCTTGGTCAGCATCTGGTTTGCAGCCGGAGGCCTATTTTGCCCGCGCTGGTCGTGGCCGACCACCCTCCTCGTAAGCTCAAATTGAGGTCTATCAGTTTGAGGAGGATGCCATGACTGACCACGCTTTAGACCGAGCGCAGCTAGCCGAAGCCGTCGGCAACGATATTGCCGACATGGCCCATTTTTGGATGCTGCGGAAGTTCCAGTTTTTGGAGCCGGCGCGCGAACAGTTCGAGATCATTGTCGACCCGTGGCTCAGCTATTGCACCGAGCCGTCGCAAAACGAAATCATGGCCTACAACATGGCATTTACCGATTGGCTGCTCTTCGAGCGCCCCTATCGCCATGGCAAGACGCTGCTCGAGCTGTATGTTGAAGAGCCGCCGACATCGCTTTCGCCTGCCTCGCTCAAGCGGCTCGAGCAGGTACGCGACACGCAGTATTTCTCGCGCTTTGGCATTTTGGACAAGGATCCTGCGACTGGTATGGTCGCGCTGAAGGACACGCGCACCGACTGTCGCTTTGATGTCTACGACCCGCATATCGTGCAAAAGGAGCATTGGAGCGACGGAGCGATCGCGGTGCGCCTCGCCTGCGTCGACGATGTCTGGCTGACGGCGGGACAACTCTATCTGTATGACATCGCACGCCTGAGTGACACGGCGGTCGACGGGCCTGGCGCCGTTCATCCAGAAGACCTGGAAGATGGCTTCGACACCTCATGCATCAGCTTCTTCTTGCGCCTGGTCCGCGACATCATGGGTGCCCAGGGGCGGTACGTGAAGTCGCTTAACATCTACGAGCAGGAGTGGGAGTAGGGGATGTGGCTGGTGTCGCCCTGCTGCCCTGACTTTGTCTCAATCTGTAACGTTTGGCGGCTGTTTAGGCCCGTAACTGTTACAGATTGAGATGTTCGGCAACGGGCTGGGGGAATGTCTCAATCTGTAACATCTACGGGCTAAAAGTCGACCTAGCTGTTACAGATTGAGACAAAGGCTGGACGCGGTGCCGAAAGATCTTGTTCTGTAACAACTAGAGGCTCAAAGACTGTCTTTCTGTTACAGATCAAGACATTTGTCAGCGGAGGTAACGGTGACGAAGGTCCATTTGTCTGACGTGGTGGTGATGGAAGTGTCTAATACCGTTCTCAAACACAAACATACGACTCGCAACACGTTGGCGCGGAACAGGATGCTCGCGCGGCTCACGGAGACGGCCAAGCAAGGTGCGCTGTTCGCAACGCATGACAATACCGAGCTCATGTGGCTGCGACGCCATGTTGGAACCGACGATATCGCGGAGCCCGAGCCGTACCTGTTCTGTTTTCAGCATGATTGGGATGCATTGACGTCGGCGGAGCGAGCGCTGAGGACTATCAAAGGGCTTGCGGAATTTCATCCCGATTGGGCGTTTTGGGGCTATGACGCGGCGCTTTTGTGGGGTTTGGAGGTGCCGAATGATCTGCTCGGGCCGCGCTTTCTTGTTAAGACGGGTTGTTCGGTGACGTTGAGCAGCGGGTGCAGGTTGTTGCGTCCGCAGATGGCGGGCGCGCTCGAGCGTGTTGATGGCGTGCGGGTGACGTCGTTTTGGCGCACGGTGGAGGATTGCTTACTGCGTGCGCCGTTCTCCTACGGGTTGGCGATTGCCGATTCTGCACTGCGGGCGAAAGGCGTATCACGTTGGGATTTGTGCGAGCGCCTCCGCGCCGATTGCGAGGGCAGGCGAGGGTATCGCAGGGCACAGGTGATTGCGTCGTATGCGGACGGGCTGTCCGAAAACGGCGGCGAGTCTCGGTTCCGAGCGTTCTTTATTGCGTACGGCTTTCCAGTTCCGGAGCTGCAGGTTGAGTTTCGCGACCCGCTCGATCCGAGCCAGGTATTTCGCGTCGACTATTTTTGGCAGCTCGAGGACGGGACGTGTGTCATCGGCGAGCTCGACGGAAAGGGGAAGTACACCCTGCAGAGCGGCGGGGGCCGGGAGTCGGTAGACCCATTCGTGGCAGAGCGTCAGCGGGAATCTCATCTGACAATGCTCGGGCACAAGGTGCTTCGGTTTACGTTTGATGAGCTCAAGAATCCGGGGAAGCTGGTTGAGAAGATGAGGTTAGCGGGTATTCCGCGACGGCCCGATTTGGCTGAGGAGTGGAGACGTCAGTGGTATGGGCGCTGAGAGGTTTTGTCTCGATCTGTAACATCAGGGGGCCCAATAACCCAGTACCTGTTACAGATTGAGACATTTCCCTGGTTTCGCTGGGGTGGGACTGCAACGTATTCCGTCCCCCACATCCTCTCGTCCCTCCGTTAACCGATATGTTCGACTTTAGGTCGCTGCATTAGGTGATAATGGACAAATGTTCAAGTTAATCGTGAGGGAGGAGCTCGATATGGCGTCTGCCGATCGTTCCACGTTGTTTATCAATGCGACCGTCCTGGATGGTTCGGAACATATGGAGCCGCAGCCCGACATGGCCGTGGCCGTTGAGCGCGGTCTCATCACGTGGATGGGGCTGAGTGCTGTGGCGCAGGCGCCTGCAGGTGCCGAGGTCATCGACCTGGCAGGGGCGTATCTCATGCCAGGCCTCATCAATATGCATGTGCATCTGTGCGGCTCGGGCAAGCCGGTTTCGGCGGGCGATGCGGGCGCCCTGATGAAAAAGCTCGATAATCCCGTGGGGCGCGCCATCGTGCGCCACATTCTTAAGGGCAGCGCTCAACAGCAGCTGGCAAGCGGCGTGACTACGGTGCGCGGTGCAGGCGACCCGCTGTTTGCCGATCTTGCCGTGCGCGATGCTATCGATGCCGGCATGTATCAGGGTCCTCGCCTGGTGGCGCCGGGAACGGGCATCACGGTGCCGGGCGGCCATGGTGCAGGCTTGTTCGCCCAGGTGGCCAACAGTCCCGCCGAGGCAGCCGAACAGGTGCGCGACCTGTATGCGCGCGGTGCCGACGTCATTAAACTGTTCGTAACGGGTGGCGTGTTCGACGCGACCGAGGTGGGCGAGCCGGGTGTGCTGCGTATGCCCGTGGAGGTTGCCGCAGCGGCGTGCAAGGCGGCGCACGATATGGGCCTTCCGGTTATGGCTCATGTCGAGAGTACCGAGGGCGTAAAGGCCGCGCTTGAGGCCGGCGTTGACACGATTGAGCACGGCGCTCCGTTGACGCCCGAGATTCTGGAGCTGTACCGTGGCGCCGCGGGTACGCAGCTCGAGGGACGTGCGCCGAGCGTGACCTGCACGATCAGCCCGGCGCTGCCGTTTGTATTGCTCGATCCGGAAAAGACTCATTCGACCGATACGCAAAAGAAGAACGGCGACATCGTGTGCTCGGGCATCATCGAGAGCGCCCGTGCCGCACTGGAAGCTGGTGTTAGGGTGGGCCTAGGCACGGATTCGAGCTGCCCGTTCGTGACGCAGTATGACATGTGGCGTGAGGTGGCCTATTTTGCCAAGTATGTGGGCGTGAGCAACGCCTTCGCGCTGCATACGGCTACGCAAGTCAATGCCGAGCTGCTGGGGCTGGGCGGCGAGACCGGCACAATCGAGTGCAGTAAGGCCGCCGATATCCTGGTGACGCGCGAGAACCCGCTCGATGACCTGTGCGCTCTGCGTGAGCCGATACACGTGATGTGTCGCGGTGATCTGGTGCGCAAACTCAAGGTGAAGCGTATTCCCGAGGTTGATAACGAGCTCGACACGATTATGGCCATGCCGGCTGAGGCGCTGGCCGAGGAGCTTGCCCGCGACGGCGTGGCATAGGTGTGACAAAGGGACGGCCCCTTTGTCATAATCAAAAAAGCCGAGGTCCCAGTGCGAGGCCTCGGCTTTTATTTTGTCCCATGGTATGGCGGCTATGAGCGCGTTTCCATCTTGGCGTGGCACTTGGGGCAGGTGACGCGGATCTTGCCCTTGCCCTTGGGGACGGACAGCATCTGGCCGCAGTTGGGGCACTTGAGGTACGCCGTGGTCTTGCGGCCCTTCCACATCTTCTTGGCCGTTCGCTTGGCGCGCTCAAAGTCTTCCTTGCTGGTGCCGGCCGCGCGCGAGGCGTTGGAAGCCGCAGTCCCGCCGCCCAAGCTGGCGACGAATTTGCCCAGGCAGGGGACGTTGGCAGTCGCGGCAACGAAGGAATCATTTTCCTTGCGACGTGCATCGATATTTTTGGACAGGCCGCGCAGCACGCCAATCACGATGACGGCGATGGCGATCCAGCTGAGCCACTGGATGCGGGCTATCGATCCGATCATCGCGATGACGATGCCGGCAAGACCCATCACGATGGTGAGCTCGTCGGCACCATTGCGACCCTTCATAAAGTCATTCATGCAAATTGCCTTTCGTTCGATATGCTGCACGCCTTTATACCCGATTTAGAGCAAGGGGGACAGGTTAATCTGCATCAAGGTGGTGCAAACATACCTGTCCCCGGAGCACCAAGACGGTGCAAAGAAGTCTGTCCCCAATGCCCCAATTACTTGGCGAGCTTGTCGACGACGCGCTCTATCTCGGCGAGCTTGGCGGCCTTGAGTTCCTCGTCGCCCGATTCGATGGCCGAGGCGACGCAGCCCTCGATGTGAGCCTTGAGCACATCGGCGTTGATGCGGGCGATGAGCGCCTGCGTGGCCATGAGCTGCGTGGAAATATCGACGCAGTAGCGGTCCTCCTCGACCATCCGCAGGATGCCGTCGATCTGACCACGTGCCGTTTTGAGCATGCGGGTCACCGATTTATGGTCTGCCATCATGGCGGGTCCTCGTTTCTGGTCAATCCTTCAAATACCTCGCCCTCAGTTGCGGTGAAATAGTTCTTGATTGAGGGCTTGGAGCGCTAAAACAGGAACCATTTCACCGCAACTTCTGAAGGGCTGGTTGAGCGGTGGTTGCTGGGCGGCTATGTCAGTCGGCAGTGGTGCCTGTTGGTGCGGCAGCTGCTACGCGGCGGTCACCGAAAGGGCGTGGAACTTCTCGCCCGCGGCCTCGACGGCGGCGGCGAGCTGCTCGGCAGTCACGGTGTCGGCGCACTCCACCTGGACGGTCTGGGTCTCGTGATCGGCGTCGGCGTCGGTCACGCCGGCCACGTTGAGCAGCGCCGTCTCGACGGTGGCGTCGCAGTGGCCGCACATAAGGCCGGAAGTCTTGATTGTGTAACGCATGGGTGTACTCCTTATCGATTGAGATTATCTGACAGTTTAGTCGTGAACAGCGTCATCTTAAAGGTGCGCTGAGGTGCCCGAGATTGCCCTGAAAGAGGAGCGAAGCGTACTTGGGTACGCGAGCGACGGTTTGAGGGGCAAGGTCGGGTGCCTCAGTGCGCCGTCTTGGGCTTAAAGGTTCGCAGGCGCAGCGCATTGCTTACGACGCACACGCTCGACAGGCTCATGGCCGCAGCGCCAAACATCGGCGAGAGTTGCCATCCGGTGAGCGGGAAGAACACGCCCGCGGCGAGCGGAATGCCGGTGCCGTTGTAGAACAGCGCCCAGAACAGGTCCTGCTTGATGTTGCGGATTGTGGCACGTGACAGCTCGATGGCACGGGCGACGTCCATGAGGTCGCTGCGCATGAGAACCACATCTGCCCCCTCCTTGGCGATGTCGGCGCCGGTACCGATGGCAAGGCCCACGTCGGCGCGCGCCAGGGCGGGGGAGTCGTTGATACCGTCGCCCACCATGGCGACCTTGCCGCCCGCATCCTGCAGTTCGCGCACGTGGCGTTCCTTGTCGGCGGGAAGGACGTCGGCGATGACCTGCTTGCTGTTCAGTCCCACGCGGCGGGCGATTGCTTCGGCCGTCACACGGTTGTCGCCGGTGAGCATGCGCACGTCGACGCCGAGCTTGCGGAGCGCGGCGATGGCCTCGGCGCTCGTCTCTTTGACCTCGTCAGCCACGGCGATGGTACCGACGAACTCGCCGTTCTTGGCAAAGAACAGCGGCGTCTTGCCCTCGGCAGCGAACTGCTCGGCAAGACCGGTGGGCACGGTAACGCCCAGCTCGTCCATCAGACGCATGTTGCCGGCTGCGATGGCGTTTTGCCCCTCGCGCGCCGTAACGCCACGACCGGGCACGGCGGCAAAGTCCTCGACCATGCGCGCGACGATTCCGCGCGACTCGCACTCGGCCATAATTGCCTCGGCCAGCGGGTGCTCGCTCGAGCGCTCCAGCGCGGCAGCGAGCTTCAGTAACGCCTTTTCACTCATAGCGGGCGAGCCGTCAGTGCGCGTGGCTACCACGATATCGGTCACGGCAGGCTTGCCGCGGGTGACCGTGCCCGTCTTATCGAGCACCACAGTGCCCACGCTGCGCAGGTTCTCCAGTGCCTCGGCGCTCTTAAACAGAATGCCCATCTCGGCGCCCTTGCCGGTGCCCACCATAATGGCGACGGGCGTTGCCAGGCCCAATGCACACGGACAACTGATCACCAGTACGGCCACGGCGGAGGTGAGCGCCTCGTTCATACTGCCGGTCAGTGCCATCCACACCACAAAGGTCACGGCCGAGATCACGAACACCACGGGCACGAACACGCCGGCGACCTTGTCGGCCATGCGGGCGATGGGCGCCTTGGTGGCGTTGGCGTCCTCGACGAGCTGGATAATCTTGGCGAGCGATGTCTCGGCGCCCACACGCGTGGCGCGGAAGGTAAACGAACCGGTGCGGTTGACGGTGGCGGCGTTGACGGTGTCGCCGGCGGTCTTTTCCACGGGGATGGACTCGCCGGTGAGCGCGCTCTCGTCCACGGCCGAGCTGCCCTCGAGCACCACGCCATCGACGGGGATGGACTCGCCGGGGCGCACGCGCAGGACCTGGCCGGGAAGGATGTTGTCAACGTCGACGGTGGTCTCGCTGCCGTCCTCTGCCACGACGGTCGCGGTCTTGGGTGCCAGGTCGATCAGTGCCTCGATGGCGCCGCCGGTTTTGGACTTGCTGCGCGTCTCGAGGTATTTGCCCACGGTGACGAGCGACAGGATCGTGCCCGCGCTCTCAAAATACAGATTGTCCATGCTCGTCATCATGGCCTCGTGGACCTGACCCGCGGCTAGCTGGTCGGCCATGATGAACATGGCGTAGAGCGACCAGGCGATGGAAGCGGTGGCGCCCACGGCGATGAGGGCGTCCATGGTGGGCGCGCCGTGCGCGAGCGATTTAAACCCGTTGATAAAGTACGCGTCGTTGACATAGACGATGGGGATGAGCAGGACGAGCTCGGTGAGGGCGAGCGTCATGCTGTGGGTATGGTCG
Source organism: Collinsella sp. (assembly GCA_036301625.1). GTDB lineage: Bacteria > Actinomycetota > Coriobacteriia > Coriobacteriales > Coriobacteriaceae > Collinsella. The sequence goes on along the minus strand of JAXJEC010000028.1, from coordinate 155,348 downwards.
GTGAAAATGCCGGGCAGCGGCCAGCCGAGCATATGCCCCATGCCTATGTAGAACAGTGGGATGAGGAATGCGATCGAGACGATGAGGCGGGTGCGCATGGCAGAGGCGGCGGCCTCCAATTTTTTGGTGGGCGACTCCATGTGGGCGGCGCCGGACCTGGCTTGCGTGCTGCCGCTTGAGCTGGCGGCACCGGTGCCCGCATCGACGGGTGAGGCCGAGTAGCCCGCGCGGTCGACGGCGGTGCAGATATCGTCGGGGGAGACCTGCGCGGGGTCGTAGTCGACCATCATGGAACCGGCGAGCAGGTTGACCGCGACGTTCTCGACGCCGTCGAGCTTGCTCACAGCACGGTCCACGTGCGCCTGGCAGGCGGCGCACGTCATGCCGCCCACGTCAAACTTATCTTGGGCCATGGCTTCTCCTTTCTGTGGCGTGGTGTTGGAAATGTTAACCTGCCGATACTATACACCCATACCCCCTGGGGGTGTCTAGTACAGAATAAATGTATGACATCTCGCTACAGATGAGGGTAGTTGGTTGACCGATGGTCCGCCCCAACAAATCATCTCAATCTGTAACATCTGGACCGGTTTTTGAACCATAGCTGTTACAGATTTAGACAAACATTTCAGCCGAAAACTAACGTCTCGATCTGTAACAACTGGACCCCGTTTTACCGAGTATTTGTTACAGATCAAGACAAACAGTTGGCAGCAAACTCAATGTCTCAATCTGTAACATCTGGCGGGAAATATGACCTCTAACTGTTACAGATCGAGACAGACTGCCCGGGGTCAACTCAAATGTCTTGATCTGTAACATCTAGAGAGGTTTTTGACCCCTTACTGTTACAGATTGAGATGTTGTCTCGCGGGGCTGGGGTTTTGTCTCGATCTGTAACATTTAGACCGGTTTTTGGGTTCTAACTGTTACAGATCAAGACAATTGCCGGGGAGGGGTCCCGTCACGGCAAGACGCCCGCCGCCTAGATACAGAATCCGGGGATCACGCAGGTTCGCTTGTTTGGCTTTTCCGCGGGCGTTGCGTACGTAAAGACGTCGCCGTCGTGCCCCACGCGGTTCATATAGAGCGTGCCTTCGCTCTCCGATGTGTCGGGACTCGCCGTTCGTTCCCACCAACAGGTGTCCCTGCCCTTCCACTGGCGAACCAACATCTCGTTCGTGGTATACGGACTCACCTTAAGCTCGCGGAACAGCTGGTACTCCTTGCCCTCGCCGTTATAGATGTCGGCCAGGTAGCGAAAGTCCTTGGCAAATGACTCGGGCGGTTGCGTACCGCACAGCTCGACCATGGCGGGCAGCCAAAGGGTTGCGGGCAGCTCGCTCAGACACGATGCGCTTCTGGCGGCGCCAACGTTATTCGAGATCTTTTTGACAGATTTGATGAGTGCGCGCAACTCGTTGGGCAGCAGCTTAAGGCCGTCGCCGTTGAGCCATTCCCGCAGCTCGCAATCTGCCCAGCCGGCGCTCGGCGGTTCAGCCGCAGCGTTGCGCTCGGCAATACCCGCGTCGAACATAAACGTCAGTCCGGCCTTGCCCGTCCCGTCCAGAAGCTCATCGTGGCGAATGCCCACAAGCTGCGCGCCAACCTGCAGCCCGTTGGTGAGCGTGACGCGCTTGGTACACGGATAGGGGATATGCCCATCGGCATCGAGCAGATGATAGCGCCTGGCAATCTCGCGTGCCTCGCTACGGGTCTCGGTGGCCTTAATCTTGAGCGAAATCTCCTGCAGCTGATCCCAAGTGTAGTCGTCAAGTGAGCTGCGGATGCCGTCCAGGTAGTCGGGGATGCCAAAGCCATGGGTTGCCGCCCCGATAACGCCGAGCCCCGCAACGGCTGCGACAACGCCACCGATAATAAAGCGGCGGCGGGTCATGGCATCGTGCCGGGCCTGCTCCAGGATCTCTCGCGCGCGCTCGCCGGCGACGTCGACCTTAAGGTGCGTGCCAGAATCGATATCAATCGCGGCCTCGTCTCCTGCGCCTTCGCGGCCCTCGGATTCGGCATCGGTGAGGTATGCCGAGAGCACCTCGAGCATCTGCTGCTCGGTGGGACGATCGCACTGCTCGACTGAGATGCCTTTCATGATGATTTGGACGAGCGCCTCGTCGTCACTGCATCGCGGCTCGAGCGGTGCCGGCTTGGTCTTGGTCTTTATGAGATAGAACGAGCCGGTTGCCGCGGCACCCGTCGACTCGACATCGAACGGTTTGCGGCCGCTGTAGAGCTGGTACAGAATGCTCGAAAGCGCATAGACGTCGATGGCGGGCGAGCGGCGAAGGGCCGCGATGCCTTCGATATCCTGCGTGAGCATCTCGGGTGCGGCGTATGCGGGCGTGGCAAAGCGCCAGATGTCGGCGCGCCGGGTGATCGTGTCATCGTCGAGGGCCATGGTCGCGGAGCCCATGTCGATGAGGCAGGGGTCAAAGGAGCAATCGACGATCTGCTGCTCGAGCGTTCGACTGGTGGCACGGAACATGATATTGGCGGGCGACAGGTCGCGATGGACGACCGGATTTACGAGTCCCTGGGTCATCAGGAGTGCGCGAAGCACGGCGTTTCCAACGGCGGCCACCATCTGGGTGGTTAGCCCGCCCGAGACATCGTGCGGAAGCAAGGGCAGGGCCTGCTTGAGCGAGGTGCCCTCGACCCACTCCATGAGGATGAGCGGGTCGTCCTCGCACGATCCATAGCCATAGACGCGTGGAAATCCGCGCAGGTGCGAGACGGTGCACAGATGACGGTACTCCTCGAACAGCGCGGCGGTGTTGGCCAGGTGCGCAGCCGATTGCTCGGCGGAACGGTCGGGGGCTTGGCCGGAAAGGATGGCGTTGTCCTTGAGTAGCTTGACGGCAAAGACCTCGCCGCTCGTGTTGGTCGCGCGCAGCACGTGCCCGATGTTGCCGTTGTTGCGGTGGGCCGTCTGGAGAATAAGCGTCATAAACCGACGCTTGGCCTCGTCCTCGGCGCTGGGGTCGACCGCCACGGCGGTGTCGAACGTGTCAAGACGGATGAGTTTGTCGCCATAGGCGCTATCGGTAGTATCCATGGCGTTCCTTTGTCTGGCATGGGTTGCCGCACGTATACGTGAGCAGTGCGGATATCGGTAAAGAACCATGATAGCCGCACTGCCCACGTATGCCGCTGAGTATTGTCGTTTACGACGCAGAAGGTAGAAGACGAAAGACGGACGGCGACCGTCTTCCGATCGCCGTCCGTGCTAGTCCACAATGACAAGGAATGTCGTGTAGAGACCCAGATGGAGCCTGTCGCTGTTGGCGATTTCCACGGGGGGATAGACTTTGCCGGGCTCGCGTTGGTCGCGCGGCGGCTCAATCACAATATCGCCGTCGCCCGCGCCCGATTCGAGCACTGTGCCGTTGGTCGATCCAAGGCCCTGGGCGTACCAGTGCTCACCCTCGAGCCAAATGCGAAGATGCTCGCGCGATGCGTCGGCGCCCACATCGGTGATGCTGGGCGAGGTTTTGGGCAAAGAACCAATCACGGTGCCGCGCGGATCGCGTGTGAGGGGATGGATTTGCATGTCGGCGCAGTTGTCGGCATGGGTTCTGAGCAGACCGAGGTTGGGGGCGACGGTGCGCGGCTGTTCCAGGCTGTTCATAAAGCCACGTCCGACGGTAGTTTCGGTGGTGCCGAAGTGCCCGCCCGTCTTGCTGCTGCAAAAGCGCTCGACGGTGGCCACGCCCTGAACGGGATCGGCGAGCGCCCCCGTTGCCACAAAGAGCATAAGGTAAAGCGTGCTTTTCTCGCGCACGGCATTGCCGTCGAAGTTGTCGATGCGATTGAGGGCATTTGCATATAGGCGGCTGTCCAGCTTGTAGCTGGCGAGAGCCGACATCATTTCGTTGGCGGCCGGACCGCGATAGTGCTCGGCGATTGCCCGATAGGCGGCCTCGCCGCCGCCGAGCTTGCTGCAGATTGCCGAGGAAAGGTTGAGTGTGGTGACGGTAAAGTCGCTGTAGATGGAGGGTGCGCACTGGTCAGGCTTGCGATGGACGATGTAACGGGTGAGATACGAGCGGTTGGAAGAGCATTTCTCGAGCAGGGTACTGCCGAGATAAGAGTTTCCATTGATGAGCATTCGGGCGATCTCGAGATGTTTAAGACCGCCGAACGAGCGAATATCGTTATAGAGGACCGAGCAAGGCGTCTCTGCTGCCACGGATACCTCCTTTGATTGCTTCCTAGCCAATATGGCGATAGGAATTAATGGCCCCGGTGGGCGACGTATTAAATGGCTGCACAATAAATAGTGTAACCAAAGCAACATTATAGGCCACATGTTCGAAATTGCAGGAAGACTGAGAGATTTGGTTTGGACTGGACGGAAATCCCCCTCTGTCTTGATCTGCCACAACTAACTGCGTGCCATCTACCTGCGGCTTTGCGGGGGAATATCCTAACTTATCCCAAGTGCGTCGAAGGCGGCGCGGACGACCTGCTCGGCGGTGGGCCTGATATAGTGCCGTCCCGACACGCCGGGAAGGGCGTGGCCCATCAGCATCTCTATGAGGTCCCACGGCAGGTGAAGCTCGACCTCCGCTATCGTACGCCATGAGTTGCGGAGGTTCGACCACGGGATGTGCTCGATGCCGCGGGCGTCGCAGAGTTTCCGCCAGCGGTTGTTGCAAATGCTCCGGTTCATGGGTAGCCCGTCGCCCCGGTCGCTCAGCCACTCGCGGCCCTCGGCGGCGCGCGAGGCCGCTATCTCGACGAGGCGGTCGGCGGCCTGCGGTAGGATCACGACGGTGCGGGCGGACTTGGCGGTCTTGAGGGCGCCGACGGGCTCGGTGCCGGACTGCTGCATCTGGCGGCAGATGTCGGCGGAGGCAAGGACGGTGCCGCTACGCTCCCAGCGCAGCACCTCCTCGGTGCGCACGCCCAGCGACTCGCCTGAGCGGCAGGAGCCGAAGCACGCGAGGATGAACGCGGGCTCCAGGGGGTTGCCGCGCAGTGCGTCGAGGACGCCCAGGGCCTCGTCGAGGGTGTAGACGCGCTTTGAGCGCTCGCGGGTCTTGCGGGTGGGCATGGTGTACCTGACGCTGGCGGCGAACGGGTCGAGCGGCAGGCGGATGAAGGTCGAGACGCAGGCGTAGACCTTGCGCAGGGTGAGCAGGGCGGTGTCGGCGGTGGCGGCGGGCAGCGTCAGCAGCCAGTCCTGCAGCTCGACGGCGCGCAGCTGGTCGACGGGCATTGCGCCCCAGCGGGGTCCGACGTAGTTCTTCCACGAGCGCAGCACGAGGTCGCGGGTGTTGGGGGCGAGGGTCTCCGCTTCGACCTGTGCGGCCATCTTGGGGACGAGCCACGTCTCGTAGGCCTTGGCTATGGTGGGCACGGGCGCGTCGTCGGCGTGCTCGACGTGGATGCGGTCGAGTTCCGCGCACGCCTCGCGGTAGGTGCCGTACACGGTCTTGGTTTTGCGCCTGCGGCCCTGCGGCGTGTTCTGCATCCAGCGCAGGACGTACTTCTTGCCGAGCCTCATCTCGGTCACGGAGCCCCAGACGCGGCGGCGCTGCTTCTTTGTCATATAATCAGATCCGTTCAGATCGCGGGCTTATTCTCCGTTTCGCCCGGTTCTGACTCCGGCCCCGTCTCACGTTCCAAAGTGCAGGGGCCGTCTCCTTAGTCTCGGGGTCGCGGCATCAGCCTACGGTCCCGAGATTTTTTGCTTTCATGGCATCACCTCCCTAGATGTAGACGCATGGGGTCTCACCCTTGCCGGCCCCCAATCTCCATAACGTGTTCGGTTTACATTTCGCCGCGATGGGGCGATAATCGGGATAGCTCATCCACCGTGTGTGTGAAGGAGTCCTCTGGAGGCGCCCAAACAGCGCCTCCTGCTTTTTCGGCGTGGTTTCTCGCCATCTCGCGCTCAATCATCTTCCTGCTGTGGTCGTTGTCGACGTAATATGCGGTTATCAGCAGGCAGTAGTGCTCTCTCGGCTCGAATACGACAATGTAGCTCTCTTCCTCAAGGTAAAACTTAATCCGTTCCCTTATCTGGGTGCCATTGCGGCTCTTCCTTGCGCGATGCTCCGCCTTCCAGGCTATAACGCCTCCGCAGTCGGGACTGTTGGGGCACCTCTCAGCATTCTCGATGAACGCCTTCGGCCATCTGATGCGCCTGCACCTTTCGAGATCTGGCACACGGTCCTCTGGCAGACCCGACTTATGATCGTAGTCCCTGCAGGTAAGGTGCCAAAAGGCTTCGGCCCGTCCCTCCAGCATGGGCTGGTACCGTATCTTTACCGGTTTCCCGTGGTAGACGGGCCTGCCATCGATGAAATCACGCCTGAACACGCTGTAGACAAGAGCGTCGTATTCGCTCCAGGGACGCGAGCTGTCCCTTTCGACTAGGGGCGGTATCCAACAGCAGTTCATGATGTGATTCCCCCGGCCTGCCAGACCAGTAGGTTCATCTTCTTTTCACTGAGGAGCGAGGTCTTGACGAGAGAGAGGCCCGACCTCTGAATAATTCTATTGATGAGCCTGATCTTCGTGACGCTATCCGATGGCGTGATGGCGTCGTGGTTGTGGCGATACGCGATGGCGCCGGTAAGGATGTCAACGAGCTGCATCAACTGAACCTCGTCGGAACGTATGGGCTGCACCCTCCTCACGATCTCATGGTTGAAATCGTACGCATCGTTCGCGAGCACGTTCTCGAGCTTCTGGGCGTTTCTCCCGGAATGGGTGTCCTTTATGTCGATATAGACGTAATACCGCGCGTCGCGGGAGAAGATGGTCTTCAGCATCGTGAAGTACATCTTGTAGTACCAGAGGTCATGGTCCTGGTTGAAGCGGGCGTGGTCCAGCTTTGATTTATCGGGAACTACAAGACCCCTGAAGTGCAGGTCGTCGTCATCGAAGAAATAGTCGATGATGTCGACGTAGAGGCCGTAGTTGCATGGCGACACCTTCGTCCACTTGACCTCGGCGCCCATCCCGACGCCATGCTTCGCCTTTATCTCCACGAGGCGCTTGCTTATCTCCCTGACTTTCGATTTGGGGCACCATACCGCCCCGAGCGACATCGCCTTGAAGCGATCGTGCTCGAGATGGCAGCTCTCGTCGCAGTAGACATTAAACTCCTCGCCGCCGAAGGTGGCACCGTTTCCCGATTCGTAATATGCCCGCACACCATCCAAATCTAATGGCCTCATGCATCCCACCTCTTTTCCGTTCCTACTACCTCTCGTCCCGCTCGCCCATATACCAGACGACGCGGCCCTTGCATACCACGGGCTCGTCGTCCGGGCCGGCGAGGATGTCGTCGTACTCGCCGCTGTGGCTGTCCGCCGTGAGCATCACGGTCGAGCGGCCCCGGGTGTAGTTGCGCACCACGGCGCCGTAGTCGGACGTCTCGGCGAGCACCGGCTGGCCGTTGACCGGCTCCATGTCGGGGTCGACCAGCAGCAGGGCGTCGTGGGGGAAGCGGTTGTCCATGCACCCGCCCTGGGCGTGGACCATGAAGCCGCGCGGGTGCGCGTCGGCGATGGAGGCGGGGACCTCGACCTCGTCGGCGAGGTTCCCCTCGTCGCACGGCTCGCCCATGTGCGCGAAGCCCAGCAGGGGGACCATGCGCGAGGTGCCGCTGATGGCGGCCTCGGCGGCGTCCTCTCCCATGAGGTCGGCAACCGTGGTGTCGAAGAGGTCGGCGAGTTGCTCAAGGTTCGCTTTTCTCGGCATCGACTTCTCGGATTCCCACTGGCCGATGGCAACTCGCGATACATCGAGTTTGTCGGCTATTTCCTGTTGGGTCAGTCCGGCTCTACTTCTGAGCCGGCGAAGGTTTTTACCGATTTCCATGGGCCTCTCCTTGCCTATGTATAACTTTACTTATCATTTTAGAAAAGAAAACTTTTCATTCTAGAAAAGTTTTTGTTTACACGATGCAAAGAAAGATTTACTATTAGTTCAGCAAGAGAGAGGAGGCCACTTGAATACCCTGCGAGATGTTCGCGAGAGCAAAGGGGTTAAGAAAGTCGCAGTTCAGCGGATGTTGGGGGTCAGCCAACCGACCTATGACCGTTACGAGCTTTATCCCGGAGAGATGCGAGCCAAAGACCTCGAAAGGGTCCTGACGTTCCTCGGCATCACTCGCGACGATATTTTTTTGGCAACAGAGGAAAGTTAAAGTTTGCATCCAACGAAACGGAGAGAACCATGAACGAGAACTACATCGACATCGAGCTGGGCGGCTGGAACATCCCCGAGGCCATCACGGTCGAGGCCGAGCCCGTCGAGGCCCGCGACTTTTCCGACTTCGAGCTGTAGGGGAGGGCGTCATGAACAAGGACTACAGCGTCACCTTCAAGCCGAGCGAGGACCTCGACGGTGCCATGTGCGAGACGGAGGAGTCGATGAAGGGCCGCATCTGCCGCCTGTTCGGCTTCGAGAGCCGGAGCTTGAGCATGCAGGATGGCGACCTGAAAAGCGCCGAGATCGCCGGCACGCGCTACTACGCGTACACCTCCGTGCGCTTCACCGCCAACGGCATCGGCTGGTCGACGGACTTCGAGAACCTGACCCGCGACCCGGTTCTCGACGAGCGCTAGGGAGGGCGACATGGGAAAGAAGGTCAGCTACGACTTCGAGGACGTCGACGGCTCCTACGTCGAGACGGACGACAGCGCCAAGCAGCGCATCGGGAGGAGATTCAACCTCGACGAAATCCGCTACATCAAGATTTTGGAGAAGGGCACCGAGAAGCTGGGAAAGCTCGACGGGACCGAGTACTACATCGCCTCGCCCGTGACGTTCGCCCTGTACGGGCGAGTCTACTTCACGCTGGGCAACTCGCTCGTCTACATGCCCGGCCTGGAGGAAGTCTACCTGGGCGGCGATGGGCGATGAGCAAGTTCTGTCAGGCGGTTCGCCTCGTGGTCGCCGTCGTCGTCACCACGCCGCTCGTTCTGGTCGTCGCGGCGCTCGCGCTGGTCGAGTGCGTTTTGAGGATGGTTTCCGGGGCGTTGACAACGCTCGGCCTCTCAATCCTCAGGACTCTCAAGGGCGGCGAGTAGCGATGGGGGGTGCGGAAATGCCCGACTGGCTCCCGTGGGCCGTCAACTTCACGGCGTGCCTAGCGACCGGAATCCTGTTCCGAGTGCATGCCATCGACGAGCGCGTGAAGGAAATCAAACGCGAACTCGACGAGCTGGCTGAACGGGAACGGAAGGAGCGCGGCGGCGAGTGATACCACGAGCCGCGGCAGCGTCGACCTCGCCGCCCTGCGATAGGGCGGCTCCGGCTTCGCGTGCCTCGGTCGGTATGTCGGGTGTCTCCTAATCATGGCCCGAAGCCTACCGCGTGTGTCACGCGGACACGCGGGTGTTGCCGCTCAGGCAACCCGCGGGCCCCGCTCCCGGGGCGGCACCGTTGCCCCGCGGCTCTCCGATAACCATAGCCGCGGGGACGTTCCCTACCGGTGCCGTGCCGGGGGGCGAGGCCCCGAAAGCAAGCAACAAAAAAGAGCCGCCCGGTGTGGAAAGCGGGGACGGCTCCAGACCTGAAAGGAGGTCACTCATGGATTCTAGCAGAGCCAAAACGTTCCAGCAGATGGCCGACGAGCTTGGCATCAGGCACAAGCTGATGTACACGCTGCGCGAGGCGTCGAGGGTGACAGGGGTGCCATACGACACGCTGCGCATCGAGTGCAAGGCGGGCCGCCTGCGCTCGCAGCTGCCCGAGGGGCGCAAGGTGGGTCGCATGGTGCGCCCGGAATGGGTGGAGCAGTGGATCGAGGAGGGAACGCATGGCATCGAGGCTGCTTAGGTGCGCGGGGTTCGTCGCGCTCCTGTTCGCGGTGTACGCGATCATGCCGTACGTCCTGCGGGCGATGCTGCTCGCGGCGGACGGCATCCGCGTTGCGCTAGGGATGGGGTCGGTGTTGTGAGCGACAGGCGATTCGCGTTCACCGTCACGTTCGCGGCGGGCAAGCAGCGCCACAGGCTCGACCGGCGCAACGCACGGATGTACACGCCGACCGAGACGCTGAGGGCCGAGCGGGCCATCGCGGCGGCGTGTCGGGAGGCGATGGCCGAGGCTGGCATCCAGCTCATGCCCTTTGGCCCGCACGAGCCGGTGATTCTCAACGTCGACGCCTACCGTCCGCTGCCGGAGAGCCGGCCCAAGCGCGTGCGCTCGGAGCCGGACACCTACAAGCCGGACGGGGACAACGAGGGCAAGCTGGTCATGGACGCGCTCAACGGGCTCGTCTGGGCCGACGACGCGCAAGTGGTCGACCTGCACGTGGTAAAGCACCCCAGGGTGCGCGGGCAGGCCGAGCGCATGGACATATCGATAGCGCCCGGGTGGTCCGGACGCAGGGACGAAACGGAGGAAATGTAAATGAATTGCAAGAAGAAGCCGGAGCCGTGCTGGGCGGGCACGTTCATCGGCTACATGAGCGACCTCGGCATCAACGCGCTGTTCAACGCCGATTCCGAGACGTCGGCGACCGGCATCGACCATGCCGTGCTGCGCGGCATCGGCTACTGCGCGGGCATCGCGCAGAGCGCGTTCGACGAGCCTCGCGACTTCACGCCCGAGGAGCTCAACGCCGTGATCTCGTACGCGATGCGCTGCGAGGAGGAATTCAAGAACAAGGGCGCGGCCGGCGTGCTCGCCCTCATGATGGACGATGACGCCCTCCTCGACGAGGACAACTGCACCGTCACGCCCTACGAGTTCGATGAGGTGGTCGTCGATGAGTAACGAGGCCATCGAGTTCAAGGACGATGCGGGCATGCCCGTCAAGTTCACCTCGCAGGACATCCGCGAGCGCCTGTGCCCGAACGCGACCGAAAGCGAACTGGCGCTGTGCATCGAGCTGTGCAACCGCCAGCACCTGAACCCCTTCACCAAGGAGGTCTACCTGGTGAAGTACAGGGATGCCCCGGCGAGCATCATCACTTCCTACCAGGTGTTCAACCGCCGCGCGAACAGGCAGCCCAACTACGGCGGCATCGAGAGCGGCGTCGTGGTACTCCGCGACGGCGAGGTCGTCAAGAAGAAGGGCTCCGCCGTCTACAAGATGATCGGGGAGCAGCTCATCGGCGGCTGGGCAGAGGTCGCTTTCACCGACGGCAAGAAGCCCGCATACGTCGAGCTGGCGCTCACCGACTACAGCACCGGCAAGAGCAACTGGGCGAAGATGCCGGGCGTCATGATCGAGAAGTGCGCCAAGGCTGGCGCGTGGCGCCTGGCCTACCCCGACGAGTTCGGCGGGATGTACACGGGCGAGGAGATGGACCAGAAGGTCGCGCAGGACATGCGCGCCGGCACTCAGGCCGTCGAGGCCGAGAGCGTCGAGCCCGTGGCCGACCTGCAGCCGGTGCGCGACCTGTTCAAGCCGTTCATGGCGGCGACTGGGCTCGACAGCGCCGGGGCCATGGCTGCCATCTGCGCCGCCGTGGGCTGCACGTCTGGCTCCATGCACGATATGAAGCAGATGCAGGCGAGGCGCGCCGCCTCGTGGATGGAGGAGGAGATCGCGGCCCGCAAGGCGCAGCCCGAGCCCGCAACCCCCGAGCCGGAGCCCGCGCCCGCCGAGTATGCGACCGACGACGACCTGCTGGGAGGCTTCTAATGGCAGACGAGGTTTTGGCAGTCGAGGCCGTGCCGCTCGAGGAGGACTTCGACACGCTGGTGGCGTCGCTCGCCATCGACGACACGCTCGAGGACAAGCTGGCGAAGCTCAAGAAGAACGTGGACGAGAAGCTGGCGGACTACATGGACGTCAAGCACATCGAGAAGGACGAGGACTTCAAGGCGGCGAAGAAGTACCGCGCGGCGGTCAACGACGTGAAGAAGCCCATCGAGGAGCAGCGCAAGGCCGCGAAGAAGAAGTACAGCGACCTGCTCAAGACGTTCGACAAGACCATCGGCGAGATCACGGCGCCCATCGACAAACTCTCCGATAAGTACAAGGCCGAAATCGACCGATACGACGGTGAGTGCAGGAAGCGCCGCCTCACCGCGCTCAAGGGCCACTACTACGACCTCGCGGGCGAGATGGGGCCGCTGGTGCCATACGAGCGCATCGCCGACGACAAGTGGCTCAACGCGAGCTTTGGCGAGGTCAAGGCCAAGAACATCATCGAGCGCCGGGTGGGCGAGCTGCTGCACCAGTTCAAGTTCGTCAACGGGCTGGACTACGCGGACGAGTCCGAGAAGGCGTGGGCCGTGGCGTGGTGGACGAGGACGCTGCCGATGGACTCGGGCGAGGTGGCGGCGGCGGTCGCCGCGCACCGCGAGGAGGTCGCCAAGGCCGCCGCGCTCGTATCGACCTACGAGCAGGCGACGGCGCCTGCACCGGAGCCCGAGCCGGAGCCCGAGCCGCTGCCGCCCGACCCCGAGCCGGTGCCCGCCGAGGAACCTGAGCCGCCCTTGGGCGTGCCGAGGTGCGTGCGGGTGGTGCCATCGCGCCCCGAGCCGGATGTGGCCGAGGATGCGGCCTCGGCACCGCAGAGGGGCTACCGCGTGGTCATCGAGTGCGCCACGGCGGACGAGCTTCGCCGCGTGAGGGCCGTCATGGTCGAGAACGGCATTCACGGACAAGTCGAGAGGATGTAGGACATGGAGGAGAAGAGCCTGCCGCCGCTCCGAACGCCGGAGCAGCGCAAGGAGGCGATGGCGAAGGCCATCCACACGCGCCGCGAGCGCGCCGCGTTCAAGGCCGCCTGCAAGGCGGGCAACATCCCGCCCGAGGTTGCCATCGAGGCACCCATCGCGGCAAAGCTCAAGGTCGACGAGTTCGCCCGCTCGTTCCCGGGCATCGGCCCGGTCATGGCGCAGAAGATCGTCGAGGCGTGCCATATCCGCGACGGTCGCCGCGTGAGCGGCCTTGGCTACATGCAGGGGCCGCGCCTCGTCGATGCCATCAAGGGCTGCATGACCGCAAAGGAGGACGGGCAGTGAGCATCAACCGAGTGAACATCAGCGGCAACCTGACCCGCGACCCCGAGCTTCGCGCCACCGCCGGCGGGACGCAGGTCCTGTCCTTCGGCGTGGCGGTAAACGACCGCCGCCGCAACGCGCAGACGGGCGAGTGGGAGGACTACCCCAACTTCGTCGACTGCACCATGTTCGGCAACCGCGCCGAGGCCGTTGGGCGATTCCTCGCCAAGGGCATGAAGGTCGCCATCGAGGGTAAGCTGCGCTACAGCTCCTGGGAGAAGGATGGCCAAAAGCGCAGCAAGCTCGAGGTGATTGTCGACGAGATTGAGGTCATGGTGCGCCGTGAGGGGCAGACGCAGGCCCAGCCGCAGCAGAGCCTCGCGGACACGGTACCCGTGCAGTCCCGGGCGCAGGCAGCGCCGCAGTGGAGCGCCCAGCAGGCCTACGCCGCGGTCCCGCAGTCCGAGTTCTACGACGAGGACGTGCCGTTCTGATGAGGCACGTACCCGACATCATCCGCGACCACTGGGAGGCGGCCCTGTTCGCCGCCTCCTTCTCCGCGGGTTTCCTGTTCTTCTCTTCGCTTCTATGGGGGTGGTTCTGATGGCCAACGACTTCACGGTTTTCGCCAGCTCGATAGCCGAGCTCTACGACGATTACGACCCGAACGACCCCGAGGACATGAGGGAGCGCATGATGCTCGCGGACGCGGTGCTCATGTACGGTCTTCACGGTGTCGAGATCGAGCTGCCCAAGAGCGTCAAGAGGGCCTTCAAGGGGCTCAAGAACGCCATCGACAACTCCAAGAACAAGCGAGAGCAGGCTAAGAAGGGCGGCAGGCCCCGCAAGGCCAAGGCCGAGCCGGAGCCCGAACCCGAGCCTGAGCAAAAACCAGAAACCGAGGTTTCCGAAAGCAAAAACCAAGGTTTTGAAAACGGGAAACCTAGGTTTTCAGAACCAGAAACCGAGGTTTCCGAAAGCAAAAACCCTAACCTAACCTGTCCTAGCTTAGCTTTACCTAGCCTAGCTTGTGTTGATGGTACGCGCGGCGGCGACGCAGACGGCTTCGCCCCGCCGACCCTCGACGAGTGCCGTGCGTATTTCGCCGCCAACTGCATCAGCGGCGACCCCGACAAGTTCTGGGCGCACTACGAGTCGCAGGGCTGGATCCGCTCGAACGGGATGCCCGTGACCTCGCTCAAGGCCGTGGCAATGCTGTGGAACGGCAACCAGAAGCGCCTCGACGCCGAGGCCCATGCCCGCGGCAAGCCGACCGATGCCGAGATTCAGGGCGCCACGTTCAAGCCGACGAGGACGCCCGAGCAGACGAGGGCGGAGCTCGAGCGCAGGTGGCGCGAGGAACACCCGGGTATCGACCCGGCGAAGGTGAAGGCCCCGAGGGGGACGACCGCCGACCCGGTGGCGCTCAAGGCGTACCAGGACGCGCGGCGTCTGCTGGACGCGAGGGCAGCATGCGAGAGGAGGGCGTCATGAGCTTGGACGCCGAGAGGAGCGAGAACATGGGCAGACCGAAGGGGTCCGCGAGCATCTACGACGACGGGCCGCGCAGCGCCCGCTGCGAGACGTGCAGGTTCTGCGCCGTGAGCGAGGCGTTCATGACGGCGTCCGGCGAGGGCCGCAAGCGGTACACGTGCATGCGCTGCCCAGACTTCGTGCACACCACGCAGGGGCTCGCGAGGTGCAACTACTGGGAGGCGCGACATGAGGGCTGAGTCGCGGGACCGGCGCGGCGGCTACGTGCTCGAGTGCAGGCAGTGCGGCAGGCGGTTTCGCGCGGCAAACAGGAACCAGAGGTACTGCTGCGGTTGGTGCGAGAACGTGGCGCACAGGAACGAGAGTAAGCGGCCCGTGGACGTGTACCTCGGAACGAGGAGCGAGTCGGGCCGAGAGGTCAACGCCATGCGCGCGGCGCTGGCACAGGGGAGGCGCATCTGATGCGGGACGGTTACAAGTTCGAGTTCGGGGCGCTCGATGAGCCGGACGCACCCAAGGCGCAGGCGCTCAAGCCGCTCGAGGAGGCGGCCGAGGTATACGGCGCTTGGCAGGATTGCGACGACATGCGCCTCAGCCCGATCATGACGGCGCGCAGGGTGTACCGCCAGAACCTTATCGACGAGTGCATGGACGTGGTCCAGGCAGTCGTCAGCCTGCTCGACGCCGAGGGGTTCACGCAGGAGGACGTGGACGCGGCAATCGAGCGCTGCAACGAGAGGAACCGAGAGAGGGGACGTTTGTGATGGAGACTTTGGATCAGATCAAGGCAGACGCGGTCGAGGTGTTCCATTTCGACCGCGAGTGCAGGCCGCAGGACAGGGCGCACGCCTACCTGGGGAAGTACCGCGTCAGGCGCTGCTACAACGACACGGCGATGCAGGTCGCGGTGACCGACATGATCGAGCGCGCCTACGAGGCGGGAAGGGCTGAGGTCACCGGCGCGAACCTCGTGCAGAACCTGCGCCGCCAGCTGACGAGCATCGAGGCGACCGTCGGGGATGCCATCGACCTGCTCGACGAGAGCGTAGGGGGGTCGGACTGCGATGAGTGACTCGAGGGTCGGCGGCTACCCGATGGGGGTGACCGACGCCGCTATCGAGCGCCACTTCGGCGGGGACTGCGAGCCTCGGATGTGCGGGAACTGCAGGCATTTCTGCAGCAGCGACATCCACGTCGACTACGGCTACTGCCACCTCGAGTTCGAGCGCGCCTACGACGAGGAGTCGCCCGACCGCAAGGAGGGGCGCTGGCGCCTGGCGAAGTGGGCCGCGGCGTGGCTCATGGGGAACCTGCTGTACTGCGAGGACGAGTGCGGTGAGTGCCGCGACTACGAGGAGTTTGGGCTATGAATATCGACATCAAGACCGCCGACGGCGAGGAGATCGAGCTGGGCGGCGCGTATTACGACGGACGCGGAACCGAGTACAAGGCGGTCGGTGTCAGGCTGGTCGACTATCGCCGTATCGTCAATGTGTCCCTCTCATGCCTTACCGGCAAAGTAGACAAGCTCTGCTGTGTCTCGATGCGACCGAACGAGCTTTACTCCACCCCGCCCGACAGCTGGGAGAAGCTCGAAGAGGACTTGGACGCGGCAGGTGACGCGCGGTATCAAGAGGCTTGCGCCTACTTCCACAGAGACAAGGACGAAGATGGCTGCACATCGTGCCCCGGTGGCGAGGACGGCTGCGGTCGAATTGCCATGCGCGACATCGCATCACGCATCCGCAGGCTGCGGGGTGAGAACTGATGAACTTTTCCGATTATGCCGAATTGGAAAAACGCGCGGAGGCACACGGCCTAGGGGACGACCCGTCGCTGGCGCAGCTCCTGCACATTATCCAGTTCAAGGAGGCCGTTGTGAACGGACATAAAAGGACGATGCGCGAACTCGCCGTCTGGGAGAGGAACATCGCGGAGACAGTAGAGCAGCGCATAAAGGAAACGGAGGCTGCAGATGGTCAATGATGAGAAGCGGCGCGAGGTGGCGAAGAAGTTACGCGAAATCTCATACAAGCCCGGGTGGTCACTTGGCGATTGGTGGTTACGTGTTCATGGGGCCGTGGTCGGTTCCGAACACTGTCTGTGTCCCCAAGAGGACGTGGCTGTAATCGCCGACCTGATCGACCACCCGATGTGCCACGACCTTGTTGAGCACAAGCAAGACCCGTTTATCCCAGGCAAGCGGATGACCGACGGCTACTTCCATTGTTCCGACTGCGGATGGGATGGGCAGATCTGGGAGCATATCGGCTTCGGGGACATGCTTGCGTATGAAGCCGTCCATTGCCCGAAGTGCGGGGCGATAATCGAGCGCCGTGCGTGAGGTAGTCCCCGGCGCTTGGTATGGTGGTCGAAGCAAACCGAGCGCGATGGGGGTATGCGAATGGCGTGTAGGCTACCTGTAGGAGATGGGCCAAAAGGCCCATCTACAAAGTCAACACATCCGTTGAGGGACGAGTGGGCGCTCCGGAAGGGGCGCTCATCTTACGTCCTGTGGACGGATGAGATGATAGGGCGGATGCAGGCGCACCCGGAGCGGACGGCGGCGGAGATCGCGGCGGAGCTGAGGGTGACGCCGAGCGCCGTGAGGCACGCGCGGCAGCGGTACGGGCGCTTTTCGACCGGAACGGATGGGCTGTGCATCGTGTGCGACGCGCGGCCCGTGTTCGACACGTCGGCGCAGGCCAAGAAGTGGAGGCTGTGCAAGGGGTGCTATCTGGCGGAGCGGAAGAGACGGCTCGAGGAAGAGGCGGAGAGCAACCGCATACGACAGGCCGCGCACAGACGGCAGAAGCTGGACGGAGACGCTTGAGAGGCTGGCCGAGGCAATCGGAATCAAGCCGACAAAGGTCGAGTAGCCGAAAGGCCCCGGGAAACCGGGGCCTTTTCTTTAAACGTTACCCCCTTTTTACGCTCGTGGGCAAACGCACGCGCTTGTCCACGTGCGTAAAAAGGTGGGAACGTTCGCGTTTCCATATGGCTATCTACCAGCGGAAATGTGATTTTGTGGCGGGAAAAGGGCGTGAAAAACTGACCAAGGAGGGCATCGAGGATGCCGTCCGCCTGTGCCGTGCCGGAATGACCGACAGGGACATCGCCGCATATCTCGGGGTCGCACGCGAGACGTACAGCCGCTGGATCAACCACCCCAGAACAGACAATCAGCGTCAACTGTGTCACGTTCTAAAAAAGGCCGAGGTCGAGCGCAAGGCGACGCTCGTGGGCCGCATCATGGACGCGAGCGGCGACAGCTGGCAGGCGGCGGCGTGGCTTTTGGAGCGCAAGTACCCGCAGGAGTACGCCAAGGCGCAGCGCATCATGGATACCACCGACACGGCGGTGCTCAAGGCCGCCAAGGAGCTGGTGCTGTCCGTGCCGTCCTCAATCGGCGGGGACGAGTAGCCGATGCCGCTCACGAGGATGCAGCGCGAGTACCTCGCCAACTGCACGCACCGCTACAACGTGAAGTGCGGGGCGACGGGCTCGGGCAAGAGCTACGTCGACATAGCCGTGACCATACCGCAGAGGCTTCTCGCCATGAGGGGCGAGGGGCTGGCGGTGATGATCGGGAACACCCGCTCGACGCTCGAGCGCAACATCCTCGAGCCGATGCGCTCACTCTACAGCGAAGACGTCGTCAGCCAGATTGGGCGGGACAACACGGCCCAGATATTCGGGCGCAAAGTCTACTGCCTCGGGGCGGATAAGAAGACAAGCGTATCCAAGATTCAGGGCGCCACGTTCGAGTGGGTCTACGGCGACGAGGTTGCCACGTGGAGCGAAGACGTGTTCCAGATGCTCAAGAGCCGCCTGCGCTGCGAGCACAGCTGCTTCGACGGCACCTGCAACCCCGACAGCCCGAATCACTGGTTCAAGCGGTTCCTCGACGGCGACAGCGACATCTACAGGCAGGACTACACGATCTGGGACGGCGCGCTGGCACCGGATGTCATCGAGGCCCTCATCAAGGACTACGGCAGCGGCGTGTACTACGACCGCTACATCTTGGGCAAGTGGACGCTGGCCGAGGGCCTGGTCTACCCCGAGTGGGAGGGTGCCCTCGAGAGCCGGTATACGGGCGGCGCTGTCAAGTACGCGGTGTCTTGCGACTACGGCACGCAGAACGCCTTCGCGGCGCTGCTGTGGGCGTTTGACGGCAAGGTGTGGCACGTGGTGGACGAGTACCGCTACTCGGGCCGCGACACGGGGCACCAGAAGACGGACGCCGACTATGTGGCCGACATGGCCGACTTCGTGCGCGGGCTGGGCAAGCCGCCCAAGTTCATCATCGACCCGAGCGCCACGAGCTTCATCGCCGCGATGCGGCAGGCCGGGTTCAAGACCAAAAATGGACGCAACGACGTCGCGGACGGCATACGAGAGACGGGGGTGTGCCTGGGCAACGGCACGGTGCGCATCTCCGACGCCTGCGCAGGGCTGATAGGCGAGCTCGGCGGCTACTGCTGGGACGCCAAGGCGGACGGCGACAAGCCCGTCAAGGTCGAGGACCACAGCTGCGATGCGCTCCGTTACGGCGTGGCAACACTGCGCATGTACAAGCCTGCGAAACGGCAGGTAAACCCATTTTTTGAAGGGAGGTAGCGGCTTTGTCTAAAGGTCCTTTGGTGACCGATGGCGACCTCAAGGCGGCGGCGTCGGCGACGGCATTCGCGGCAGATGCCATCGAGCGGCACATGTCGAGCGAGATATACCGCAACGCCGTCACCGCGAACGAGTACTACCGCCAGCACAACGTCACGATCAACCGTTTCGTGCAGAAGATCTACTCGTGCTCCGGTGCCGAGGCCGAGGACTTCACGGCCTCGAAGCTGAGGCTGGCGAGTAACCTGTTCAAGCGCCTAAACGTCCAGCGCTGCACGTACTCGCTCGGTAAGGGCGTGAGTTTCGTGGACGTCTCGGCGGGCGGCAAGGACACGACCAAGGAGGGGCTTGGCGACCGCTTCGACGACGACGTCATGGAGATGGGGCTCAAGGCGCTCATCCACGGTGTGTCATTCCCGTTTTGGAACCTCGACCACATCGACGTGTTCACCGCCGACGAGTTCTGCCCGGTGTGGGACGAGTACTCTGGGGCGCTATACGCCGGCGTGAGGTTCTGGCGGCTCGACTCCGACCACCCGTGGCACGCGACCCTCTACGAGCAGGACGGCTACACGGAGATGGTGTCGGGCGGCAGCGGCTTCGACTTCGAGGTGACTGAGGCCAAGCGCGCCTACAAGGTCACGTATCAGGAGATACCGGCGGACGGGATGAAGCTGGCCGTCGATGCGGAGAACTACTCCCGCCTGCCCATCGTGGCGGTCTGGGGCAGCGACGCGCACCAGAGCACGCTCGTCGGCATGCGCGAGAGCATTGACGCCTACGACCTGATCAAGAGCGGCCTGGTGAACGACACGCGCGACTGCGCGCAGATCTACTGGCTCATCAACGGAGCCGGCGGCATGGACGACAGGGACCTAGACCTGTGGCGGGCGAAGCTTAAGCTGACGCACGTGGCCGAGGTCGACGCCGAGCAGGGGCAGTCCGTGACGCCGTACACGCAGGAGGTGCCCGTCGAGGGCCGCAAGGAGACGCTGGCGCAGATCAAGGCCGACATCTACGAGGACTTCGGCGCGCTGGACGTCCACACCATCGCGGCGGGGGCGACCAACGACCATATCGACGCGGCATACCAGCCGATGGACGAGGAGGCCGCCGAGTTTGAGCGCCACATCCGCGAGGGTATCATGGACATCCTTGCCCTCCAGGGCATCGAGGACACGCCCGTGTTCACGCACACTCGCATCAGCAACACCAAGGAGCAGGTCGAGACCGTGTGCCTGGAGGCCGAGTATCTGGACGACGAGACGATCCTGCGAAAGCTGCCGAACATCACGCCCGACGAGAGGGCGAAGATTTTGGAGCGCAAGCAGCGGGAGCAGGAGGAGCGCATGGCAGCGCTGCCGCCCGCCCTGGCGGCGAACGCGAAGGGTGCCCAGGAGGGCGACGAGGACGAGGAAGGTGATGAGTGATGGCGGCATTGCAGGTGCTTGACGGCGAGCTGTGGCAGTGGGACACCGGGCGCGAGGTCGAGGTTGTCGGCTGCGAGCAGGTGCATTTCGCCAAGTCGACCACAGGGACGTGCTACACGGTTGCGGTGGCCGACAGCAAGGCGAAGATTCCTGACGAGCTGCTCCGGGCGGCTGGGCGCGTGTACGCATGGGCCTACATCACGGACGAGGCATACGGCGGGCGCACGCGCATCGAGGCGCTCTGGGACGTAAAGAGGCGAGCCAAGCCCGCCGAGTACATCTACGAGCCGAGCGACCAGCGCACCATCAAGGACGCGGAGACGGCGCGAGACGAGGCCAAGGCCGCGCAGAAGGCGGCGGAGGCCGCACGCGACAAGGCTGTTGCCGCCGAGGTCAAGGGGGCACGCGCCACGACTCTTGCCTCGGGCTCGGAGGCAACGGCGGCGATTGAGGGCAACGTGCTGGTCGTCGGCGTGCCGAAGGGCGACGCGCTGAGATATAGCGACCTCACCGCCGAGCAGATCGCGGAGCTCAAGAAGCCCGCGACGGACGCGGCGGCTGGCGTGAACAAGGTCAACGACGAGTTCAAGCAGCTCAAGGCTTCTGTCGAGACGGCGGAGAAGGGCCGCGCCGACGCCGAGGCGGGGCGCAAGGAGAAAGAGACCGAGCGCGGGCAGAACGAGACGGAGCGCAAGGAGGCTGAGGTCGGACGCAAGACCGCCGAGCAGAAGCGCGAGCAGGATTCGACCAAAGCCCTCGCCGACGCGCAGGCGGCTCTCAAGGACGCCAAGACGGCAGCCCTGAACTACCAGTCGATTATTGACTCGGCGGCTGCCGTGACGGCGCTGGGACTCAAGAAGGTAAACGGCAAGATTTGCCAGATGCGAAAGGTAGGTGCCTAAATGGCCGATACGCAGGCAACCGAGCAGGCAACCGAGGGGTTCGAGTACGCGGACCCGCTGGCATCGGACAAGGCGGTGTGGGCGCTTGTCGGCGCGGTAAAGAACCTGGGCGACCAGAAGGCGCTCGAGCGCGACGCCTCTACGGGCCGCTACTCCAACGAGAGCGTCGCCGCGATGGTGGACAAGCACAAGACGGGGCTGGTGTACACGTTCCTCATCCCGGCGGGCAGCCCCACTGACATCCAGCCCATGAGCGCTGCCGCGAAGCGCGTGGCCTCCACCGAGTTCGTGCCCGCGACGGCGACGAGCGCGGCTGTCGACCCGTTCGACGCCGAGGGCGGCCCGTGGTTCCACGTGTCCGCCAACGCCGGTGCCGACGCCGACGGCGTGCCGTGGGTCGAGGCCATCGACGGCGTCGACTACGGCTTCTCGCGCGTGGACAACGGACACGGCAACAACGTCTACGAGATCGCGCCGGTCGTGTGGCAGGCGGTCGAGGTGCTGACGAACGGCAACCTGCTCGTCTCGTGGTCCGACAGCCGATTCAGCGGCTCGCAGCCGAACCCCAAGGCGTTGCTGCCGGACGGCACGCTGCGACCGTACATGCTGACGCCGACGTATCCCATGAGCATCGACGCCGACGGGCGCCCGCGCTCCGTCTCGAGCGCGAAGGTCGCCAACCGCACGACGTCGCACGACTCGCTCGTCGACCTTTGCAAGACCGCGACCACGGGCTACTCGGGCATGAGCGTCTACGACCAGTGGTATATCAACTTCCACCAGTTGACCAAGACGCTCTGCAAGTCCTCCCAGGTGGACTTCCCGGGCTGCACGGACTTCAACATCCAGGTCCACCCCGCGCTCGCCGAGACGGGCGTCACGCGCGTGGTCGTCACCGCCGAGCAGGCGGCGAAGATTCCCGTGGGCGCGTCGATGATGTACGGCACCGATACGGGCACCACGTGCCCAGACCGAGGCGCCGCGGCGGCGTACGACGTGTTCGACGGCGCGGTCGTCGGCGGCAAGGAGACGCTCGCAGACGGCAACGTGGCGCTTCTCATGGACGTCGCCAAGGCGTTCGACACGACCGTGAACACATGGCTCCAGAGCGCGCCGTGGTGCACGGGCAACACCGATACCCTCGTTGGCGACGGCCAGGTGGCGAAGGACGGCAAGCACCCGTTCAAGGTCGGCGGCGTCGAGACGGGGCTGGGCCTGTGGGAGTTCATGGGCGATACGCTCTTCGTCTCCGACGGCACGGGCTTCGGCATCGCGGTCAACCCCGACACACGCAATGAGAAGAAGAACGCCGTGGCGGACGGGGTGACCCCGACGGAGGCGTGCATGCCGACGGCGGACGGCTACATGCTCGACATCCAGTTCGTCAACGGCCTCATCTTGGGCAAGGGGCTCGGCGGCTCGGCGACGACCGGTGTCGGCGACTACTTCTACTTCGACACCTCCGGAGGTAAGGTCAAGGGCACAATCCGTCTGGTTCGGTTCCTCGGCTCCCTGCGGTACGGCTCGGTTGCCGGTCTTCGTTACGCGAGCTCGTGGAGCCGGTCCGGTAGGGCCTCTTGGGTCTTCGTCTCCCGGCTTTCTGCTACGGGCCGTAGCCGGGGGTGAATCAGGGCGTAGCCCTGAGAGGGGGCTGGCCCCCTCCTAACCCCAAACAGGGATTCACGGTGGGGGCGGCGCTGGTTTCTGGTTCAGTTCCTCGGCAACCTGAGGAACGGCTCGAATGCCGGTCTTCGTTACGCGAACTCGAGGAACAGGTCCGGTAGGGCCACTTGGAACTTCGTCTCCCGGCAATCTGTCTATAAATCTCTACTCGCACCGTGTCTACCGCGCCCGCCGCTTTCTGGCGGGACGCGGCTCGGCCTGACTCCTTTGAGTGAAATTTGTCCGCAAGGCTCACGGGCTGGTAACCGCAAGGCGAACGCTCGTATGACAGACAGAAAGAGCTTTGATCTATGAAAACCTACTGCAAGGGCCTCGAGTTCACGCGCAAGAGCGTCGTCGAGGCCCTGCACCGATGGAAGAAAAGCGACTCCGGCAAGGAGAACGGCTGGCGCGTCGCCGACGAATACGGCACCGAGACGGCGTTTGTCGACCGCATCTGGCTAGAGCTCTCGACTGAGACGCTTACGTTCGAGCCGATTCGAACCTACCTGAAGCACGACCCGAACAACGGCAAGCTGCGCGAGATAAGCGTCGAGAGTATCAAGCGGCAGGTGTGCAACTACCTGTGCGTTGGGGCACTCGAGCCGCTCCTTGCCGCCAAGGTCGGCTTCTGGCAGGTGTCGAGCGGCGTCAAGGGCAAGGGCGCGGCGCTGGGGATGCGCAAGCTCAGGCGCGCGGTTCATCGCTTCGCCTACCACGTGCACGTCGACATCCGCAACTGCTACGGCTCGATGCAGACGGCGATAGTGGAGGGTCTGGTGGCGCGCTACGTCAAGAACAGCCAAGTCCTCTACCTGCTCCATTCGCTGCTGTCGACGATGAACGGCGTCCTTATCCTCGGCAGCTACCTGTCGCTTCGGTTGGCGGCGTTCGTGATCTCGTTCGCGTACCACGCGGTCGAGGAGGCGGCGAAGGAGCGGCGCGGCAAACGCGTGAGGCTCGCGGGATGCCAGGTGTGGTACGCCGACGACGGCTATTTTCTCGGCAACTCAAAGCGCTCGCTCAGGAAGGCCGCTGCCATCGCCGCGCGCGTTTTGGGGCGGCTAGGATTGTCGCTGAAACCGTGGAAGGTGAGGCGCAACGGCGCCGAGCCCATCGACTTCGCGGGCTATCGCATCTGGTGCGCTCGCGGGCGCCGGGTCGACTTGCGAAAGAGGCTCTGGAAACGACTGCGACGCGCGTTCGCGCGCTACAGGCGCAGGCGCACCGAGCGCTTGGCGAGGCGCGTGTGCTCTTACTGGGGCTGGCTGAAAACGGCCGTCATGGAGCACCAGATGAACGTCAAGCGGTGCATATTCAACGCGGCGAGGGCCGTGGGTTAGGAGGAAAAATATGGTTGTGAAGTCGGAGCGAACGGGCGAGAGGCCCGAGACGGTCGAGATCGCGGGGACCGACGTCTGGCTGCGCCGCGGCATCGCCGAGGGCGAGCGCGAGGAGCAGGGGGGCGAGGGCGGTTCCGTCAAGGTGAAGGTGTTCACCTACGAGGAGCTGCACTTCACCGACCCGACGGGCGAGCTGACGATCGATGGCGCAAAGGCCGACTTTGACACCGTCTGGGCGGCACACGAGGCGGACGGCATGAGCATGGAGGAGCAGATCGCATCGCTCCAGCAGCAGGTCGCCGACTCGCAGGCGGCCCTTCTCGAACTCGGCGACATCGTTGGGGGTGAGTAACTTGGCGAAGATCTACTACCGCGCCGTGAAAAGCGGCAAGCGCACGCTCGAGAGCGTTCCCGAGCGCTGGCGCGACGAGGTACGCCAGATGCTAGAGGCGGACGGCGAGTAGGGAAGGGCCCCGGCTTCGGTCGGGGCCCTTTTCCGTTATGCGCGGGCGACCATGCGTGCCGACGATTGGAGGCGGCGCATGGCGAAGGATAGCGCTCACGAGTTCTCAGACGCCGAGATTCGGGCGTTCAAGCGCGAGGTGGCGGGAGTGTACGGCGAGGCGAGCAAGACGGCCTACGCCGACCTCAAGCGCTATCTGGCGCAGTTCGAGGCCGACGACGAGAAGATGCGCGAGCGGCTTGAGGCCGGCGAGATCACCAAGGCTCAATATAGGTCTTGGCGAAGCGGGAAGATAGCGGCGGGCAGGCGCTACCGAATCGTCCTCAAGCAGTGCGCCGAGGCCATGACGCACGCGAACGTCGTCGCAGCCGCCGCCATCGAGGGCAGGCTGCCCGAGGTCTACGCCGAGAACTACAACTACGGCACGTGGCAGGTCGAGAGCGCCGTGGGCGTTGACACGGCCTACGCACTGCAGGACGCGTCAACCGTCCAGAGGCTGCTCACCGACCACGACAGCTACCTGCCAAAGCCGTCCGTCAACGTCGCCAAGGACGTGGCGTGGAACCGGCGGCTCATCGCCAACCAGATCACGCAGGGCGTGCTGCTCGGCGAGTCGATACCCAAGATCGCGAAGCGCATCCGGGACGTGGCGGGGTCTAACCGCGCGGCGGCGGTGCGCTTGGCGCGGACCTCGACGACGGCGGCGGAGAACGCCGGGCGCGTCGACAGCTACAAGAGGGCCAAGGGGCTCGGCATCAATGTGCAGCAGGAATGGGTGGCGACGCTCGACCTGCGCACGCGCTCGAGCCACAGGAAGATTGACCGCGAGAAGGTCGAGGTCGGCGAGAAGTTCAGCAACGGGTGCCGCTATCCCGGCGACCCGGAGGCGCCGTATGCCGAGACGTGCAACTGCCGCTGCACGCTGGTGGCGTGCTGTGACGGACTCGACGTGCTCGACGGCGAGCGTTTCAGCCGCCTGCCCGAGGGCATGACCTACGAGGAATGGAAGGCGGGCAAGCCCGCCGTAAACGGCACCAAGCCCGCGAACCGCACCATCTCCGAGTTTATGGAAATGCCAGGAACCAAGCGCAAGCTGGATGCGGCAGGCGTGTCCAAGACCGAGGCGCGAAAGCGGCTCTCGCGGCAGCTCGAGGACTACGGCATACCGTCCGGCTCGTTCCGCAAGATGAGTGCCGGCGACCAGCAGAAGGTGTTGGACACGGCGCTTGCGCCCGGTTCGACGCCCATTGTCAACGGTCGGCGCGTTTTCAAGGAGATCAAGGGCGAGCATTCCGCAGGCTCCGACCTTGCCAAGGTCAACCCGAACTTTAAGACAAAGAAGGACAAAGACGGCAGGTACTCGTACAACTGCCAAAGGTGCGTTCCGGCGTATGAGGCGAGACGGCGTGGGCTCGACGTCGTTGCGAAGCCGGTTAAGATGAACAAGTGGGGGAAAATATCGGCATATGACCCCTTCGCGCGCGCCGAGTCGTACAAAAAGGTGTTTCCGGGGGCCACTTGGAAACGTGGTGGCGATAAGCCGGAGAAAGAAATAACGTCATTCCTCCTTGCGGTAAACGGGGACGCGAGGGCCGAGGTCTCCGTTTCCTGGGACCACGCGCTTTGCGGCAAGAGCGGACGACACGTTTTCGTTGCGGAAAAGACGGGAAACGCTATCAAGTTCATAGACCCACAGAGCGGCGATGAGGACGTGAGCTGGTATTTTGGTATAATCAAGGCCGAGGAGACGGAGTTCGCGCGAGTTGACGACGCCGAGTTTGGCGATCTTATCGACGAGTGCCTGACGACAAGAGGTTGACATGCTCACATTGGAAGAGGCCATAAAGCCGATTCTGGAAGAGGAGGCCGTAGACGGATACGGCCCGGTGTGCGCATACGAGGGCAAATACCATTGGTTCGTCGGTTTCGGTTTCGATGGAAAGATGGCCCCGGGCGACACTCCGTATGCCATCGACAAGGAAACGGGGAGGATTGACTTCTTCCCGATTCCATTTTTCCTCAGAGGCGAGAGTCCATCTGCTATCGAGCTTGAGATGGACAAGGCCAACGAGATAAAAGTCAAATAGACCACAGCCAGCCCCGCCACGGCGGGGCTTTTTTCATGCCGCGTGACCGTGCCGTGACACTGCCCGCAGAGAGATTGGGGCAGGCATGAAAGAGCTATTCACTTGTGCGAACTGCGGCGACTGCGCCGTAAAGCTGGGCTTCGGCTTCACGTTCCCGGATACCTACATCTGCACGCAGCGCGGCGACGAGGTCGAGCCCGACGACGGCTGCACGCTCGGGTGCGAGGGCGTTCCGGTGCAAGCCATCGAGGCCATCGAGGCGGACGTCGACGGGCGCGTTGGCTACGGCTGCGAGGTGCTCGACTGATGGCTTACGGGCTCGTCGGCGGCGTCGGCGACCACGGCCGGCACGGCACCCTCATCACCGAGGAGATCGTAAACGCCGCGAAGCTGGATACCGCCGAGTGCATCGAGATACGGCAGAACAATATCGAGCAGGTCGAGAAGGCCCTCTTGCGCGCCTACAAGACGGGCCTAGAGGAGATAGGCCTCGTCGCGGAGGGCTACGCCAAGGCGACGTGCCCGGTCGATACGGGCAGGTTGCGCAACTCCGTCACGCACCTACTCAAAGGCTACGACTGCTTCATCGGGACCAACGTCGAGTACGCGCCGTACGTCGAGGAGGGGACCTCCCGCATGAAGGGCAAGCACTTCCTGCGCAAGGCGGCAACGGGTCACGGCGATACGTACCGGGCGATTCTCGAGAAGCACCTGAGGGGCGGCGCGTAGGGCCGCGTTACTCCGTTTGGATACTCACCCTTGCCGCGAGGTATTGCGGCGCGGGCCCGCCGAGGCAATAGGTGGGAACCCGCCCATTCCGAAGCAAGGGAGATTCTGTTGGCACTTACGCGAAAGATGCTCAAGGCAATGGGCATCGAGGACGAGAAGATCGACCAGATCATCGACGAGCATGCCGAGAGCGTGAACGCGCTCAAGGCGCAGCGCGACGAGTTCAAGGAGGCCGCGGACAAGGCGGACGGCTACAAGAAGGAGCTGGACGCACTCAAGGCCAAGGGCGAGGGCGCGGACGAGTACGAGGAAAAGTACAAGGCCGCCGTCAAGAACCTAGAGGACTACAAGGCCAAGGTCGAGGGCGAGAAGGCCGCAGCCGAGAAGCGCAGCCTGTACCGAAAGCTGCTCGAGTCGGCGGGCGTCGACCCCAAGCGCATCGAGACCGTTCTCAAGGTTTCCGACCTCGAGAACGTGACCGTCAAGGACGGCGCTATCGAAGGCGCGGACAAGCTCACCGAGGGCATCAAGGCCGACTGGGCCGACTTCATCGCAACCACGACCGTCAAGGGCGCCGACGTGGCCCACGCCCCCAAGGGCGAGGGCGGCAAGGACATCAACGAAATGAGCACCGCCGAGTACATGAAGTACAAGGCGGAGCAGAGAGGCTAAGGGGTATCTATGTCGAACACCATCCTTACACCCAACATCATCGCCAACGAGGCGCTGGACGTTCTGCGCACCAACGCCGTCATGGCAAACCTCGTCCACCGCGACTACTCCTCCGAGTTCGTCGCGGGAGTGGGCGACACCATCACCGTCCGCAAGCCCGCCACCTTCGAGGCCAAGGAGTTCACCACCGAGGTCGAGGTGCAGGACGCCACCGAGGGCAAGGTCCCAGTCAAGATGGACAAGCTGCTCGACGTGACGTTCGCCGTCACGTCCAAGGAGCTGACGATGGGCATCGTCGACTTCTCCGAGCAGTTCCTCGTCCCGGCGATGCAGGCCTTCGCCGACAAGATCGACGGCTACCTGCTTAAGCTCGAGAAGGACGTCACGAACCGCGTCGACCACACCAAGGGCGCCATCGCCGTGGCGGACATCATCGCCGCCCGCAAGTTCCTCGTGGACGCCAAGGCACCCTCCACGGAGCGCCGCTTCGTCTACGGCTCCCAGGCCGAGGCCGACCTGCTCAACACCGAGGCGTTCACCAACGCGTCCGCCGTCGGTGACAACGGCACCGCCCTCAAGGAGGCATCGCTTGGCCGCAAGTACGGCCTCGACTTCTACTGCGACCAGAACGTGCAGAAGACCACGGCAGAGACGGCCAGCTACACGCCGTCCATCGCTTTCCACAAGAACGCCTTCGCGCTCGTGACCCGTCAGCTCGAGATGCCGCTTGGCGCTCCCAAGGCGTACTCCACCTCCTACGACGGCTTCGGCCTGCGTGTCGTGCAGGGCTACGACCAGAAGACCAAGACCGACACCGTCTCCATCGACATGCTCTGCGGCGTCAAGACCCTCAGCCCCGAGCTCGCCGCCGTCATCACCGATAAGCGATAGGCGCAGAGATGCTCGAGCAGGTGCTTCTGTCGCTGCGCAACTGGTTCGTCGCCGACAAGCGCACAGGGCGCGTCCGCATCGAGGGCGGTAGCCTCGTGCCACCCGCGGCCCTCGGCCTCAAGGATGGCCAGTACGTCCGTATCACGGGTTCCGTGTTCAACGACGGGCTGCATGCGTGGCCCTACAACAGACTCACGGACGAGGAATTCGTCGGCACCGTCTGGGCGCTCGCCATCCCGCAGGCCGTGGTCGACCTCGCCGACGAGATCGCGGCGTGGCAGACCGAGCACGCCAAGGAGCTGGACAGCCCGTATGCGAGCGAGAGCTTCGGCGGCTACAGCTACACGCGCGTCGGCGGCGACGGCTCGCCCATCACGTGGCGACAGCAGTTCAAGGCGCGTCTCGACCCTTGGAGAAAGCTGTGAGCCGCCTGTACGAGCGCATGGCGGTAGCGTGCGCGAGGCTCGTCTCAAAGACCGAGCCTGACGGCGAGGGCGGATTCAAGACCGTCCTCGCCGTCGGCGACGGCTTCACGGCGGCGATCGTGCGCGACAGCTCCACGGCCTCGCGCATCGCGGAGCACGACGGCGTGAGGAACGTCTACACCGTGACGACCGCCGAGCCGCTGCGGTACGGCGACCTC
This sequence comes from Collinsella sp., assembly GCA_036301625.1. GTDB lineage: Bacteria > Actinomycetota > Coriobacteriia > Coriobacteriales > Coriobacteriaceae > Collinsella. The sequence continues at coordinate 125,467 of JAXJEC010000028.1, read as the reverse complement.
TTCCAGCGTGCGTTCGACGGGCGGGTATTCCGCTGCACGTCGAACGCGGACGACGGGGCCGCGCCGCGCTGCGCGTCGTTTGGCTTCGGCCAGTGCAGCGCGGAGGAGTGGGAGGTGCCGGATGGCGACTAAGGCGGCGGCGCTGCAGGCGTGGCTCGAGGGCTTCGGGCTGCCCGTGTACCGCGACTCGGCGGTGCCGGGCGAGGCGAGGATGCCCTACATCACCTACGACCTGCCGACCGCGGCGTTCGGCACGCAGTGCAACTCCGAGGTGAACCTCTGGTTCCGTACATCGTCCGAGGCCGCGCCGAACGCCAAGACCGAAGAGATCGCCCGGGCGTTGGGGCTGTCGGGCGTGCTGCTGCCGTGTGACGGCGGCGGCATGTGGGTGATGCAGGGCGAGCCGTTCTGCAACGCCATGGCCGACGAGGACAACGCCGTGAAGCGCCGAATCATCAACCTGACCATTGAGTACATGACCAGCTACTAGGAGGTCATATGTCTAAGTTCACGCGCATCCCCGAGAACACGTTCAAGGAGATCGTCATCAACGCGGGCCTGCTCGCCACGAATTTCAACCCCAAGACCGCCGAGGTCGCGGAGTCCGAGCTGATGGGCGCGACGAGCGGCGGAACCAGCTTCGCCGCCACGCCCAGCTTCATCGACTACGGCGAGGACATCGACAACTGCCCCGCCAACACGATGGAGCTGAAGCGCATCGACAGCATCGAGGCCAAGCTGAGCGGCACGTTCGTGACGCTGAACACCGCGCTCGGCAAGAAGCTCGCGGCCGCAGCCGACGAGACCGAGGGGAAGATCGTCCCGCGCTCCGCGCTCTCGGAGGAGGACTTCGCCGACATCTGGCTCATCGGCGATTACTCGGGCGAGAACGGCAACGGCTATATCGCCATCCGCCTCATCAACGCGCTCAACACGGGCGGTCTGCAAATCACGACGCAGAACAAGGCCAAGGGCCAGTTCGCGTTCGAGTTCACGGGCCACTACTCAATCAAGAACCCCGAGATCGTGCCCTACGAGCTGTATATCAAGCAGGAGATTGGAGCCTAACCATGAAGCTGGAGAACCTTAACGCCGACGAGTTCCAGAACGCCATGTGCCTGCTGGCGGACGTTGCCGAGGACGTCATGAACGGCGAACTCGGCGCGAAGGCCAAGGCCGCCTACGCCAAGTTCCGCTCCGACTCCGCCAAGGTCAAGGCCAAGGCGACCGCCAAGGCCAAGGGCGACCCCGAGGCCGCGAAGGCAGCCGCAACCGCCGAGGTCAACGGCCTCGCCGTGGACATGGTGGTGGGGCTTCTGCCCGACGTGCTGCGCCAGGGTGGCGAGATCAGCTACAAGCTGCTCGCCGCACTCGACGGCCAGACGCTCGAGGAGTACAAGGCCGACTTCACCGTCAAGAAGTGGGTGAACGACATCAAGGATGCCATCGACGGTATCGACGGCATCAAGGACGTCCTGGCTCCTTTTTTTGGATAGCCGCCGAGGACCCATCTCACATATGGCTCTGTCTGGGCGAGTACGTCGGGCCACGGCGTGCTCGCCCTTTCGCTAGGTACATGGTCGCGCGGTGGCGCGAGCGGGACGAGCGGGAGGCGTTCCGCGTGTACCTGAGCGAGTCGGTGCGCCTCATGGCGCAGGGGAAGTGGCTCAAGGAACCCTTCCTGAGCATCGTCAACGGCGGTGCGGGCGATGGGTCCGAGGCGGAGGACACGCGCGGCGGCGACGAGATCGCCGCAGACATCATCGAGCGGATGGGATTGAAGGTGGTCTAGGTGAACCTTCTCGACCTGATGATTAAGGTCGGCCTCAAGGACGAGGCCAGTGGCAAGGTCGAGGGCGTGGCCTCGAAGGTCGTGGGCACGCTCGGCAAGGCCGGCGCGACCGCCGCCAAGGCGGTAGGCGTTGGCGTCGCCGCCGTGGGGGCGGGCGTCGCTGCCGTCACGGGCATGAGCATGAGCGCATACGCCGCATACGAGCAGAACGTCGGCGGCATCCAGAAGATTTTCGGCAACATGGGCAAGTCGCTCGACGAGTACGCCGCGCTTACGGGACAGACCGTCGAGCAGTGCTCCGGTAAGTGGGAGCAGCTCGAGCAGGCCCAGACGACGGTGCTGGCAAACGCCGACCGCGCCTACATAACGGCCGGCCTGAGCGCCAACCGGTACATGGAGCAGGTCACAGGCTTCTCGGCCTCGCTTGTCAAATCGCTCGGGGGCGACACGGTCAAGGCGGCCGAGTACGCCAACACGGCCATGGTCGACATGAGCGACAACGCGAACACCTTCGGCACGGCGATGGAGGACCTCCAGAACGCGTACCAAGGATTTGCCAAGCAGAACTACACGATGCTCGACAACCTCAAGCTGGGGTATGGCGGAACCAAGGAGGAGATGCAGCGCCTCGTCAAGGACGCGCACGCCGTCAACTCCGCCGTGGACGAGTCGAGCCTCTCATTCGACAACATCGTGCTCGCCATCCACACGATGCAGGAGCAGATGCAGATCGCCGGCACGACCTCGCGCGAGGCCGCGACGACCATCGAGGGCTCCTGCAACATGGCCAAGGCCGCCTGGGAGAACTGGGTGACGGAGCTGAGCAAGGACGACGCCGACATGGGCAAGCTCACCGAGGAGCTGTTGCAGTCGGTCGAGACGGCGGCCTCGAACGTCGTCCCGCGCGTTGCGACCATCGCCGGCACGGCGTTGTCGCAGCTACCGAGCCTTGTCACGTCGGTCGGTCCCGTGCTCGGCCAGGCGTTCGTCGACATTTTCACGCAGGCGCTCGGCAGCGCGGCTGAGGCCGTGCCCGGGCCCATGGGCGACATCCTCTCCGCCGTGTCTGACGGCGTGGATGAGATCGGCGAGCGCTTCAAGGGCCTTGGTGAGATCTGGGCGGTTGGTGACAACCCGTTGGAGTCGCTGCACCTCGCCATGGTCTACGGGCTGACGCTGCTCGACGGCGACCTGTCCACGCTGCAGGAGAACATCACCTCTTCGCTGCCCGGCATCGCCGAGGGTTTCGCCGACGTCGGCGGCGAGGTCGCCCCCAAGCTCGCCGAGGGGATCGAGATGGGGCTGTCTTTCCTCTCCGAGACGGCGGCGTCGCTCATGACGTCGCTCGGCGGCTACCTGTCCGAGAACCTGCCCTCCATCACGGAGAGCGGCCTGCAGATTCTCACCGGCCTCTCCGAGTCCATAGCCGAGAACGCGGGTGTTCTGGCAGAGGGCGCGGCGAACCTCATCGTCGGCTTGGCGCAGGGTATCGCCGACAGCCTGCCGACTATCATCGAGCAGGCCCCGGTCATCGTGCAGAACCTCGCCAGCGCGATCAACGACAACGCGCCGATACTGCTCGGTGCCGGCATCCAGGCAATCGTGACGCTGGCGCTCGGCATCGTGCAGGCGATACCGACGCTCATAGCCAACATCCCGGCCATCTTCTCGGCCTTCGTCTCGGCGTGGTCGGCGCTCGACTGGCTGAGCCTCGGCAGGAACGCCATCACGTTCCTGGGCAACGGCATCACCGGCATGGCCGGCTTCGTGCGCTCGTGCGGTGCCAACATCGTGTCCGCCATCCGCGGCGCGATCCAGAACCTGCCGTCCACCTTGGCGAGCATCGGCCGCAACGGAATCAGCAGCCTGGGCTCCGCCATCCGCGGCGCGGTCGGCTTCGTGACCTCGGCGGCCTCGAGCATCGGCAGCTCCATCATGGGCGCCCTGTCCTCAATCCCCGACCGCGTGGCATCCATCGGATCGCAAATCGTGCAGGGCATCGCAAACGGAATCAGCGGCGCAGCTGGCGTGGTCGTGAGCAAGATTACCGGCGTGGTCGGCGGCGCCATCGACGCGGCCAAGAACCTGCTGGGTATCCACTCCCCCTCGCGCGTGTTCCGCAAGATTTTCGGCTACGTCATGGAGGGCGCAGCCCTCGGCATCGACGACACGGCGGACGAGCCGGTTAAGTCCATGAGGTCGGCGGTGCGCAACGTCGAGAAGGCCGCCGTGTTCGGCGTGAGCGTTACCGGCGGCGGAGCATACGGGGCGACCGCCAGCGGAGCCGCGGGCATCGCGGGCGGCGGCAACGTTTACAACCTCTACCTCGACAGCGACCTGCTGGGCGTCGACGGGCGCGTGGCCTCCGCCTTCAGGAGCTTCGTCGCGGCGGTGGAGCAGAGCATGGCGATGGGGGTCGCGTAGGATGGCGCAGGGAAACTGGGTTCAAGGCGGAAGCGGCTATCGCAAGTACTGCTGGTGCGCGTACGTGGACGTTGCTGAGGTCGACCGCACGGACACCACCGTGACCTACCGCGTCACGCACGGCTACGGCACGCGCTACGCCATCGACTGCTACGCAAACGGCAGCTCGTCGGCGGGCGGCTCGTGGAACGGCTCGGTCTACTCGACGAACAACTCCGGCTGGGTATGGGTGCAGTGCACGTCGCGCGACGTCGAGCTCGCGCGCGGCAACGGCAAGGCCTACAACCACACCTTCACGGGCCAGATTAACGTCACGGGCGGCTTCGGCAACGGAACGTCGAACGCCTCCAATACCGTCACGGTCCCGTGCCGCGCCTACAGCACGCCTCACCCGCCGAAGAACATCAGGGCGGAGCGCCTGAGCGACACCAGCGCGAAGGTCAGCTGGGACACCGATTACACGGACAGGGCCGGCGCCTACCCTTGGGATACCGTGACCGTCGGCGTGGCGAAGAACGGCCCGGGGAAGTTCACCGACGTCGGCACCGTTAGTTGGGATACCACGAGCCACACCTACAACGGCCTCGAGCCGGGCTGCATGTACATCTTCTCGGCCAAGGCGACGGGCCCCGGCGGCACGTCGGACTACGGCGTGAGCGCGCCGGCGATCTACACCACGCCGACGGCGCTCGGCATGCTCGAGGCCGTCAAGGCGGAGGCGGCGAAGGTCGTGCTCAAGGGGCACGACGCACCTGCCTTCGTCGACAGTTGGGAGTTCCAGCTCACGACCGACGGTGGAAAGACGTGGGTCGATGCGGGCGTAAACGCCTCTTGGGAGGACGAGGAGGCACCGGCGGGTACGGTGCGCTACCGCGCCCGCGCGGTCAAGAGCGGCCTCAAGGGTCCGTGGATGGAGTCAAACGAGGTCACGACAATATGCCCGCCGCTCGCACCGTCCATCAGGGGCGTCAGGGCGGCTTACGCCACAGGTTCGACTGCGACGCTCGAATGGGTGCCCAACCATCCTGACGGCTCGGCGCAGACCTCAGCCGAGGTGCAGGTCACGACGCCGACGGGTCCCACCACCACGACGGTCGATGGCCCGGGTACGAGCCTGAAGCTGCCGACCGGCACCAAGGGCCTCTACTCCGTGCGCGTGCGCACCAAGGGCCTCGACGAGGACTGGGGCGCATGGTCGAGCGCGGCGGCATATACCGTGGCGGACGCGCCCCAGGCATTCTTCACCGATCCGGCTGCGGACGGGGCGACCCTGCGCGCGGTGCCGCATACCTTCACGTGGAAGGTGGCCGACGAGACGGGCGTCAGCCGACAGTACCTGTCTTTGTGCGACATCAGGGGCAATCTCCTGTGGAGCGGGACTGTGGACAAGGACGCGCGCTCCTTTGGCCTCGGCTACGCGCAGCACGCCTTCGTCAACTACACGCAATACAGGGTCATGCTCACGGTCACGGCCGGCTCGTCGCTATCGGTCACCGTCTCGAGAACTTTCCGGACCGACTGGGCACCGCCAGCCAAACCGTCGCTCAACATCTTCGTCGACGAGAGGTTGGGATGCCAGCTGTCGGTATTCCCAGGCAAGGCCGACAGTGACGACACGCCCGAAACGTCCCACTTCACCGTGTCGCGCGTCCTGCCCGACGGCTCGACCCTGCAGCTCGGCTCGCACCTTGCGGCAGGCGAGGGCGCGAGCGACCCGCTGCCTCCGCTCAACAGCGAGTTCGAGTACGTCGCGGTTGCCTACGCCGCGACGGGCGTGAGCACAGCGACGAGGGTCAAAACGACCGTGGCGAGCCGCGAGGTGGCTCTCAACTGGGGAGCCGGCGCTGAGAGGTCGTGGCTCGGGCGCTATCTCAAGAAGGGCTCGAGCCGTAAGGTGACACACGGATACAAGATGCTGCACTTCGCCGACGGCGGGGAAGGGCTGCCCGTCTCGTACGGCATCAACGAACGGGACGTCAAGGACAGCATGGACTTCCTGCTGCTCGACGAGGAGGACTACAAGTCATTCCTCGAGGTCATGAACATGGCGGGGCGCTTCTGGGTGCGCGATCTCTACGGCGAGCGATTCCGCGCCCGCCTCAGCTGTAGCGTGAAGCGTTCCGACGGCGCGTGGGTGGCTTCGTGCGACCCGACGTGGGAGACGTGGGAGGAGCCCGCCAATGGCTGATAGCTGGATAAGGCCGTTCGACGCCTCCTACGACTTCGTGCGCGTATCACGTGAGACGGGGCTCGAACTCGACTTCGTACGCGACATCGAGAACGGCGGTTCCATCGAGCGCAATGCGAACACGGCGCTCTATGAGACTGCATCCCTGGACTTCGCTGACAAGTTCGACGTTGGCAACGACTTTCTGCGTGTGTACCTCAACGCCACCTTCACGGACGGCAGTAAGAGGCGCGAGTGCCTCGGAACATTCATGCCGCAGGTGGACTCGGTGAACATCGACGGCGCCTACCGCGAGGGCCAGATCAACGCCTACGGCCTCCTGAAGCTGCTCAAGGACGACGACTTCGACGGTCCCTACGTGATCGCCCAAGACAGCAATGCGGTGGAGGAGGCCGTCAAGATAGCCGAGTCGGTCGGCCTCACCGTCTACGCCGACAGCAGTAGCCTCCTGTTGGGCAGCAACTGGGTGTTCGGCGTGGGCAAGAACAACGACGCCAAAACCAAGCTGGATGCCGTGAACCTGCTCCTTGAGGCGGCGGGGTTCCGCTCGGCCTCGACCGACCGCATGGGCAATGTGCTCTTCAGGCGCTACATCGAGCCCTCGGACATGCCCATCTCGGCCGAGTTCACCGAGGGCAGGGACGCGCGCTTCATGTCGGACATGACCGAATCGACTAACCGCGCCGAGGTCTGCAACGTCGTGCACGTGGACTTCAGCACGCAGGACGCATCGGTGCGCGGCACGGCGGTGGACGACTCGCCCGATTCAGACCTCTCGACCGTCTCGGTCGGTCGTCGCATCGTCAAGAGCTACAGCTACGACAGCCTGCCGGGCGTGGATACCGAGGACGCCAACCTTGTCGAGGGCGCCGCCAACGCCCTCATCGGCACCGGCAAGAAGTCGGATAAGAGCTTCAGGCAGAGCGATTCGCACGGCAGCATCCAGACCGTCTACGTCTCCGACTCGCCGCAGGTGGGCGTGCTTTTCGGCATCAAGGTCGTCTCGAGTGGCGGGCGCGTCGGCTTCTGCCAGGACGAGGGACCGAGCGTCAAGAAGGATACGGACTACACGCAGAGTGTGTGGGTCAAGGGCACTAAAGGCGCGACGGGCATCATACAGTCTTTCTGGGACCAGGAGAGGGCACTTGGCCCGGTGACCAAGGGGTTCACCATGACTGGCGAGTGGCAGAAGGTCAGCTACACCTACCACGCCACGGAGAACCACAACAAGATCAGCTGGGGCTACTGCTACATCGACGGCGGCGAGGCCATCTTCGTCGCCGACAAGGTCGAGGAGGGAGGCAACGCCACGCCTTGGCCTCAGGACGCCATGCAGGCGGCGGCGGACCGCAAGGCGGCGGAGCTGCTCGCCACCGAGCGCGCCGTGACGCGCACGGACGAGTTCAAGAGCGTGTACAAGCCCGTCGAGCCGTGCATGGCGGTGGCGATGAACTACAGGACCGGCGGGGTTGTCGGCAAGCTGGCAATCCAGAAGCAGACGCTGACGCTTGACGCCGGCTGCGTCATAAAGCACACGGCGAGGAGGTACGAGCGATGAGCGATTCGACGGCCGAGATCAAGGGCGCGGCAGCGCGGCTGGCGGCGGCGATGCCATCGGGCGGCAAGCGTCTGACGATGGAGTTCGGCACGGTCGTGGGCGTCCACAACACGGCGCTCGACGTGATGCTGCACGGGGCGGTGGTGACGGTCCCGATGGCGCGCTCCTGCACGGGGTGCATCATCACCGACCGCGCCGTGATCCTGTCGCAGGGCCCGCTGGCCGTGTGCGTCGGCACGATGGCGGCGGTGTAGGCCGGCGTTACGGTGGCCCGAACCTGCAGTGTGGCGGGGAGTGGGCCCCACCACGCTGCAGAACGGGAAGGAGGTCAGATGGAGGTACTCAAACTCTTTGCGCCGTACGGGCCGGGGTGGCTCGGTGGCGCGGCGCTGGTGCTAATCGCCTTCCATTTCGGTAGGCAATTTCTGGACGAGTACAAGCGACAAAACCAGCGGAAGGGCGAGCTCGACCTGAAGCGCGAGGAGCGTAAGCAGGCCGAGGTCGACGAACGCGCGCAGCGCGACCGCGAGCGCTCGCAGATGGAGGGCCGCATCGCAGCCCAGATGGAGAGGTCCAACAGCCTCATGGAGGCCATGAAGACGCTGATGGAGTCCGTGGTGGCGTCCAACGAGGTCCTGCACAGCGACCTTACGCACAGTCAGGCGAGAAGCCAAGGAATGGCGGAGAAGGTCGACCACATCTGCGACCGAGTCGACCTGCTCTACGACAAAGAAACAGGTAGATAGGAGGAATCATGACTACCGAAGACATTATCCGCAAGGTGACGAGCCGCAAGTTCTGGCTGTGCACGGCTGCCTTTTTGGGCTCCGTCGCGACCAGCGTGGCCGGCATCGCCACGGACAACCAGACCGTCGCCGCCATCGGCACGGTGTGCGGGGTCGCGAGCGCGGCCATCTACGCCGCGGCCGAGCAGGCCGTGGACGCCGCGCGACTCAAGGCGGGAGGCGACCATGACGGAGACTAAGGCCGAGCCCAAGCGCAAACTGCCGCTCCGCAGCGCCTTTGCCGTTGTCCTCGCCCTTGTGGCAGCGCTTGCAGCCCCGCTCAGCGCCGAAGCCTACCAGAGCCAAGATGCCTACGTGAGCAATGGACACGGCTACCTCAACGCCCAGTATTTGGTAATTCACGAAACGGCAAACCCCGGTGCCAGCGCCTACAACCATACACTGCTTTGGTCGCGCAACGATACGTACGCCGTCCATCACGTGATGGAGCTTGACGGTTCTACGGTCTACAACACGGTGCCCGAGAACCGTCTTTGCTGGCACGTGGGCAACGGCAACTACGCCACAGTGGGTATCGAGCTGGCTCATGCCACCAATGCTTCTGACTTCTCAAAGCAGTGGGGTGAGGCAGTCAAGTGGGCTGGCGACGAGCTGCGTGCCCACGGTTGGGATACGTCCCGACTATTGAGTCACTACGAGGCAGCTCAGCGCTGGGGCGGCTCCGATCATACCGATCCCAATGGCTACTTCGCCCAGTACGGAAAGAGCTGGTGGGAGTTCAAGCAGGCGGTCTCAGCCTATCTCGGCAGCGGTTATGTCGCTCCCATCGCGCCGACTGATGGCAACGGGAATACGTACCATCCGTCCACTTCTGCCACTCGTACGAGTTTTCCGAAGTCCACTGGCAAGAGCGTTAACATCCACTATGCCTTGCACAATCGCTATGGCGCGTGGAACGATGCCGTAACCAACTTCAATGACAGCAACTCCGAAGGCTTTGCTGGCATGCCCTACGGTTCCCACGACATGCTCATCGCATGGGTGGATAGCGGCACGCTGCGCTATCGCGTCCACACCAAGGAGAGCGGTTGGCTCGGCTGGGTACAGACCGCCAACTACAGCGACAGCGTGAATGGCATGGCAGGCATCTGGGGTCAGACCATCGACGGTGTTCAGATGTACTACATCACGCCCAATGGTGACTACAAGCAGGTCTACTACCGCTCTCAGGATGTCGCACACGCTGGCTACTGGGACGAGGTCTGCGATGACGGCTCGACCTACGGTGGCGATGACTACGCAGGCATGTACGGCTATGCGCTCGATCGCCTGCAGTGCTACGTGTCTGACGGAACACGTCGATGATCGCGTTGGCATTCGTGCTCGGCTCGCTTTTCGGCGGCACCGTGGCGACAATCGGGCTCTGCATCGTGAGCATCAACCGGCGCTAGCGACAGCGGGCGATAACAACAAAAGGGGTCGTGGCGGTTCGTCGCCACGGCCCCTTTTTCGTATCCCTCGAATATCCTAAGTTGCCGCCAAACCCTAAGTACGGTCAGCGTATTGCAGCGCCGTCAGCGAGTTTTGCCTGTTGGTCAGCATCAATAGCGAGCTGCGGCAAACTGTCTCAGTACTGTAACATTTGGACCCGATTTTGCCCTGCATCTGTTACAGATTGAGACAATCAGCCGGGCCCACCTCGTCCGCCTCGTCATCTGTGGTTTACGTGGGGGCATACAGAGTACGGGTATACTAACCGGCGGCGAATCTGCTCCATCGCTTAGAGCTGCTGCGTCTGGACGGCGCGTGATAGGGCTGCCAAAGCGATCGCCAGCGTGCTGAGCAACGTCCTCTCTGTGCGCACCTGTTTTTGTATGTATTAGCGCACTACCAAGCACGCCCGCGCGGCTGCATGCCGTGCCCATAGCGCGTGCAGATAAGGAACAACAACATATGCGTAATTCTGTATCTGACGTCACCGACGCCGAGATCCTGGACGAGGCCCGCGAGGCCATGACCCAGGCTGCCTTCGATGCCGCCGATGAGGCCAATGCTGCCCAGGCCGTCGAGTCCGCTACCGAGAGCCTGCCCGCCTTTGACGAGCTGGGGCTTTCCGACGAAATGCTTCGTGCTATCGAGAACCTGGGCTACACGGCGCCGACGCCCGTGCAGGCCGGCTCGATCCCCGTGGTGCTCGAGGGCCGCGACCTGCTTGCCGCCGCTCAGACCGGCACCGGCAAGACGGCCGCCTTTTTGCTGCCGACCATGAACAATCTGGAGCACATCGCTCCTCCCAAACCCGTGCGCGAGCGCGGCGGCCGCAACCGTCGTCGCGGTGCTAAAAAGCCCGAGGGCAACGGTCGCGGCCCCGTGATGCTCGTCATCACCCCCACGCGCGAGCTTGCCCAGCAGATCGACGAGGTCGCGAGCAAGATCGCCGACGTCACCGGCCATGTCGCCGTGACCGTCGTGGGTGGCGTGAGCTACAAGCCGCAGACCGCGGCACTCAAGTACGGCTGCGATATCCTGGTCGCCACGCCGGGCCGTCTGGTCGACCTGATCGAGCAGGGTGCCTGCCACCTGGATGAGGTTAAGGTCCTGGTGCTCGACGAGGCCGATCGCATGCTCGACATGGGCTTTTTGCCCGCCGTCCGCCGTATTGTGCGCGAGACGCCGGCCGAGCGCCAGACGCTGCTGTTCTCGGCCACGCTCGACGAGGAGGCCGTGGGCGAGATCACCGACCTGGTGAGCGATCCGGCCCGCGTGGAGATCGCGCCCGCTACGTCGACCGCCGACACCGTCGACCAGTTTGTATTCCCGGTGTCCATCGAGGCCAAGAACAACCTGCTGCCCGAGTTCCTCAAGAAGGAGGGCCCGGAGCGCACTATCGTCTTTATGCGTACCAAGCACCGCGCCGACAGCTGCTGCCGTCGTCTGGAACGTAAGGGCATCAAGGCCGCCGCGATTCACGGCAACCGCAGTCAGGCCCAGCGCGAGCGTGCCCTTTCGGCCTTCCGCGACGGTACCGTCGACGTGCTGGTGGCAACCGATGTTCTCGCCCGCGGCATCGACATTAGCGACGTGCGCTACGTCGTGAACTTTGACGTGCCGGCCGAGCCGACCGACTACATCCACCGTATTGGCCGTACGGGCCGTGCCGGTGAGCTGGGCTGGGCCATCACGTTTGTGACCGAGCAGGATGTCGATGAGTTCTACGAGATCGAGAAGCTCATGGACAAGACCGCCGACATCTACGAGGCCGGCGACCTGCATGTGGGCCCCAATCCGCCCGCGGTTGACCCCGAGCGCGATCCTGCGGCCTTTAAGGTGAAGAAGAAGACCAAGCGCGGCAAGTCCAAGAGCAAGAAGAAGCTTGAGCAGGCGCGTCGCGACGGCAAACGCAACGGCGACGATTACGGTGATGTGGCCGGTCGTTCCAACCGCGGTCGAGACGAGCGTCGCGGCGACGGTGAGCGTCCGAGCCGTCCCAAGCGCGGCGGCAAGACCCGCGTGCGCGAGGGCGTTCAGGCTCGCGTGGACGAGGCTGTGGAGAGCGTGGCCCGCGAGGTGGCTGCCGAGGAGCGCGGCGGTGCTGGTGTCGTTGAGCAGGCCCCGCGCGGCAACCGTGCCGAGCGCCGTGCCAAGCAGTTCCAGGGCGAGGCACACCGCCGTCGTCGTGAGGACGAGGACCGTGGCGGCCGTCGTCGTGTCGAGCGCGAGGACGAGGGCCGCGGTTCGCGCGGCGGCAAGCGCGGTGCGGGCGACCGCCGTCGTTCCGGTCGTGATGACGAGCGCGGTGGCCGTGATGAGCGTCGCGGCGGCGAGGGTCGCGGTGAGCGAGGTGCCCGTGGCGGTGAGTCCCGTGGCGGCAAGCGCTTTGAAGAGCGCGGTAGCCGCGGCGGCGAGCGTCGCGAGGGTGCTCGCGGCAATGGCGGCCGCGGCGGCGCTGGTCGTTCTAACGAGTCGCGCGATCGTCGTGACCCGCGTGCCAGCCGTGATCGTCGCGATGACTGGCGCAACTACGACGATACCCGCGAAGAGCGTCGCGGCGGCTATCGTGGTGGTCGTGGCGGCAACCAGGCCGGCTCCCGTGGCGGCCGTGCCGGCGGTCGCGATAACCGTGGCAGCTACGGCAACAGCCGTGGCGGCAAGCGCGGTGGCAGCTCCCGTCGCCCCGGCGACGGCGGCGGCAAGCGCAAGTAACATACGCGTCGCGCGCTAGAGCGAGGCGAACTAAGGGCCCCGAGCAACTACGCTCGGGGCCCTTTTTGGTGCAAAGGGGTCAGGTTACTTTGCACCAATGTCCTTAAGTTGCGGTGGAATACGGACTGTTTTGGCCTTTTGAGCGGCTTTTCAGTCCCTATTTCACCGCAACTCATGATTGGTGCAAACAAACCTGTCCCCAATGCACCAAACAAGGATCGTCCCTAAGTGTCGCCTAAATACCGTTTATCGGAGAAAAAATACCGTTCGCCGGTCATAATGATTGTTCCGGCTTTGGGCTTGTCTACAATAACCCCCATAAAAGAAATGCGGAAGGTTACCGAGTCCCCTCGGACGTGGGCCTAACCAAAGTCTTTAATCGCGAGCGCCTCAATGGGCGCATTCGATTGATTTTGGTTGGGCTATATTTATGAAGGGACATGTCACCATGGGTTTCTTTTCTCGCCTTATGGGGGGCTCGGATAAGCAGACGACTGTAGCTTCCGAGTTCGAAATCCTCGCTCCCGTTTCCGGCGAGCTTGTTAATCTAGAAAAAACCAATGACCCCGCTTTTAGCAGCCGTGCAGTGGGCGATGGCGTTGCCGTGGTTCCCCAAGAGGGAACGGTGTGCGCTCCTGTTTCCGGCACCGTCACGGCGCTGTTTCCGACTGAGCACGCGCTGGGCATCATGTCCGACGACAGCTCTGCTCAGGTGATGCTGCATATCGGAATCGACACTGTTAAACTCGAGGGCAAGGGCTTCCATGCGCTTGTTGCCCAGGGTGATCACGTTGACGCGGGCCAGCCCCTCGTCGAGGTCGATTTCGACGTGGTTCGCGCTGCCGGCTTTGATCCCACGGTCTTCGTTATCGTGTGCGAGCGTTCGGAGAACTCGACTCTTCGCGAGCATGCTTCCGGCCCTGTCGCTGTTAAAGAGCCTGTTATCTGGCTTTCCGAGTAAATTCTTGTGGTGGGTACCGTGGTTATCAAGCGAGTTTTAACAACAACGTCGCAATGGTCACTTCGGACGATGGCTCCGAGCTCATTGTCATCGGTCGAGGCCTCTGCTTTGGCCGTCATGCCGGCGATGCCATCGACGAGGCGTCAGTCGAAAAGACCTACGCGTTGCAGGAGGGAACTTCTCAGGATTCGCGTACGATCGACCGCTTGGCACATCTTTTGGAGTCCATCCCCACCGTCAACCTCGTGATTTCCGAGGACATCGTTCAGATGCTTCGCCGAGAGCTCAATGTCGACATCAACGATAAGATTCTCATTGCTCTCGCAGACCATATCAGCCTTGCTTTGGAGCGCGAGCGCAAGGGCGTCTCCTGTGAGAATCCGTTGCTGCTCGAGATCCAGCAGTTCTATCGCAAGGAGTACGCGCTTGCGGGCCGTGCGCTGCAGATTATCAAGGAGTATATGGGCATCCAGATGAGCGAGGAGGAGCAGGGTTTCATTACCTTGCATATCGTCAATGCCACCATGCCGCAACGCTCTGACCGTCTGATTGTTTCGGTCCAGCTTGTTCGCGACGTGCTCGCGATTGTTTCCGAGCGCTATGCCACGACCCTCGACGACACCTCGCTGCCTTACGAACGTTTCGTTCGTCACCTGCAATTTTTCGCACAGCGAGCGCTCGATCCCGCGGCCGGGCAAATCAGTGGCGACGCGCTGTTCCGAATCGATGAAACGGCGTATCCGTGTGCATTCTCGTGCGCGGACGCCATAGCCGCCCACTTGTCGTCTACCTATAACGTTGTCGTTACCGATGCCGAGAAGAGTTATCTCGCATATCACATTGTTAACCTGCTTGGAGAACCTGGTCTCTAGGCATAACGTGCCCACGCATCGATTGATATAAGGCAAGGCTTACGGTCTTGTCCAGGGCACATCTGTCTCAATTTGCGGAAAAGGAAGGGGAGTACCGCTATGACCGCAAAAAAGAAGTTCAATTTCAAAGCGCCGTTGGAGGTGTTCGCGAAGTCGATCGTTCAGCCGATGATGTATCTCTCGGTTGCCGGCATCTTGCTCATCGTGGGCATCATTCTGACCAACAAGACCATCTGCGCTTTGGTCCCCGTACTGGGCTCCGGTCCGTTCCAGCTTGTGGGCGCCGTTGTCTATCAGTCGCTGATGTTTATCATCAATAACCTCTCGATTCTGTTCTGCGTTGGCATCGCCGGCGCCATGGCAAAGAAGAACAAGGGCCATGCTTCGCTGATCGCCCTGATGTCGTTCTTCCTGTTCCTACAGGCTAACAACATCGTGCTCAACGCCACCGGCTCTCTTGCCGATGCGAGCGGCATGCTCGGTCTTACCGGAACCGGCCAGAGCACCGTTATGGGCATCCAGGTGCTCGATACCGGCGTGTTTGGTGGCATCATCCTTGGTTGCATCACCGGTGCCGTGTTCAACAAGTACTCGAACAAGCAGTTCCCCATTGCCCTTTCGATGTTCTCGGGCGTTCGCTTTCCGTTCCTGATCATGATCATCATCTCCTGGATCATGGGCGCAGGCTTCTGCATCGTTTGGCCTCCTGTCCAGGGCGCCATTTCCTCCGTCGCCGGCATTATTAAGGAATCCGGCAACATCGGCCTCTTTATCTACGGCATGCTCAACAAGCTGCTCGTTCCCACCGGTCTGCACCACCTCATCTACACCCCGTTCCAGTTCTCCGATGTGGGCGGCACCCTTACGCTGGGTGATCAGGTTATCGCCGGCGCCTATCCCATCCGTGTTGCCGAGATGGCAATGACGGGTCAGCCCTTCTCCGATAGCACCTACTTCAACAGCTATACCTTCAACAACCTGTGGCCCTACATCGGCATCGGTCTCGCCTTTATCGTCACCGCTTACAAGGGGAACAAGGACAAGACCAAGGCTGTCATTATCCCGCTGATCATCACCGCCGTGCTCTCCTGCGTGACCGAGCCCATGGACTTCCTCTTTGTCTTTGCCGCTCCCGTGCTCTTTGTCGTTCACTCGGTTCTTTCCGGCATCTTCCTGGTCCTGCTCAAGGTCCTCTCCGTGCCCGCTTCGACTGCAGGCGGCATCATCAACATCGTGGTCTCCAACCTGGTCCTCGGTGTCGACAAGACCAACTGGCCGGTTATGCTGGTGCTTGGAGTCGTCAACGCCGCCCTGTACTTCTTCCTCTTCACCTTCCTTATTAAGAAGCTCAACCTCCACACGCCTGGTCGCGAGGAGGAGTCCGAGCTCGCCGAGTCCGTTGCCGAGGGCGAGGCCGCCGCGTCTGTCGCGGTGAAGCAGGGCGCTGTTGCCGCGGCTCCCGCAGAGGGCGTCGATGCAGGCATTGCCGACCTGGTTGCAGGTCTTGGTGGCAAGGACAACATCGAAGAGCTCGAGAACTGCTTTACGCGTCTCCGCGTGAACGTTAAGAACCCGGACCTCATCGATGAGAACCTCATCAACCACGTGCCCAACAGCGGTATCAACCGCAACGGTAACAATATCCAGATCATCTTTGGCATGAAGGTCGCCGAGATGCGCGACAAGGTCGAAAACGCAATTGAGAAGGAGCAGTAAACAATGATCATTACTCTGTGTGGTGGCGGATCCACCTTTACCCCCGGCATCGTCAAGTCCATCGCCCTGCGCAAGGACGAGCTCGACGTTGACGAGATTCGTCTGTACGACATCAACGAGGAGCGCCAGCGCAAGATCGGCGTGCTCGTGGACTGGATTTTGCACGAGGACCTCGGCCTGGACATCAAGCTCACGGTGACCACCGACAAAAAGACGGCTTTTACCGACGCCAGCTTCGTGTTTGCCCAGATGCGCGTGGGCGGCTACGCCATGCGCGAGCAGGACGAGAAGATTCCGCTGCGTCACGGCTGCGTGGGTCAGGAGACCTGCGGTTGCGGCGGCCTTGCCTATGGCATGCGCACCATCTTCCCCATGGTCGAGCTGATCGATGACGTTGAGAAGTACGCCAAGAAGGACTACTGGATTCTCAACTACTCCAACCCTGCCGCCATCGTCTCCGAGGGCTGCCGTGTGCTGCGTCCCAACGCTCGCATCATCAACATCTGCGACATGCCGATCGCAATCATCGACGTGGTTTGCGCCGCGCTCGATATCGACAAGAAGGATGTCGAGTACGATTACTTTGGCCTCAACCACTTTGGTTGGTTCACCTCGATCCGCCACAAGGGCGAGGAGGTGCTCCCGCAGCTGCGCGAGTACATCAAGGAGCATGAGATCCTGCTGCCCGATTCCTACCTCAAGGGCATGGGCTCGCTCATGGTAAAGAAGCCCGAGGAGGCCACTGACGAGCACCCCGAGCAGAACCGCCACACCAAGGGCAGCTGGTACTACGTCTGGAAGGGCGAGTACGAGATCATGGAGTGCTTCCCGGAGTACCTGCCCAACACGTATCTGAACTACTACCTGCAGCAGAAGGAGTTCGTCGAGCATTCCAACCCCGAGCGCACCCGTGCTAACGAGGTTGAGGAGACGCGCGAGAAGAACCTCTTCGACGGTATCGATCACTACGAGAAGACGGGCGAGATCGACGAGAGCACGTTCTATGCGGGCAGCCACGGCGACTGGATTGCCGACCTGGCCATCGCTCTGAAGAACGACACCAAGCAGCGTTTCCTGGTCATTTGCGAGAACAAGGGCGCCATCCCCAACATGCCCTACGACGCTATGGTCGAGCTGCCTGCCTACATTGGCAAGAACGGCCCCGAGGTCATCAGCCGCGACAACATTCCGCTGTTCCAGCAGGGCCTCATGATGCAGCAGCTGAACTCCGAGAAGCTCATTGTCGAGGCTACGATCGAGGGTTCGTACGAGAAGGCGCTTAAGGCCTTTACGCTCAACAAGACTGTGCCGTCGATGAAGGTCGCCAAGGAGGTTCTCGACGACATGATCGAGGCCAACAAGGGTTACTGGCCCGAGCTTAAGTAAAAGCAACAGGGTCGCTGGCCGCATGCCTGAAGCAATGCCCCGCCCACGTGATTGCGTGGGCGGGGCATTGTCGTTTGGTAACGCGTTTTATCAAATATGGCATTTATCTGCGGTAATGTTCTATTTCACCGCCGAGGGTGACATTTCATACCGCCTGCCGAACTGCGTGGAGGCCTAACAACTTTATAGGTCAGTGTTGTGCGTGTAGCAACTTCGCCCGGCCTCGCCTCCGGGCTGCCGCATGAGAGGGGATCTTATGGCACGACTGCACGTAATGGAACGCAGCCACGCTCAGGCCGTCATGGACGACCTGCACGATGCGCTCGGACGTCGTCTGGCGGTGAGTTCGCTCGCCCCGTGTCCCGTTGAGTTTACGGCAGCGCTCGTCAACCTGTGCTCCACCCAGAGCTGCGGCAAGTGCACGCCCTGCCGCGTGGGCCTGAGCGCGCTGAGCGATCTGCTCGCCGATGTGCTCGAGGGCCGCGCCGACGAGTCCACGCTCAATCTGATCGAGCGCACCGCCCGCACCATCTATCTTTCGAGCGATTGCGCCATCGGTTACGAGGCCGGCGCCATGGCACTCACGGCCATTCGCGGCTTCCGCGACGATTTTGAGCATCACATTCGCGAGCACTCCTGCGGCTTTGATCGTGAGGCCCGCGTTCCGTGTGTCTCGGGCTGTCCGGCGCACGTCGACATTCCCGGTTACATTTCGCTTGTTGAGGCCGGCCGCTATGCCGATGCCGTCAAGGTCATCCGCAAGAATAACCCGCTGCCGCTCGTCTGCGGCCTGGTGTGCGAGCATCCCTGCGAGATGCACTGTCGCCGTGGCATGGTCGACGACCCCATGAACATCCTCGCCCTCAAGCGTTTTGCCGTTGAGCACAGTGACCTCAACGACCACAAGCCGCATGTAGTGGACGACACCGGTAAGCGCGTCGCCGTGATCGGCGGCGGCCCGGCCGGTCTTTCCTGTGCCTACTACCTGGCCGTGATGGGTCATAAGGCGACCATCTTTGAGCAGCGCCACCACCTGGGCGGCATGCTGCGCTATGGCATTCCCAGCTACCGTCTGCCGCGCGAGCGCTTGCAGGCCGAGATCGACTGGATCTTGAGCGCCGGCATCGATGTGGAACTCGACTACTCCGTGAACGGCGAGGAGCTCGCTCGCCTGCGCGACGAGTTCGATGCCGTCTACCTGGCCATCGGTGCCCATAGCGACAAGAAGCTCGGCCTTCCGGGTGAAGAGGCGCCCGGCGTGGAGTCGGCCGTCAAGATGCTGCGCGCCATCGGAGACGACGAGCTGCCCGACCTGAGCGGCCAGCGCGTGTGCGTCATCGGTGGCGGCAACGTGGCCATGGACGTGGCGCGCTCTGCTGTGCGCTGCGGTGCCGAAAAGGTGAGCATCGTCTACCGCCGTCGCATCTGCGACATGACGGCCCAGGACGCCGAGATCGCCGGCGCCCAGGCCGAGGGCTGCGAGGTGCTGGAGTTGACCGCCCCGCTCGCCATCGAGACGGGCGAGGAAGGTCGCGTGAGCGGCCTGCGCGTGCAGCCGCAGATTATCGGCGAGCCCCGCCGCGGGCGCCCGGCCCCGCGTGCCGCCGCTACGCCCGAGCGCGTCATCCCCTGCGAGCGCGTGTTTGTTGCCATTGGCCAGGACATCGATTCCAAGCCGTTTGAGGAGATGGGCATTGCCTGCAAGTGGGGTCGCGTCGTCACCGATTCGGACGGCGCCGTGCCCAACTTCGATGGCCTCTTTAGCGGCGGCGACTGCCAGACCGGCCCTGCCACCGTCATCCGTGCCGTCAACGCCGGCCGCGTGGCTTCGGCAAATATCGACCGCTACCTTGGTTTCGACCACAAGATCAAGCTCGAGGTTGAGCTGCCGACCGTCCAGTTTAAGGGCAAGCATGAGTGCGGCCGCTGCGAGTTGGGCGAGCGCGAGGCCGGCGAGCGTATTCACGATTGGAATCTGGTCGAGCAGGGCCTCACCGAGGAGGAGGCACGCCAGGAGGCAAGCCGCTGCCTGCGTTGCGACCACTTTGGATTTGGCGCGTTCCGCGGAGGGAGGAACCTGGAATGGTAGAGCCCAACAACCCCACTGTCAGCGACAACACCGAAAACGGAGCGCACAACATGGTCAAGCTCACTATCGATAATTGCGAGGTCGTGGTACCCGAGCACACCACGATCCTGGACGCGGCCAAGTCCGTCGGCATCCAGATTCCCACCCTGTGCTACCTGCGCGATCTGAACGAGATTGGCGGCTGCCGCGTGTGCGTGGTCGAGGTTGAGGGCTGCGACCAGCTGGTTGCCGCCTGCAACAACTACGTGCTCGATGGCATGGTGGTCCACACCAACAGCCCCAAGGCCCGCGAGGCGCGCCGCACCAACGTGCAGCTGCTGCTTTCGCAGCACGATTCACGCTGCACGAGCTGTGTGCGCAGCGGTAACTGCAACCTACAGACCATTGCCAACGACCTGGGCATTTTCTATCTGCCGTATCAAAGGCATTTGGCGGGCGAGGGCTGGGATTTCGATTTCCCCATCATCCGCGAAAACGACAAGTGCATTAAATGCATGCGCTGCATCAAGGTGTGCGAGAGCGTACAGGGCCTAGGGATTTGGGACCTGACCAACCGCGCCACGCATACCGCCGTGGGCACCCGCGGGCGCGTGCCGATCGGCAAGACCGATTGCGTCGCGTGCGGCCAGTGCATCACGCATTGCCCGACGGGCGCGCTGCGCGAGCGCGACGACACCGAGACCGTGTTTGACGCGCTCGCTAATCCCGACAAGATCGTGTTGGTGCAGATCGCGCCGGCCGTGCGTAGTGCTTGGGGCGAGGAGCTCGGCATTCCGCGCGAGGAGGCAACCGTCGAGCGTCTGGCTTGCGCGCTGCGCCGCGTGGGCTTTGAGTACGTGTTCGATACCGATTTCTCGGCCGACCTCACCATTATGGAGGAGGGCTCCGAGCTGCTCGAGCGCCTGGGCGCCGCCGCTAAGGGTGAGGGCGACAGCCGCGGCTGGCCCATGTTTACGAGCTGCTGCCCGGGTTGGGTGCGCTTTGTGAAGGCGCGCTATCCGGAGTTTGTCGACAGCCTGTCCACGTCCAAGTCGCCGCAGCAGATGTTCGGCGCTATTGCCAAGACCCACTACGCCAAGGTGCTGGGCGTGGAGCCCGAGCGCCTGTTTGTGGTGTCCGTGATGCCGTGTACGGCCAAGAAGGCTGAGT
Organism: Collinsella sp.; assembly: GCA_036301625.1. Lineage (GTDB taxonomy): Bacteria > Actinomycetota > Coriobacteriia > Coriobacteriales > Coriobacteriaceae > Collinsella. The sequence continues at coordinate 104,383 of JAXJEC010000028.1, read as the reverse complement.
GCGCGCTGCCGAGCATGGTGGGCGAGGACGGCACGCCCGATGTGGACGTTGCGCTGACGGTGCGCGAGATGGTGCGCATGATTCGTGCGAGCCACGTGAGCGTCGACACACTTACCGAGGAGCCGCTCGATACGCCGCTGGGTTTCGGCACGGGCGCGGGTGTGATCTTTGGCGCCACGGGCGGCGTGATGGAGGCCGCCGTGCGCTCGGCCTATTACCTGGTGACGGGCAAGAACCCCGATGCGGACTTCTTTACCGACGTGCGCGGCCTGGACGGCTGGAAGGAAGCCGCGGCCGATATCGAGGGCACCAAGGTGCGCGTCGCCGTGGTGCACGGGCTGGGCAACGCTGAACGTCTGCTCGACGCGATTCGCGACGGCCGCGTGAGCTATGACTTCGTTGAGGTTATGGCATGCCCCGGCGGCTGCGTCGGTGGCGGCGGTCAGCCCATCCACGACGGCTGCGAGCTGGCGGCCGAGCGTGGCCAGGTGCTCTGGGGCCTCGATGCGAACGCCGAGATTCGCTTCTCGCACGAGAATCCCGATGTCCAGGCGTGCTACCGCGAGTTCTTGGGCGCGCCGCTCTCGCCGCTGGCCGAGGAGCTGCTGCATACCGACCATCACGCATGGACGATGCCCAACGAGGGGGCGTGCTAGCGATGCGCGCGTTTAATGTTGAGCTGTCGCGCCGGGGGTTTGCCTCGGCGCTTGCCGTGGGCGCCCTGTCGCTTGCGCTCGCGGGCTGTGGCGGCGGGGCTGCCGGTGCCGGGTCTGCCGCGGGCTCGGCTGCCGGTGGTGCGGCGACCGCCGCGGAGCCCGTCGAGGTGCACGTCGCCTCGCTCAAGGGTCCGACGTCGATTGGGCTGGTGCAGTTTATGGACCAGGCGGCCGAAGGTGCCACGGACAACGAGTTCGACTTTGCGATCAGCGCCGCAGCCGACGAGATCGTGCCCAAGGTGATTCAGGGCGATATCGACATTGCCCTGGTGCCGGCCAACGTGGCGAGTGTTCTCTACAACAAGACCGAGGGCGCGGTGCAGGTCATCGACATCAACACGCTGGGCGTGCTGAGCGTGGTGACGGGTAACGCGGACGTTGCCTCGTTTGGCGATCTGGCGGGTCGTACCGTCTATATGACGGGCAAGGGCACCACGCCGGAGTACGTCATGAACTACCTGTTGGAGCGCGCGGGCCTGACCGGCCAGGTGGCGCTTGAGTTTAAGAGCGAGCCCACCGAGGTGCTGTCGGCGTTGCTTGCCGATCCGTCTGCCGTGGGCGTGCTGCCCGAGCCGTTCAAGACCGCTGCCATCGCAAAGAGCGAAGGCAAGCTGTCGGCTCCGGTAAGTCTGACCGATGTGTGGGATGAGCTGGCAGGTGACACGGGTTCGCGCCTGCTGACGGGCGTGACCGTGGTGCGCCGCGCGTTTGCCGAGGAACATCCCGAGGCCGTGGCGGAGTTCTTGAGCTGCCATGCGGCGAGCGTTAAGGCTGTCAATGCGGCGCCGGCAGATTGGGCGCAGGCCGTAGTCGATGCCGGCATCGTGGATAACGCCAGGATCGCCGAGAAGGCGATTCCCGGGTGCATGCTTGTGTGCCAGACGGGCAAGGATATGAAGGCGGCGCTTAGCGGGTATCTGCAGGTGCTGTCCGACGCGGACGCGAGCGCCGTGGGTGGTAAACTTCCGGCTGACGATTTCTACTACATGGAGTAGCCCGTGCGTGCGTTTGCTCGACACATGACAGAGCGTATGAAGGCGGTGGCGGCAGCAGGTGCCGTCGCCGCCTTTTGGCTTGCCGCGTGGATGCTGGTGGCGGCGCTGGTGGCGCAGCCGCTGATCTTGCCGGGGCCGGGTGCTGTTGCCTTGGCGCTGCTGGGCCTGGTGTGCGATGGCGGTACCTGGGCGATTTTGGCGGGCTCGGGCGTGCGGATACTGGGCGGGCTGGCGCTTGCCGCGGTGTGTGGTGGCGTGCTTGCCGGCATTTCGTCACGTTCGCGGGCGTTTGCGCACCTGGTTGCTCCGGCGCTGTCGTTTGTAAAGGCGACGCCGGTCGCCTGCGTGGTGGTCCTGTTGCTTATCTGGCTGGGGTCGGCACGCGTGAGCATCGCGGCGGTCTTTTTGATGGCGCTGCCGGGCGTGTATTTTTCGCTGGCCGAGGGGCTGGCTCAGGTGAATAAACCGCTGGAGCAGATGTTCCGTCTGCATGGCGTGCGCGGCTGGCGCCTGTTTTGCGCCCACACCTGGCGCGAAGTCCTGCCGTTTGTGCTTTCGTGCGCCCGCGCTGTGATCGGCATGAGCTGGAAGGCCGGCGTGGCGGCGGAGCTGATCGGCATGGCGGTGGGCACCGTGGGCGAGCGCATCTATCAGGCAAAGCTTTTGATTGAGACGGCTGATCTGCTGGCGTGGACCGTGCTGGTCGTTGCCGCCTCGTGGGCGTGTGAGCGCGTGCTGGTGTGGCTGCTGCGGGTTTCGGGACCCGTGGCGTGGCGCGCGGCCGTGCGGGCGCATGGACGTGGACTGCGCGGGCGTGCGGGGGCTGCGAGCGATGGCGCTGCAGCGGAGCTTGCGCTTGCCGTGGGCGATCGCGCGCCCTGGGCGCCGGCGCTGGATGGCCTGGTGCTTCGCGTGCCCGCCGGTGGGCGTGCCTGCGTGATGGGGGCCTCGGGTGCGGGCAAGTCGACGCTGCTTGCCCTGGCAGCGGGGGAGTACGCGCCGTGCTCGATGGTGTTTCAGGATGCACGCTTGGTCGAGTCCGCCTCGGCGCTGGATAACGTGCTGGTGTGCGCCGATGCGCGTGTGGATGCTTCGAACGCTACGACCTTGCTGCGCCGGTTGGTGCCGGGAATCGACGTGCATGTTCGCGTGGCCGAGCTTTCGGGCGGGCAGCGCCGTCGTGTCGAGATCGCTCGAGCCCTGCTGTGCCCGGGCGGCGCGGTGATTCTTGACGAGCCCTTTACCGGTTTAGATACCGCTGCGCGCGATGCGACGGCCGAGGTCGTGCTCGACCTGCTCGACGGCCGCATGCTCCTGCTTGCTACGCACGATGCCGCCGACGCTCGGGCCCTCGATATCTCGGACATCATCACGCTCTAAATACTAACTCAGCAACAAAATGATTCGTTTTCCTCCGCCCCATGGGGGTCAAGTGTGGTATTCTATCTGCGGGGTAATACTTAGGAATACCATGTAATACCAACGCCGCAGAAACAAACTCCGGATGCGGGCCAATCGGGTTGCCTTCACAGCCCGTCGCCCAGCCGCGTGGCCCGCATCTATCCGCACTACCGTCGTTTCAAAAAGGAAGCGCCATGGCAGAACACATGACCCCCGTAGTCGCGAAGGTCTTGCCCGAGGAGAAGGCAGCCTTCGCGGCGGCAACCCAGCTCGTGGGCACCACGCCGTCCAACGCCATCCGCATGTTTATCGCCGCGTTCAATCGCTGCGGCACCTTCCCGTTCGACATCTCGCCCAGCGGGGCTTTTGGCAAAGACTGTCCCCAACAGCTAGTCGTTGAAGAACGTTCCCAATGACTAGTCGTCGGGAGGAGGTTGGCATGCTCAATGCGATGATTTGGGCGCTTGCCTGTTTTGGCGTCGTTGCTGTCGATATTGCCCTGAGCGTCGTTTTGTTTTCCGCCCTTGGCGTCGCATCGGTGTTCATGGGTTTTTCGATCGATGACCTCGACATTCAATTGCTTCAGGCCGTCGCGCAGACAGCATCGTTTTTGATGGCGCTGCTGTGGTGGCGTTATCTGTGGCCGCGTTCGTTTATGGCACGCCGGCAAAGCGAACACCCGCTCGGCGGGGGAGCGCGTGGGGCGTGGAAACGCATCGCCTGCGTTATCGTGATCGGCCTGGCCCTGCAGGTGGTTGTTGGCTACGTGACCGACGCCGCGCTGTCGCTGTTGCCCGATGCCGCGGCCGACTACAGCGAGCTTGTCGAGGAAACAGGCATGGGCGACACCAGTTATCTCGCCGTCCTGACTACGGTACTCGGCGCCCCATTTTGTGAAGAGCTGCTGGTGCGCGGCATTATTTTTGAGTTTTCGCTCCGAGCGTTTAATCCGCAGTGCCGCCCACTTTGGAAGCGCCGGCGTCGTGCGAGCGCGCAGGATGGCGCCATGGTGCCCTGGGCGGCCCCAAGTACGTGGGGTATTGCCGCGACGATTGTGCTGCAGGCGGCAATCTTCGGTTTTATGCACATGAATTGGGTGCAGGGTTGCTACGCGGGTGCCGCCGGCCTCATCTTTGGTTGGGTGCTCGTGACGACCGGAAAGCTCCGCTACACGATCCTGCTGCACTTTGCCTTTAATGCCGGGTCGTATCTCATGACGTTGCTCTGGTTTGTGAACACGCCGCTCGATGTGGCAATTACGGTCGCTATCGCCGGCGTCATCCTCGTTGAGGCAATGCGTTCGCTGCACCACGCGTGTGGGGTGGATGCAGCGAGCGCACCGCTGCCCTAGTTGCGGCGTCCGCCTCCGTTGGCGCCCTGACGCCCCTGGGCCGCGCGATTGCGACCGGCAGTGTTCTGTGCGCGCGACATGCCGCTGTGCCCCTTGCTACCCTTGGGCCCCTTGCCGGCGCCACCGTGCGGCTTGCCGCCCTTCTTGCCGGTTCCATGCCCGCCGTTGGCAGATGTCTCGCCCGGGCGCGGCGGCACGGGACGAATCAGGCAATGCTTGGTGTAGCCGATCAGGTCACGACGCCCGGCCTTTTCCAATGCTTCGCGCACGAGCTTGTAGTTCTCGGGCTTGCGGTACTGAATGAGCGCGCGCTGCATGGCCTTTTCGTGCGGGTCGCGCGCCACGTAGATCGGCTGCATAGTACGCGGATCCACGCCGGTGTAGTACATACAGGTCGACATGGTGGACGGGGTGGGGTAGAAGTCCTGCACTTGCTCGGGCATATAGCCCATGTCGCGCACGGCTTCGGCAAGGTCCACGGCTTCCTTCATCGTCGATCCGGGGTGGCTCGAGATCAGATACGGCACCACGTACTGCTTAAGGCCGTATTCACGGTTCAAGCGCTCAAATTTGCGACAGAATGCATCGTAGACGGCGCGGCTCGGCTTGCCCATCACAGACAGCACGGCGTCGCTCACGTGCTCGGGCGCTACGCGCAGCTGGCCCGAGACGTGATGCTCCAGCAGCTCGCGCAAAAACTCGTCCGAGGCATCGGCCATGGTGTAGTCAAAACGGATGCCGCTGCGGACGAAGACCTTCTTGACGCCCGGCAGCTGGCGCAGGTCGCGCAGCAACTGCGTGTAGCCGCTCTCGTCGATCACCATGTTCTTGCACACGCTCGGCCACAGGCAGCGCTTGTTCTTGCATACGCCGTGCTTGAGCTGCTTGTCGCAGGCGGGACGGCTAAAGTTGGCCGTCGGTCCTCCCACGTCGTTGATATAGCCCTTAAACTCAGGATCGCGCGTGAGCAGCTCGGCTTCGCGCATGATCGAGTCGTGGCTGCGCATCTGCAGCACGCGACCCTGGTGGAAGGTGAGGGCGCAAAACGAGCACTCGCCAAAACAGCCGCGGTTGGAACTAATGGAAAACTTGATCTCGGCAAAGGCCGGCACGCCGCCTGCCGCGTCGTAGTCGGGATGCCAATCGCGTGCATAGGGGAGTTCGGCCACCTCGTCCATCTCATCGGTGGTGAGCGTCGCCGACGGCGGGTTCTGCACCACATAGACGCTGTTGGGGTAGGGCTCTACCAGGCGATGCCCGGTGATGGGATCCATATTCTGCTGCTGCACGTTAAAGCTGCGCGCGTAGTTGAGCTTGTCGGCGGTAAGGTCGTCCCAGCTGGGCAGCAGGTCGTAGTCGTAGACCTCGTCGAGCGAACCCGTGCGGTAAACGGTGCCGTTGATATAGGTGATCTGATCGACGGTCAGCCCCGCGTCGAGCGCGTCGGCGATCTCGACGATCGCGTGCTCGCCCATGCCGTAGATGAGGATGTCGGCGCCCGAGTCGAGCAGCACCGAGCGCTTGAGCTTGTCCTGCCAATAGTCGTAGTGGGCCAGACGGCGCAGGCTTGCCTCGATGCCACCGATGATGATGGGAGCGTCCTTGAACGTCTGGCGGATGAGGTTGCCGTAGACCGTGACGGCACGGTTGGGGCGGTGACCTTCCTCGCCGCCGGGCGTGTAGGCATCGGTGTGGCGGCGGTGCTTGGTCACCGAATAGTGGTTGACCATGGAGTCCATGTTGCCGGCGCTGACGAGAAAGCCCAGGCGAGGCTCGCCGAGCACCGTGATGCTGGCGGGGTCGGTCCAGTCGGGCTGACAGATGATGCCCACTTTGTAGCCGTGCGCGTCGAGCACGCGGCTGACGATGGCCATACCAAAGCTAGGGTGGTCCACGTAGGCGTCGCCGCAGATGTAGACAAAGTCGCACTGGTCCCAACCGCGCGCATCCATGTCGGCGCGGCTGACGGGGAGGAACTTATCGCGGCCCGGACGCCAGGGACGGGCGGGCGCAGCCGGGGTATGAGTGGCGTGGCCGCCCTGGGCCTTGCCACCGCGCTTTTGCTGCTGGCCGCGCTGGGCATGCTTGCCGTGCTGGTTGTGCTGAGCGTCCTGGGGCTTTTTTGCCACGATTCCTCCCGTTGTTTGTATGCTGCACGTAATTGTAACCAGTCTTTTTGGGACGGGGCTAAAAAGACTGGTGGAGTACATGGGCTGGCGGATCGGCGTGCCGATGCGGGCGCCGTTTGTTTCCAGACTGTGTATCCCCGCGTCGAAGGGGCCGTCTCGCGCCCACGCCATGTTGTCAATGGGTTACAGTATGAACGGCGGCTATGTTTCCGCCAACGCACGAGAGAGTCGTCAACAAGGAGGATGCACGACGATGCAGCGTGCCAAACAGATATCGGAGTCTATTGAGCTGGGCATCATCTTGGCGCTCGCCGGTGGCTTTATGGACGTTTATTCGTACATTGGGCGCGATCATGTTTTCGCCAACGCGCAGACGGGCAACATCTTGTTGGTGGGCGTGAGCATCTCGGAGGGCAATTGGACACTTGCGGGGCGCTATTTCTTCCCTGTGGTGTCGTTTGCCGTGGGCATTATGCTTGCCGACCTGGTGCATGAGCGGTTTGGCAGCGTGATTCACTGGCGCCAGGTGACGGTGTTTTTTGAAGCCGTCATCTTGCTGGGCGTGAGCTTTATCCCCGGTGGCGGTTACAACCTGCTCGCCAACTGCCTCACCTCGTTTGCCTGCGGCATGCAGGTCGAGAGCTTCCGCAAGATACATGGTCACGGCATCGCCACGACCATGTGCATCGGTAACCTGCGCAATGCGCTGCAAAACGTGGACGACTACATCATCACCCACAAGCGCGGCTTTTTGGAAAACGGCGTGCTGTACTTTGGCGTGATCTTTACCTTTGTGTTTGGCGCCGTGCTGGGCAACTGGTGTATTGAGCGCATGGGCCTGCACGCCATCGTCGTGGCGAGCTTGCTGCTGTTTGTCGCGTTTGCCATCATGTTCATCGACCGCGAACGCGACTTGCGCTCTCGCTGGAAGCGCGCCTGCGAAGATTGGAAAGACGCCTGCCAAAAATAGCGGCAGGATGCGGCAAGGGGCTGGCCCCTTTGTCGCACTGATCAATATTGGGGAGGGGACGGCCATCTCGGCCGCCCCTTTTTTGGAGTCTTAAGCGCTAAGGTGCATGTTTGTAATGACAAGATTTGACGTCAGCAAAGCGTGTTGCTTGAGGCTATAGAATAAAAATGTCATCTTTCCAGCTATGATTATTAGTTAAGGGGATGGACATATGTCAGAGTTTTTTATTCAAAATAAGACGACAGTAATCAAGTTGATAATCAAGGCGGAGAACTGTCCTCTTTATTGCTTTGTAGAGCCTTTCTGAGCAGCTATTCTATTATTAGTCTGGATGAGTCTTGCAACAATTTAGATAGTGTTTCGATATCCTTTTTGAAAGTAGCGTTTACGCAGGAGATGAAAAAGCATGCCGCCATTATTGCGGATCATGGACATGGTTTTGAACAATTTGCAGACTATGTAATACAGTTCGAGGAGCCAGGAAAAAAACTATCTAGCTCCTGAATGTTGTTACGAACTGCTTTTTGCGATTTATTCGAGATGCTCTTCAATCCGAGCCCTAAGAAGGGCAATGGCTGTAGGTATTCCAATTGCGGCGGCTAATTCGGCTTTATCCAAAACCTGTATGCTAAAGCACGATTGTTTATCACATTGAAGGACGATAACTGAAGATAGTTTCACTTCCCGTTGGCTGAATATGTCGTAATCTCCAAATAGGAAGTTACCTTTTATTGTGTAATTCGGTATGTTCGTTATGCACTTCATCTCAAGTCTGTTTAGGCCATAATCAAACACCGCAACTTCCTCGTGTTCGATGATGAGCGCAACCCTGGGCATGTTGCTAAAACCACCGTCGACGACAGTGAAGAGTTTTTCATTTGCATCGTCATAAACGGTATATTTGAGACTCAATAGCTGTCCTAGTGGACCCGTGAACCCATGTTTTTTGATGTTGAGGCTGTCTCCCGCTGGGTTGATGAGAGCCAGAGTATGCGGATAAGGGTTACCTTCAATTGAGATTCGATATTCGTTTGTAGCCGTCTTGCTCGATTTAGGACCACTAGCCACCATGCGTCATCGCCTCGATCGAATTGGAACCGTCTTCTGCTTCGTGCGGAGAATTACGCTGTACGTTGCAGTAGATGCAGCTGCAATAACCGCATGGGCAATTTCTAACAAAATGAATGACGTTATTTGCTGCATGCATGTTATTCACTACAAAGTATCTTTTTATAAACGTATTGTCAAGCATATATTGCTAAAACAGAAACAATTTATAGACTGAGTCGGTCGTATTCTTTGGGCGAATGCTCCTATAATCTAGCCTTCGCTGCTGTCGGGAGGGAAGGACTAGGGCTCCGTTATTCTTTTGAAACGCTTTAACACTTTTGATGTTTTCACGCGTTTTTTGTTTCAAAAGCGTTAGGATGGGACTTATAGCGCGGGGCGTAATGGATGCCCCGCACACGATGGGAGGCTATCAATGGCTAATCGTTTCGTTCTCAATACCATTTCTTATCATGGTTCTGGCGCCATCAAGGAGATCCCCGGCGAGCTTCAGCGTCGCGGCTACAAGAAGATCTTCGTCTGCTCCGACCCCGATCTGGTCAAGTTTGGCGTTACCGCTAAGGTGACCGACGAGCTCGACGCCGCCGGTATCGCTTGGAGCCTCTACTCCGAGATCAAGCCCAACCCCACTATCCAGAACGTCAAGGACGGCGTCGAGGCCTTCAAGGCCGCCGAGGCTGACGCTATCGTGACCATCGGTGGCGGCTCCTCCATGGACACTGCTAAGGCCATCGGCATCATCATCAACAACCCCGAGTTCGCCGATGTCCGCAGCCTCGAGGGCGTTGCTCCCACTAAGAACCACGCCGTGTTCACCATCGCCGTGCCGACGACCGCCGGTACCGCCGCCGAGGTGACCATCAACTACGTCATCACCGACCCCGAGAAGGTCCGCAAGTTCGTGTGCGTCGACACCAACGACGCCCCCGAGGTCGCCGTCGTCGACCCCGACATGATGGCTTCCATGCCCGCCGGCCTGACCGCTTCCACTGGCATGGACGCTCTGACCCACGCCATCGAGGGCTACACCACCAAGGGCGCTTGGGAGCTCTCCGACATGTTCCACTTTGAGGCTATTAAGCTGATCAGCGAGAACCTGCGCGACTCCGTCGCCGAGGCCAAGTCCGGCCAGCCCGGCTCCGGCCGCGAGGGCATGGCCCTTGGCCAGTATGTCGCCGGCATGGGCTTCTCCAATGTTGGCCTGGGCATCGACCACGCCATGGCTCACACCCTGTCTGCTCACTACGACACCCCGCACGGCGTCGCTTGCGCCATGCTGCTGCCGATTGCCATGGAGTTCAACAAGCCGGTTTGCGCCGAGCGCCTGGCCAAGGTTGCCGTCGCCATGGGCGTTGACACCACGGGCATGAGCACCGACGAGGCTGCCGACGCCGCCATCGCCGCCGTCAAGCAGCTTTCCGCCGACGTGAACATCCCGCACGTCTGCGAGGCCATGAAGGCTGACGAGATCGAGGTCCTGGCCAAGGACGCCATGGCCGACGCCTGCTTCCCGGGCAACCCGCGCGAGGCGACGCTCGACGACGTCATCGAGCTCTTCAAGAAGATCTGCCCGGCTGCCTAACTGGTTCGGCGGGCCCCTGCCCGTTAGCCCCACAATCGTCCTCGGACATGTCGGAAGCCCCCGCTGCGCACTTCGTGCGGCGGGGGCTTCCTCCGTCCTGCGGAAAGATTGTGGGGCTAACGGGCAGGGGGCCCGCCGGCTCGTTATCGTGGCGGGCGCAGTTCTGAAGAACTCAATGGGTCATCTCGCTAGGTAAAAAGATGGTTCGCGGTGGTATCGTTGCTGTGGGTTTAATTCGATATGAAAGGGTGACTTTGGTGTCCAAGATGGATTCTACGCTCTCCTATATTACTGACCAGTTGAAGGCGCTGACTTCTATTGCTTCGCCTACGGGCTATACCCGTGCGGCGACTGATTATCTGATGGAAACGTTGCGTGATATGGGCTTTGGGCCCGAGCGCTCCAATAAGGGCAACGTACTGGTTGAGCTTGGCGGCGAGGGCGAGCCGCTTGTGTTGGCGAGCCATGTCGATACCCTGGGCGCCATGGTGCGCTCCATTAAGGACAATGGTCGCCTGCGCCCCACGACCCTCGGCGGGCATCAGTGGTCTACGGCCGATGGCGAGAACTGCACCGTTTATACGCGCGACGGCAATGTCTACACGGGTGTGGTTCTTAATACCGAGCCTTCGGCGCACGTGGCCGATGAGCCGATCAAAACCATCGAGAAGAACATGGAGATCTTGCTCGACGAGAACGTCGATAGCAAGGATGATGTGCTCGAGCTGGGTATTCAGACCGGCGACATCATCGCTATGGATCCGCGTACCACGGTGACGGAGAGCGGCTACATCAAGAGTCGCTTCTTGGACGACAAGCTGTCGGCCTCCATTTTGCTGGGTTTGGCCCGCGCCGTCGCCGAAGGCGAGGTGACGCTTTCGCGCAAGGTTTCGTTGCTCTTTACGGTGTACGAGGAGGTCGGCCACGGCGGTGCCTTTGTGCCGGCCGACACGCGCGAGATGATCAGCGTGGACATGGGCTGCGTGGGTGACGACCTGGGCTGCACCGAGCGCATGGTTTCGATTTGCGCCAAGGATTCGGGTGGTCCGTACAACTACGACCTGGTAACCACGCTGTCCAACATCGCGCGCGAGCTGGAGCTCGATTACGCCATCGATGTGTACCCGCATTACGGATCCGACGTCGAGGCCACGCTCTCGGCCGGCTACGACATCCGTCACGGCCTGATCGGCCCCGGCGTGTACGCGAGCCACAACTACGAGCGCAGCCACATCGACGGCGTGCGCAATACCTACGAGCTGGTTCGCGCCTACGTTCAGCGCTAACGATGCAGCGGCCTCGGCTGACATGGCAGTACCGACCGAGGCCGTCCTCTCTAAGTTGCGGTGAAATAGGGACTGTTTGGCGGTTTTAAACGCTTAAGCAGTCCCTATTTCACCGCAACTTATGAAGGGGATGGGGCTACTTGATGGCGCCGGTCACCGTGCCGCCGCCCAGGACGATGTCGCCGCGATAGACTACAACGGCCTGGCCGGGGGCGATGGCGCGCTGCGGCTCGTCAAAAGTTAGCAGCATTTGCCCGTCTTCGCCGCGCGTAAGGGTTGCTGCCTGGTCTTTCTGACGGTAGCGGTACTTGGCGCCCACGCGAATGCCGCCGGCATCGAGTTCTGCCTCCATGCGGTCGGCAGGGGCACTCCAGATCCAGTCGTTGGCCGTGAGCGCTGTGGCCGTTAGGTCCTCGGCCTCGCCCAGATGCACGGTGCTGCTGTCGGCGTCGACGCCCGTTACGTACACGGGATGCGCCATCGCGACGCCCAGGCCCTTGCGCTGACCGATGGTGTAGCGCAGCGCACCGTTGTGGCGCCCGACCACGCTGCCGTCGCGCCACACAATGTCGCCCGGTGCAGCGGGATGTCCGCAGCGGCGCTCGATATAGCCCGCGTAGTCACCGTCTGGAATAAAGCAGATGTCCTCGCTTTCGGCCTTCTTGGCGTTGGTAAAGCCCTGCTCGGCGGCAATGCGGCGCACGTCGCGCTCTTTGTCCAGCCCAGCCAGCGGAAAGATCGTGTGCGCCAGGCGTTCCTGCGTAAGCGAATACAAAAAGTAACTCTGGTCCTTTTTGGGGTCCTCGCCGCGGTGCAGCTGCCAGGTGCCGTCGGGCGCCTGGTTCGTCTTTGCATAGTGGCCCGTGGCGATGTAGTCGCAGCCCATGTCCAGCGCCGCATCGAGCAGCGCGCCAAACTTAATGTGGCGGTTGCAGATGATGCACGGATTGGGCGTCAGTCCCTCCTGGTAGGCGGTCACGAAGCGCTCGATAACATTGCGGTCGAAGGTCTGCTGCAGGTCGAGCACATGGTGGGGTATCCCCAGGCGCTCGGCGACGGCCTTTGCATCGGCGATGTCGCGGTCGACCTTACTCATGCCCGTGACGGGATCGGGCGCGGGGCAGGTGAGGCGCATGGTGGCGCCGACGCATTCGTAGCCCTGGCGCTTGAGCAGGTACGCGGTCACGCTGGAATCGACGCCGCCACTCATGGCGACGAGCACGCGCTTGTTGTGCATGGGGAGGTTCTCCTTGGTGGCATGTGGCCAAAAAAGAAAAGCGGCGCGGGAGGCTGGTTCCGCGCCGCAGACATTGTAGCAAGTTCGGGCGTCATGTGGGACGCCCTGTTGGGATGAGCCCAGGCTTCCAGAAGAGAGGAGACCGGCTCGTTCCTGGGTTCAACCTATGGACGAGGCTCTAGTCCTGGAAGAGCGCCGTGGACAGGTAGCGCTCGCCGGTGTCGGCGAGCAGCGCCACGATGGTCTTGCCCTCGTTCTCGGGGCGCTTGGCCAGCTGCAGCGCGGCCCACACGGCGGCGCCGGACGAAATGCCCACGAGCACGCCCTCCTTGTGGCCCACGGCGCGGCCGGTCGCAAAGGCGTCGCCGTTCTCGACGGGGATGATCTCGTCATAGACCTGGGTGTCGAGGACGTCGGGCACAAAGCCGGCGCCGATACCCTGGATCTTGTGCGGGCCGGCTTGGCCCTTAGAGAGCACCGGGGAAGTGGCGGGCTCAACGGCGACGACCTGAATCTCGGGGTTCTGCTCCTTGAGGAACTCACCCACGCCGGTCACGGTGCCGCCGGTTCCAACGCCGGCGACGAAGATGTCGACCTCGCCGTCGGTGTCATCCCAGATTTCGGGGCCGGTCGTGGCCTTGTGGATGGCGGGGTTGGCGGGGTTCACAAACTGGCCGGCGATAATGCTGTTGGGGGTCTCCTTCTGCAGCTCCTCGGCCTTGGCGATGGCGCCCTTCATGCCCTTGGAACCGTCGGTGAGCACGAGCTGTGCGCCATATGCCTGCATAAGCTTGCGGCGCTCCACGGACATGGTCTCGGGCATGGTGATGATCACCTTGTAGCCGCGAGCCGCCGCCACCGAGGCGATGCCGACGCCGGTGTTGCCGCTCGTGGGCTCGATGATGGTGTAGTCGCCACCGCGCACGAGCTTGCCGGCCTTCTCGGCCTCGTCGATCATGTTCTTGGCGACGCGGTCTTTGACGGAGCCGGCGGGGTTGAAGTATTCCAGCTTGACGAGCACGCGGGCCTTGAGGTCCTCATCGGCCTCAAAGTGAGTGAGCTCCAGAAGCGGGGTATGGCCGATAAGCTGATCGATGGACGTGTAAACGTTGCTCATGGTGAACCTCCAAAGTGTTCAAATGACTGGATACCGTGTGGTTTTACGGTGTGTGTAGCAGATAAACCCACAAACCGTATAGGTTGTTCGTTTTGCTGTTGGCAAGCATAGTAGACACTAAAGCCTAGTAACGCAATAGGAAATAGAAGATTATTACGAGTCGATTAACCATCTTGACCGGAACGGGTATTTTCAAAACCAATTTTTCGGCTAGAATTTCTACGGACTAAATGACCGAAAGGCAGCACTATACATGTTGGTTTCTACTAAGGGCAGATATGCCCTGCGCGTTATGGTCGATCTGGCCGAGCACCAGGCAGCCGGTCGCATCCCGCTCAAAGAGATCGCGGCGCGACAGGGGATTTCCGAGAAATATCTCGAGAACATTTTGGCTACGCTCGTGCGCGCCAACATGCTCTCGGGCATGCGCGGCAAGGGCGGCGGCTATGTGCTCACGCGCCCGCCCGAGCAATACACGGTGGGCGAGATCTTGCGCCTGACCGAGGGCAGTCTGGCGCCGGTCGCCTGCCTGGATGGCGACTGCAAGGGCTGCTCGCGTTCGGATGAGTGCCCCACGCTCGACGTGTGGAAGAACCTGGACAAGCTCATCAACGACTACCTCGACGGTGTGACGCTCGATCAACTTGTCGCTCCCAACCATGGCTACGACTACGTCATCTAACCCACACCTGCATTTGGGGACGGGGTGGAAATGGTAGATTCTCTCGCCCTTTGAGACTTGAAAAATAAGAAGGCCGCCCATTTTTGCGATGGGCGGCCTTTGTTTTGGGTCGATATGACGGTTCGTATTGAACAGTTCTAGCCCTCGGCGATGCTGTCGAGAATGCTGCGCATGATGGATACCAGGATGCTGCCCATAAAGGCCGACCCAAAGCTGGCGATGGAGATACCCGCGCCCAGCAGATTGACCGACAGGTAGCTGGCCAGCTCGAGCATAAAGCTGTTGACTACGAGCTGAAAAATACCAAGCGTGATAATAGTGAGCGGCAGCGAGATGACCGTCAGGAACGGCTTGACGAGCGAGTCGACGATGTTGAGGAACAGTCCCACAAAGGCAAAGCAGACCCAGGCCTCGGCAAAGCCGAAGGGTTGGATACCAGGGACGAGGAACGTGGCGATCGCGATGGCGATCGAGGTGAAGAGCCAGTTAAGCATAAAGCGCATGGCGTGAATCCTTTCTTGCGCCGGGGTTGCTGGCGTCGCGTGAAGCGGCTTGCGGCGGCGACCTGGATGGTTGCGCGGGCGCGCCGCGGTGTTTGGGCGCCCATTGTCTCAAATATTCGTGGAGCTTACGTGCGCATACGGTTTCTAAACGGCGTTCGTCCTGAAAAACGCGCCGCTGGCAGAGAGTCTTGTCGCTTTAGTTTGGTGGTGTGCTACACTGCTACGGGCAAAAGCCACAGGCGTTGCCCTATTGCATAGAACGGGCGAACGATGCCCGATGTCAGTATCAACTTCGATGCCTTTTGGCGGGTTTGGCGGTGATCGATGAATATCGAGAACATGTTTGACAAGCCTGATGTCAAGCAGCTGGTCCACGCATTTAGCCTTTTGGACGACGAGAAGGATATCCAAGCGTTTTTGACCGATATCTGCACGCCGCGCGAGATTTGCGACCTTTCTCAGCGTTTGCAGGTTGCGCGCTATTTGGACGAGGGCGAGCCTTATGTTGAGGTTCAGGCCCGTACCGGCGCTTCGTCCACCACGGTGAGCCGCGTTTCAAAGGCGCTGAACGGCGAGTACGGTGGCTACCGCAAGATCCTCATTAAGTTGGAGGATGGCGAGTAGGCCAGCGACAACATTGAATTACGAAGAACCGTCCCTCCGGGGGCGGTTTTTTGATCCCTTGGGGACGGAGGAAAACGGATCACCGGGTTAGACTGACCCCCTCTGTGATCCATTTTCCTCCGTCCTCAAGGGATCAAATCTGTTGGCGTGGGGCAAATCTGTCCGCGTGGGCGGGTAGGATGGATGCATTGATTATTGCGAACAGTTTGAGCGGAGGACCATGCCTGTTCGAATCTATACCACCAATGCCGGCACGGATTTGAGCGATGCCGAGTCGGCGCTGCTTGCCGACCTTATTGCCCGTCACGGGCGTGCCGTGTTGCTGGCACCAACGTTTGCCGAGCTCGACCTGTGCCGTCATGATGCGGCGGAAGCCGGCGTTTCGCTGGGTATCGACTACAAGACGCCTACATCGTGGCTTCGCTCGCTTTGGGAGCTTATGGGCGACGGGCGCGGTTTCGTCGACAACCTGCAGCGCCAGATGCTGTTTTCGGACATGGTCACGCGTCTCGACGATGCCGACCTGCAGCCGCTTTCGCGCAGCCAGGGCACAGTGCGCATGCTCGCGCGCATGGCCCGCGACGTGTTGCTGGGCGTTGCGGGGACGGGTGCCGAACGATGCCGTGGCGACAACTGCCAGCCTGAGCCAAAAAGCGATGCCGAGGCTCGTGTGTTCGAGCTTTTGCGCGCCTACGCGGGCGGTTTGGACCGTCGAGATATGGTTGAGCCCTGCGAGGCAGCTGACATTATGACCAGTGTCCTGGCCGATAGCCTGCCGGCGTGCACTCGCGTCGTATGCGTGCGCGGTATCACGTCGTTTACGCACGGTCTGCTCGAGCTGCTGTCTGCCGTGGCGAACAATGGGGGAGAGGTCGTCGTGCTGCTTGCCCGCGAGCAGGCGGCGATGCGCGAGGAGCTTGCCACGGCATTTGATGCCCGCGATGTGTTGTTTGAGATCGCGCCGCTGGGGAAGAACGCCGTCGCGTCTGATGTCGCTTGCGGGACCGCCGCTCAGCCTGCCTTTATTGAGGTCGCTGGCCCCCATGCCCGTGCTCATGCTTATGCGGACGCCATCGATAAGTTGGTGAAAGCGCACAAGGAGTCCAAGGCCGATAAAGCTACTGCAACGCCCGCCGACCCCGTGCGCGTGCTCGTCGTTTCTGCCCGGGCACCCCAGCTGTTCGGCGAGCTCGCCGCCCGTTTGGCGGCGCGTCACATTGCGGCCGAGACGACTGAGTTCACGGCGTTTTCCCAGTCCATCGCGGGCAGGCAGTTTACGGCGCTCGCCAACCTGATCGAGCGTATGAAAGCCGCCGACGAGGGCACCGCTTCCAAGACTGAGTGGTGGCCCGCGCCGGAGCTTACCGACTGGATCTACAGTCCGCTTTCGGGCGCTGATGCCGTCAATGCCCGTACCTTCGATAAGAATATGCGTCTCTCGCGCAGCAAGACTACCGCGGGCGTCAAGAGCCTGCTGCAGAGCGTTCAGGGCCAGGTGAGGGGCGCGCGCAAGGCGACGAGCGACGATAACTGGTTTAAGAACGTACCGTGTGTGGTCTCGGACGTGTTCCAGGCGCTGTGGCGTGACAAGCCCGTGACGGCGCTTAAGGCCATGCTTGCCGTTGCCGAGGCGTTGCCCGATCGCGCTCTAGGCGGCCTTGACGGCCAGGCCCGTCGCCAGGCAGAGACGGCTTTGCTGCGCCATGCCATCGACATCCTTATGAACGATGCTCGCGCGCTCGACGTGTCGCAGGCCGCGACCGTGCCGGTTCTCGACGGCGTTCGAACCAAGGTGGACAAGCGCAGTACCGCCTACGATTACGAGACCTACGAGGTCGATCGCACACCACGAGCACAAGTGCGCTTCGCGTCGCTTGCCGATGCGTCGGTTCTTCGCCCTGGCAGCTACGATGCCGTGCTGTTTGCCGATGTCGACCTGGACAGCTATCCGCTTTCGCACGAAGAGGGCCCGCTTGCCACGTTGACAGCCGAGCTGCGCCGCGACGGCGTGTCTTTGGAGCCCGCTGCCCTGCTGCGCGTGCGCTTTGGCCGTGCGATGCAGGCGGCGAGCGGTCCGGTCGCGCTCGCCCGTGTGACGCACGATCGCCAGGCACGCGAGTGCTACCCGGCAGCCGTATGGACCGAGCTGTGGGCACATGCCGAGGCCGCTGGCGCTGCCAAGCCCATGCGCGTGGGCGAGGGCGATATCATCGCCGACTTTGATCCCGCGGCAGGTGAAGGTCTTAGGCGCGAGCGCGTGACCTGTGAAGCTCCTCAGCATCTGAGCGATGAAGCCATTCCGTATTTGGTCCTGTGCCGTCGCGATGGCGAGGGTGAGGACGCGCCGCTTGTGCCGCGTCTGACGTCCGCCTCGCAGATCGAGGCCTATTCCACCTGCCCGCTGTGCTGGTTCGTCTCGTATCGCGTCAAGCCCCAGTCGATCGACGCTGGCTTTGGCAACATGGAGAAGGGCAACTTTGTCCACGACGTGCTGGAGCATCTGCATGCCCGTCTGCCCCAAGAAGGCATGGAGCGCGTGACGCCCGAGAATCTGCCGCGTGCACAGGAGCTGCTGCACGAGGTCTTTGACGAGACGTTGGCCGAGCACGCCGGCAAGCGCGGCACGGAGGGCCCGCTGGTGCCGCTCTCTGCGGTGGAGGAGCGCCAGGTGGCCGAGATCTTGCCGCAGCTGGAGGGCGTGCTTGCCTACGAGTCCGAGGTACTTGCCCCCTTTGCCCCGCGCTACCTGGAGTTTGCGTTCAACGAGCTCCAGGTCGAGTATGCCGGTTGGCCGCTCGGCGGGCGCATCGACCGCGTAGATGTGGATGCCGAGAATCGCGCCGTGGTAATCGACTACAAGCATCGTTCGGGTGTCGAGGAGTTTAAGCTTGCCGACCCCACGGTGCGTGACGAGGAGACGGGCGAGGCTCCCATCGACGACCCGCGCTGGCTGCCGCCCCATACCCAAACGCTCATCTACGCGCAGGCCATGCGTCGGGCACTGGGCTTGGATACCCGTGCAGCGATCTATTTTTCGACCAAGGGCGGCAAGCCCGCGCTGCGCGGTGCGGCGAGCGCCGAGTTGCTCGAGGAAGAGCGCGGTGACGGTCGCATCCCGGGCCTCAAGAAGGGCTTCCCGGGCGAGGGCGGCAGCATGGACTTCGATGCCCTGCTCGATCGCGTGGAGGCCGGCATCGCCGAGCGCCTGCGCGAGCTCGAGGCGGGCAACGTTGCCGCCGTCGACCCGGCGTCGGCTCAGGCCGCGCATGCGCGCTGCTCGTATAACCACGAAGGAACGTTTGTAAGGAGGGACGTGTAGACCATGGATCTTTCGACTTTGATGCCGCAACAGCTGCAGATTGTCAAAACGCTCGACCGCCCGCTGTTTGTCTCGGCGGGCGCCGGTTCGGGTAAGACCTTTACCCTCACGCGCCGCATCGTCTATGCGCTCTCGCCCGAATCCGGTCCGTTCGTTGAGCATCTGGACCAGGTGCTCGCCATTACCTTTACCAAAGATGCCGCGGCCGAGATTCGCGACCGCGTGCGCCGCGCGCTTATCGACGAGGGCATGGACGAGGAAGCACTGACCGTCGACGACGCGTGGATTTCGACCATTCACGGCATGTGCTCGCGTATCCTGCGCGCGCACGCGCTGGAGCTGGGCATCGACCCCGAGTTCACGGTGCTCACCGATACCGACGAGCTCATGGACCAGGCTGTTGAGCATGTGCTGGGTCGCGCGACGGCACCCGATGCCGCCCCCGAGCTCGCGGCATCGCTCAAGGCCCTCTATGCCTGGTATCCCATGGCGGGCGAGGGCGGTTCCTTTGGCGGCGGTACGACCATCAAGGGTCTGGTGCGCGACCTGCTGGAGCTGTCGAGCCAGTTGCCGGGCGGTATGGACGACGCGCGCGTGGCGCGCGGCCAGGCCGATACCTCGGCACTCGCCGATGCCTATCGCGCGGCGCTGGGCGCAAGCAAGGCCGCGACCGAGAAGGCACAGACGGCGCTCGATGCCATCGACGCGTTTGAGGCGAGTGGCAAAACCATGGAGGATGCGGCGCGACTCATGATGTCGTGCACCATGCCGCGCGCGAGCAAGGCATTCCCCAAGGAGCAGGTCGAGCTGCTCAAGGCCGAGGCCGCCGATGCGTTTATCAATATCGTGCTTGCCTGCGGTGGCCCGGCGCTCGATGCGCTGGTGGGCCTGGCCCGTTCCGTCGAGGCCGAGTATCGCGCATTGAAGGCTGCCCAGTCCGCCCTCGATAATAACGACCTGCTGCGTATGGCCTACGAGGCCCTGCGCGATTACCCGGCCATCCGTGCTGCGTACGAGGGCCGCTTTAAGATGGTCATGATCGATGAGTTTCAGGATACCGACCAGATGCAGGTCGATCTGATACGCTACCTGACGGGTGCGGGGGAGCGCGCACTGTGCACCGTGGGCGATGCGCAGCAGTCCATCTATCGCTTCCGTGGCGCCGAGGTCGAGGTGTTCCGTCGTCAGGAGCGCAAGGTGGGCTCGTCTGCCGCGCCCGAGGCGACTGCCGTGGCCGACGCCCCTGCCGGCGAACTCGTCAAGCTCGTGCGCAACTTCCGCAGCCATGACGAGGTGCTGCGTTACGTGGCACGCGTCTTCGACGGCGATGACGGCGGCCTGATGCAGGGCTTTTTGGATCTTGAAGCGAGCGACGGCCGCAAGGACACGCTGGTGGCAGACGCCTCGCGTCGCCAGGCCCTCTTTGTTGCCGGCGGCAGTACACAGGAGCGCACGCAGGCCAAGGCCCGTGCGATCGCCGAGCGCTTTCGCGCGCTTGCCGATGCCGGCCAGCCCCAGGGCGGCATGGTGCTGCTGCTGGGCCGCATGACCAACGCCGACGTCTACGCCCAGGCCTTCCGCGACCAGGGGCTCGACTGCGTCATCGCGGGTGGTTCGGTCTTTGCCCAGGCAGCCGAGGTGCAGACGGTGCGCGCCCTGGTATGTGCGCTCGCCAATCCGGCCGATACGGCGCAGGGCCTTATGCCGCTGCTCGCCTCGCCGATGTTTGCGCTCGGCGCTCAGGAGTTCCTGGCGCTGGCGACCAAGCTCGATAGCGAGACGGGGGAGACCTCGCGCCGGAATATCGACGCGGGCATCATGAGTGATTTCGACGTGCCGGGTTTGCAAGACTTGCCGCTTGTGAAGCGCGCCCGCGAGGTGCTGCGGTATGCGCTTCGTCGCGCGGGCCGCGATTCGTTCGCCGCCATCGCGCGCGACGTGGTCAACGCCTCCGGCTGGTTTGTGCGCCTGGCGCAGCGCGGCCCCGAGGGCAAGGCCATTGCCGCCAACGTGCTCAAGGCGCTCGACGCCGTGGCTGAGGCTGAGGCCGAGTTCGGCAACTCGCCGCGTTCCATCGCGCTGGCCTTCGACCGCTTCTTGGCGGGCAAGGAGGCCCCGGGCGCGCTCAACGAGGAGGGTGACGGCGCGGTACGCATCATGACGGTGCATGCCTCCAAGGGTCTGGAATATCCGGTCGTGGCGGTCGCCGAGTGCTTTGGCGTGCGTAAGTCCTCGGGTGCGGCACAGATGGGTCGCGTCGATGGCGGAGCGCAGGTCGTGGCACTGCCGGCACGCTTCGACGGCGTTAAGCTCGCCGACGGAACCTTTGTGAAGGGCGACGACGTCAAAAAGCAGTTTGAGCATGCGTTTAAGGGCAAGGGCACGTCGCTGTGGCTGCCGCCGGAGCTCATGGAGGACGTTTGTGCGACGGGTTCTCCCGCCGAGGCATTTGCTCGCCTGCGCAACGACGACCTGCAGCTCTCGCTCGAGGAGCGGGCCCGCCTGCTCTATGTCGCCATGACGCGAGCACGCGAGCTGGTCATTCTGGCGATGGATGCCGGTGTGAGCCGTGGCAAGGTGACGGCACCGACCTTCGATGTCGAGACGGATCTGACCTACGACGTGCTGCGCCGTATTTTGCCGACCGACGCTCTGGACACGCCGCAGCTCGATAGCGACCGCCTGGTGTTCGACAACTCCCAGCCGGGCGACTACGAGCTCATTTCGCTCACGGACTTTACCTTTGGCGAGCAGGCGTTTGAGGCAAACGCTTCGCTGGATGCCGAGGGCAGGCTTGTCCGCGGCGATGCGGAGCCGGAGGGTGCCGGTGCAGATGCCCGCGCCGCCGTTCCCGGTCCTGCCGACCCCGAGCCCGATGCGTTTGAGCTCGTGTATCCCCAGGCGGTGGGCGTGCGCATGGGCACCTGCCCGTATCCGGCGCGCGATTCGTACAGCTACTCGTCAATTGCCGCGGCGCTGCATGCCGAGTCCGAGGACCGAGCCGCCGAGGCGCATGTGCCCATGGACGAGGCTGGCGATGATGCGGAGTCGGATGGTTCCGAGATGACGGATGCAGGCGTGGCCGCCGTTGAGCCCGCCGGCAACCCCATGGCGCTGGGCTCGGCGTTCCATGCCGCCTGCCAGTGGCTGATCGAGATGGGTGCCGATGCGCTGCCCGCTGAGCGTGCCGATGCGCTGGCGCGCCTGTGGTGCCTGACGCCGGAGCAGCGCGAACGCTTCGACGTTGCCCTGGACCGCTGGCTCAAGTCGGCTGCTCGTGCCGACCTGCTCGCGTGGCCGTGCGTTCGCGCCGAGGTGCCGTTCTTCTCGCTGGGCTGCGAGGACGAGGACATCGCCCGCTACGGTGCATATGCCGAAGGCGCCATCGACGCTTTGGCGACCGACCCGGCCGATCCGTCACGCGCACTGGTCATCGATTAC
The DNA here is from genome assembly GCA_036301625.1 of Collinsella sp. Classification (GTDB taxonomy): domain Bacteria; phylum Actinomycetota; class Coriobacteriia; order Coriobacteriales; family Coriobacteriaceae; genus Collinsella. Next base: position 81,962 of record JAXJEC010000028.1, on the reverse strand, counting down.
AAGACGGGTGGCACGCCGGATGAGACGCCGGACCAGCTGCTCGAGAAGCACGCCCTGCAGGCGCGCGTCTACGCTGATGTTCTGAGCAAGGCGGGCTTTGAGGCTGTGACCGTCAAGTTCGTCCGCGTGGAGCAGGCCGATCCGACTCTCTTCGTCAATCCCGCCGAACCTCAAGTGGTCACCTACAACTTCTAGCCCTCAGATAACTTGCGGTGGAATACGGACTGTTTTGGCCAAAAAAGCCGCCAAACAGTCCGTATTTCACCGCAACTGCAAGAGGAGCCGTGTGGGTTTGGCTAGGTTCGGGTGCCGTCCGCGCCGTGCGGTAAAATCGTTCAGTCAGAACACGAACCCGCATCGGAGCTCATCACATGGCATTCGTCCATCTGCACAACCACACTGTTTTCTCCATGCTCGACGGCGCAACCCGTATCCAGGATATGGTCAACCGTGCCGTTGAGCTGGGCATGCCCGCCGTGGCCATTACCGACCACGGCTACATGTATGGCGTGCCCGACCTGGCGCTGGCCTGCGACGCCGTCAACCACAACACGCCCGAGTACAAAACCTGGAGCCACGACAAGGCCTTCTTGGAAAAGGACCGTCGTGACGAGCTGGTGGAGCCCGATCCCGAGGAAAACCCGCGCGAGCATGCCCAGTATGTGAAGGACATGGCCATGTGGGACGAGAAGGGCAATATCGACGAGCTCAAGCCGCCCCTGGTCATCAAACCCATCTTTGGCTGCGAGGTCTACTTTACGCCGGACGAGACCCTTGCCCGCGACCACAAGCCCGAGCTCTACCACATGATCCTTCTGGCCAAGGACCAGGAGGGCTATGTCAACCTGATGCAGACGGTTTCCGAGGCCGCCGTGCAGGGCTTTTACTACAAGCCGCGCGTGACGCTCGACAACCTGCGTCGCCATGCCAAGGGCATGATTTGCACGAGCGCCTGCATTGCGGGCATCATCCCCAAATACATCGACCGCGGCGACATGGAAGGCGCCATCAAGTGGGCCGAAACCTTCCGCGACACCTTCGATCCCGGCGACTTCTATATCGAGATTCAGGAACACGGCATTACCACCGATAATGGCCTGACCGACGAGCAGATGGACCGTACGCTCATCGACATCGCCAAACAGGTGGGCGTCAAGGTCATCGCCACCAACGACTTCCACTACCTGCGCCGCGAGGACGCGCCCGTGCAGGACGTCATCATGTGCATCGGCATGAACGCCAAAGTCGACGACCCCAACCGCATGCGCATGACCGGCTCGGAGTTCTACATGAAGACCGAAGAGGAGATGCGGGCGATGTTCCCGTATTGCCCCGAGGCCTGCGACAACACACTCGAGATCGCCGATAAGTGCTACGTGGAGCTCGATTGGGACTCCATTATCCTGCCGCGCTTCCCGCTGCTCGATCCCGGCGAGACACACGAGAGCCAGTTCCGCCGCGAGTGCGAGAAGGGCCTGCGCCAGCACTACGGCGACGACTGGGCCACGCGCGAGATCGGCGGCGTCAACATCAAAGAGCGCTTTGAGTACGAATACAAGGTCATCTGCGACAAGGGCTTTGCCGCCTACTTCTTGATCGTTGCCGAGTACGTGCAATGGGCTAAGGACAACGGCATCGGCGTCGGCCCCGGCCGTGGCTCGGCCGCCGGCGCTATCGTCGCCTACGCCATGAACATCACCGCGTTCGACCCGCTCGAGAACGGCCTGATGTTCGAGAGGTTCCTGTCCCCGCAGCGTACCGAGATGCCCGATATCGATATGGACTTCGACGATGAGCGGCGCCTCGAGGTCGTGGAGCACGTTCGCCAGCTCTACGGCCCCGAGAAGGTCACCCACGTCATCACCTACTCGACCATTAAGGCCAAGCAGGCCATCAACGACGCCGCGCGCGTTCTGGACTACCCGGTCTACATGGGCCAGCGCCTGTCCAAGATGGTCTCGAGCGACCCCAAGGTCAAGCTCAAGCAGGTGCTCGACAAGCAGCCCGGCAAAGAGGATCTGTTTAACCCCGATTTTGCCGAGGCCTATAAAAAGGACGACGACGCCCGCCGCATCATCGACACGGCGCTCTCGATCGAGGGCCTCACCCGTGGCGAGGGCGTGCACGCGTGCGCCGTTCTGATCTGCCGCGACCCCGTCAACGAGCACGTGCCCACCAAGCTCGACACCAAGGGCGGCGTCGAGATTACTCAGTACGAGGGCCATACCGTTGCCGACATGGGCCTGCTCAAGATGGACTTCCTGGGCCTGCGTACGCTGACGGTTATCTCCAAGGCAAAGGCAAACATCAAGAAGAACTTCGGCATCGACATCAAAGAGGAAGATATTCCCTTTGACGATCCCGAGATCTTTAAGCTCATGGGCTCCGGTCACACCGCCGGCGTCTTCCAGGTCGAGTCCGCCGGCATGACGGCCACGATCAAGAACATGAAACCCACCGAATACAAGCACGTCGTGGCATTGATCGCTCTGTACCGCCCGGGCCCGCTGGGCGCCGGCATGGTTTCGTCCTACATCAACCGTATGAACGGCAAGGAGCCGGCCGTCTCCTACGACGACCGCCTGGACGACATCCTGGGCGAAACCTACGGCACCATGGTCTACCAGGAGCAGGTTATGCTCATCTCCGTCGAGATGTGCGGCTTCTCCAAGGGCGAATCGGACTCGCGTATCCGTAAGCCCGTGGCTAAGAAAAAGATCAAGCTGCTCACGTCGACGGTGCTCCACTGGGAGGATGGCTCGGACGAGACCACCTACGACCACTGGATGAACGGTGCTATCAAGAACAACTACACGCGCGAGGTCGCCCAGAAGATTTGGGACGATGTTCTCGAGTTCGCGTCTTACGCCTTTAACAAGTCGCACTCCGCCGGCTACGCCATCCTGGTTATGCAGACGGCGTGGCTCAAGGCGCACTATCCGCACGAGTACATGGCGGCCGTTCTGACGTCCTACACGGGCAAGACCGACAAGATCGTTCATTACGTCTCGGCGTGCCGCCACGACGGCATCCCCGTGCTGTCGCCAGATGTCAACGAGTCCGGTACCGAGTTCACGGCTACCAAGGAGGGCGTGCGCTTTGGTCTGGCCGGCATCCGCGGCGTGGGCACTGGCGTGGCGCAGGCGATTATCGCCGAGCGCGAGGCGGGCGGCCCGTTTAAGACGCTGCACGACTTTGTCGAGCGCGTGGACTCGAGCCAGGCCAACCGTCGCGTGATCGAATCGCTCATCAAGGCAGGCGCCTTCGACTCCACGGGGTATCCGCGTCGCCAGATGATGCACTTTGTGGATAAGAACAACCCCGAGAACATCATCGATGCCGCCGTGAAGCGCCAAAAGGATCGCGCGAGCGGCCAGACGTCGTTCTTCGATATGTTCGGCGACGTTGAGGGCTCGGGCTTTGAGGTGAGCGTGCCCGATCCGGACGGCCAGGAGTGGGACCGCCACCTTAAGCTGAGCCAGGAGAAGGAGGTTCTGGGCATCTATGTCTCGGACCACCCGCTGCGCCCGTTTGAGTATGCACTTAGCAAAGCGCGCGACTTCTCGTTCTCGCAGATCGACACCGGCTATGAGGTGCAAAACCCCACGGGCGGTACCATCAACCAGGAGATTCCCGAGGGCAAGGCGCTGTGGTGGGCCGGCATGGTCTCGAGCGTGTCCAAGCGCGTGACCAAAAACGGCGACCCCATGGGCATCGTGCAGCTCGAGGACATGGAAGGCGAGGCCACGGTCGTGGTGTTCCCCAAGACCTACAAGGAGGCCGAGGGGTATCTGTACGGCGAGGTCGATCCCGAGACCGGCGCGCAGCTGTCCGACGCGTTTGTGCGCATTAAGGGCAAGCTCGAGCGCTCGGACCGCGGCGACCAGATCATCGCGCAGGAGATTGTGCCGCTGGAGCTTAGCGAGGAGAAAAACAAGCCCAAGGTCTTTGAGGTCATGGTGCCCAACAGCCGCTTTAGCCAGGGCAATATGGCGCGCCTGGCCACGGTGCTCACCACCAACCCGGGCGGCGACCGCGTGGAGATCTTTATTGAGCAAGTCGACGGGCGCGTGCTGCGCGCTGAGGTGCCGGCCAAGGTCAACGCGCGATCGATTCCGCTGCTAGCCGAGGCCAAGGCCATTGTGGGCAACCAGGGCAGGGTAACGGTGATCTAGCGGCGCCTTTGCTGAGGGTAGCTAATTTGGGACGGGGCTATTTTAGCTACCCGGCGCGAGAATGGAGGAAGTGATGGCGCAGGGGACGTTTGCGCAGATGCTTCGTAAAGAGGCGGCGCTCAGCAGCACCTTTATGAAGGGGCGTTCGCTCATGCTCAACGGTGCCGTGCTGTCGTTTGAGGACTCTGGCTCGCGCTTCTCCAAAAACGTGAATATCGAGGGTACGGTGCGTGGCTCGCGCGGCGACCTGTACAAGACGCACGTGGCGCTCGACATGGACGAGCGCGAGGTCATCGACTACGACTGCGATTGCCCCGCCGCCTACCGCTATTCCGGCATGTGCAAACACGCTATCGCCACGGCGCTGGCGTATCTGGATGCCAGCGGCGCCGAGCCCGTCGAGGGCCTGCGTACGCCGGTCCGTACGTCTACGGTGCCGCCCACACAATCCAAGCAGCCCGCGCGCCCCGCACCCTCCGCGCGTGCGGTCAACCCCAACTTTCCCTTCCCGGCGCCCGTCCCCACGAGCCCGAGTCTCATGGCGGCGCTCTCCGACCTTTCGGACGCGCGCATGGATGAGCTCGTGGCCATGCGTCGCAAACTTGCCGATGCTGTTGACCCTGATGCTCCCAAGGCGGTGCTGGAGCCCTCTCTGGTGCCGTACTACAATCCGCTGTTTGCCGACCGCTTTAGCTGGGCGCTCGAGTTTCGCATTCGCTGCGGCTCGGTGTCCTACGTGGTCAAGGACATTGACGGCATGGCCGGCGCCTACATGCGCAGCGGCACGTTCTCGTATGGCAAAAAGCTCACGTTCCTCCATACGCCCGAGGCCTTTGACGAGGTTTCGGTGCGTCTGCTCGACCTTATCGCGACGACGGTTGCCTATCTGAGTGACATCACGAGCTCGCGTTCGGCGTCGTATGACTTTGCCCGTAGCGGCTTTGTCGCCGAGCGCCAGCTGCCGCTATCCGAGCATGACATCGTATACGTGCTGGACCTGCTGCGCGGCAGGACCATTTCCTTTGAGCCTGCCTGGTCGCGGGGGACGACAACGCATCGTGCCTACGACGTGGCGGTTGAGGCGGCGCCGCAAGGGGAGGATGAACCGACCGCCAAGCGTCCGCCGCTCCTTGCCGCCAAGATCGCGCCGGCAGCCGGAGGCAGCTACGATCTGCGCCTGCCCGCCGATATGTACTGCTTTGCGTCGGGCGATGCCGCCTATCTGGTCGACACGCGCCGTGCGCGCCGTACCGACGCGGCGTTCGCCCAACATGCGGCGCCGTTCCTATCGTGTCTGTTGCCCTGCCGCACGCCGGCTCATATCGCCGCCGACCAGGTGGGCGAGTTCTGCCGCATGGCGCTGCCAATCTTGCGCGACTACACCGACCTGACCGCTCCTGCCGCGCTCGATGCCGTGGCGCCCGAGGCGAGCTTCCATTTTGAGATCGGTGTCGACGATGGCCTTGTGACCTGCAAGATCACGGTTGCCTACGGCGATTGGTCGGCAGATCTCTTTAGCCGGGGTGCTCCGGGAAGTCCTTTTGAAGACCAGCGCCCCGGCGTGCCGCCCCGCGACGTGGTGGCGGAGTTTCGCGTTATGGACACGGCTGCCGTGTACTTCGATTTTTACGAGGGCGGCCTGGCGTTTGGGGAGCGCGACGACGAGAGTTTGTTCTGCCTGCTCACCGAGGGTTTGTCTGCGCTGTCCGAGCTCGGCGAGGTCATGCTCAGCGACCGCCTGCGCCAGATCTCGGTACGTCCTGCGCCCAAGCTTTCGGTGCGCGCGACCGTCAAGAGCAACCTGCTCGACGTCGAACTGGGTGCGAGCGGTCTTTCGGCGACGGACCTTGCCATCTATCTCGACTCGTACAAACGCCATCAGACGTTTGCGCGCCTGACGTCCGGCGACATCGTGCGTCTGGACGAGGGGGCACGTGCCGCGTTTGGTCTTGCCGAGGACCTGGGTGTCGATGCCCTCGACCTGCTCGACGGCGTGTCGCTTCCCGCGTCGAGCACCCTGTTTGTCGATAGCATGCTCGCGCGTACGCCGGCACTCGAGGCCGATCGCGATGCTGCGTTTCGCCGTACCGTCGAGCGCCTGGACACGCTCGGCAAGATGGACTTTACGGTGCCGGCCTCGCTCAAGGCCGCACTACGCGGCTATCAGGTCGACGGCTACCAGTGGCTCGGCTCGCTCGAACATCTGGGCCTTGGCGGCATCCTGGCCGACGACATGGGTCTGGGCAAAACGCTGCAGATGATCGCGCATATCCTGGCACGTGTGGAGGCGGGGGATACCAAGCCCACGCTCGTAGTGTGCCCGGCGTCGCTCGTGTACAACTGGACTGCCGAGCTGGAGCGCTTTGCCCCGTTGCTTGATGCGTGCGCCATCGTGGGCGCCAAGGCGCAGCGCCGCGTGCAGATTGCCGGCGTGGCTGAGCATAACGTGGTCGTGACGTCGTATGACCTTATGCGCCGCGATATCGACGAATACGCCGAGCAGGATTTTGCCCGCGTTGTGCTCGACGAGGCCCAGTACATTAAAAACCCGCTCACCCAGGTGGCCCGCGCCGGCAAGCGCTTACCGGCCGGTGTGCGCTTTGCCCTGACGGGTACACCTATCGAAAACCGCCTGTCCGAGCTCTGGAGCATCTTCGACTTTTTGATGCCGGGCCTGCTGGGCACGCGCGAGTCGTTTGCCAAGCGCTTTGAGAGCCCCGTCGAGCATGCCGAGGGCGATAGCGCTGCTCGTCTGCAGGCGCTCGTGTCGCCGTTTGTACTGCGCCGCGTTAAGGAAGACGTGGTGGCCGACCTGCCCGAGAAGATCGAGGATACCGTCATGGCGCAGCTCACCGGCGAGCAGCGCAAGCTCTACCTGGCTAACCAGGATCGCATCGCCCAGCAGGTGCAGCATCGCGAGGCCGCCGAGTTTAAGAAGGACAAACTCAAGGTGCTTGCCGAGCTCACCAAGCTGCGCCAGATCTGCTGCGACCCTCACCTGCACTACGAGGACTACAAGGCGGGAAGCGCCAAGCTCGATACCTGCATGGAGCTCGTACACGGCGCGCTCGACGGCGGGCATCGCATTTTGCTGTTCAGCCAGTTCACGGGCATGCTCGATATCATTGGCAAGCGCCTTGCCAAGGAGGATATCGCCTTCCTTAAGCTCACGGGCGCATCGTCCAAGGAGAGCCGTGCCAAGATGGTTGCGCAGTTCCAGGCGGGCGAGGTGCCGGTCTTTTTGATCTCGCTCAAGGCGGGCGGCGTGGGCCTGAATCTTACGGCTGCCGACGTGGTTATCCACTACGACCCGTGGTGGAACGTGGCGGCGCAGGACCAGGCGACCGACCGCGCCCACCGTATTGGCCAGCAACATACCGTGACCGTGTACAAGCTCATCGCCAAGGATACGATCGAGGAGCGCATCATGCAGATGCAGGAGTCCAAGCGCGACCTGGTCAACAGCGTGCTCGGCGGCGACGGCATCTCGTCGGCGCTGTTCACGCGCGAGGATGTCCTGGCACTGCTCGGCGGTGACGGTCGCTAGCTGCGCGCGGGATGGGGTTGCTGGGATGGGCCAAGCTACCGGTTCGCCTTGGCCCCTGTCGCTCGTCTCGTCCGTTATGTGTTCATTTGCCATGCCGTGGATGGTTTGTCTGCCTTTGGGCATAAGAAGCATCAAGAACATTGGCACATCAGCAAAGGAGAACATCATGGCGAAATTCTTTAAGGACCCCGACGGCAAGCTCATTGCCGCCCTGAGCGACGACGTTGCAACCCCTGCCGGTTGCACGGAACTGACCGCAAACACTGAGGACGCGGCGCACGAGAAGCACGTGCCTGTTGTCGAGACCGAGCGCGACGGCCACGTCATCCGCGCACGCGTGGGCTCGGTCGAGCACCCCAGCCTGCCCGAGCACTATATCGAGTGGATCGCGCTTGAGGCCGAGGGCCGTCTGGAGGTCCACTACCTTGAGCCCGGCATGAAGCCCACGACGTTTTTCGCGGGCGGCTCCAAGACCGGTACCGTCTATGCCTACTGCAACCTGCATGGGCTGTGGTCCGCGACGTTCTAGGAGCGCGCCCCCGCTCGGGGTATCATGGCTAGCATATGCACATGCAAGCGCCGACTGCATCTTGCGGTCGGCGCTTTTACTACGACAACGACGGTTTACGACGGAAAGGGCTGAGCCATGAAGCTCGCGCTTGCACAGATCGATATGCGCCTGGGTGATATTGAGGGCATTTGCGGTCGTATCGAGGACCAGGCTCGTCTTGCCCACGAGCGCGGGGCGCGCGTTCTGTGCGTGCCGGCTTCGCTCTTTATGGGTGCCATGCCCGGCGGCCTGGTGGGCGCTGCCGATTTTGAGCACGACATGCTGATGGGTTTGACCGGCGTTGCCGAGCGTATTCAAGAGCTCGATATGATCTGCATCGTGCCGGCGGCGGTCTCGTTTGAGGGCCAGCCGCTGCTCGACTACATGATGCTCAAGGACGGCCGCGTGGTGCCCGCCCGCGCGAGCATTGCCCTGCAGCGTGGCGAGAACAACGATGCGCGTTGGGCGCCGCCGGTGTTCGACGTGGACGGCGTGCGCATCGCGGTGATTTTCGACCTGGATCGCGAGCTCGAGATGCTGCCGACCGGCGTCGACCTCATTGCCTATTTCCAATTCAACGCATTCGATATGACCAACCGCGAGACCGCTGCCGTTGCAGCTGTACGCAGTGGAGCCTACCGCAAGATCGCGTCCAAGCGCAGCGTGTGGTTTGCCTGCATGGCGCCGGTCGGTGCGTACGACGAGTCGGTGTATACCGGCGGGTCGTTTGTGCTCGACGACTGCGGTCGCGTGGTGGCTCAGGCGCCGTGTTTTGAAGAGAGTCTGCTGGTCCAGGAGATTCAGCGCGGCGTGATGCTCGACGCTCTGGAGGACCACGAGCTGCCCGAGTTTCGCTCCGAGGAGTGGCTGTGGCAGGCGCTGGTGCTCGCCGTGCGCGACAACGCCCGCGCTCGCGGTGCGGCGCGCGCTGTGGTGGCGCTCGAGGGTGACCTGCCGTCGTCCCTGCTGGCGGCGCTGGCCGTCGATGCCTTGGGTCCGCGCAATGTGATCGGCCTGGTGCTGGGGCGCAACCGCATCTTTACGCCGGCGCAGGAAGAGGCCGAGGCGGCTCGCTGTGCCGCCGTTCGCGCAATTGCCGAGCGCCTGCATATTCGCACGGTTGAGCGCGATGCGCCGGATGCATCGCGTGTGCTCGACCGCGACGTGTCGGCGGGAGACGCCGAGCGCCTGCGCTCGCGCACGCTGGGGCTCATGCTGGAGGATACGGCGCTCGAGCTGGGCGCGATGGCGCTGAGTCCGCTGTCCAAAACCGAGTACGCGCTGGCGGCGCCGGCGCTTTGCGGTGGCTACCAGGGAGATTACGCGCCCTTCGGCGACGTGTACCTGTCGACGCTCGAGTTTGTGGCGCGTGTGCGCAACCGTACGTCTGCTGTGGTGCCGCAGGAGCTTGTGACGCTCAATGCGGTGGAGGATTGCATGGAGCGCGTGCTGGCGCAGGCGCTCTCTACGCTTGCCGGCCCGGTTGACGTGCTCGATCGCGCGGCGCAGCTGCTCGGTGGGCTTGAGCCGGGTGAGGTCGATGGCACGCTCGAGTCGCACGTCGACCGCAATCGTCCTTTCGACGATATCCCGATGGCTGCCGGTAAGCCCGAGGCATGTTCGCTGCTGTTGATGCTCGTGCGCCAGGGCGAGGCTGCTCGCCACCAGCTGCCGACGGCGCCGATCGTCTCGGCCCGTTCGTTTGCCGAGCGCGCCTGGCCGTATATGCTCGCGTGGTCCGATCTTGGGCTCAACGGTAAGGAACGTATGACGGTCGATTCGCTGGCACGCGCCGAGGTGCGCCGCTTTGCCGACGACGATACGAGTGATCGTATGCGTGGCGAGATGATGGGCATATTGGGCGAGTTGTTGGGTATTTCGCCCGAGCAGATGGAAGAGCTGCGCTCCGAGGACGGTCAGCGCCGTTTGCACGAGGGTATGAAGAAGTTCGAGGGCGAGGTCCAGGACGCCATCGATAAGATGATGGGCGGTCAGGGTGGCCCGCAGGGCGGACCTCAGGGTATGCCGATGCCGCATCCGCCGGTGGATCCGAGACAATTCCCGTTCTTCAGTCAAAATTAACTACGGGATGGGATTCGCTCCCAACCCCGACACTTCAACTAAGCATCCTGGCCCCGTTGTGTTATTCTAGAACAGACGTTCGTGAATAGTGCGCGGGGCCTTGCCTTGCGCTCGGCAAAAGGCGAGGGGAGGCTGGCTTGGTTATCTTGGGTATCGACCCCGGTTTGGCCCATACGGGGTGGGGGATTATCGAGGAACGGCGTGGCGAGGTCCGCTGCCGTGCCTACGGCTGTATCGAGACCAGCGCGGGTAGTCCGCTCGCGGTGCGCCTGTCGCACATCGCCCGCGACCTCAAAGACGTTGTCGAGCGCTATCGCCCCGATACCGCGGCTGTCGAGAGCATCTACTTTGGCGCTAACGTTCGCTCGGCCATCCCTACGGCGCATGCCCGCGGCGCTGCGCTCGTGGCGCTTTCGGAATGCGCGCTCGAGATCGGCGAATACACGCCTATGCAGATCAAGCAGGCTGTGGTGGGCACCGGCGCCGCGGACAAGCGGCAGGTCGCCTATATGGTGCGCACGCTTACGCAGCTTGACCACGACCCGCATCCCGACCATGCCGCCGATGCCCTGGCCTGCGCCATCTGCCACGTTAACTTAAGCCGCACCCGCGCCCTCACCGGCGGCGAGTTCTATCAACAGAGAGGAACCGGATACCGATGATCTCCCAGCTCCATGGAACGCTTGTCGAGGCCACGATGAGCTCGGCCGTCGTCGATGTATCGGGCGTGGGCTTTGAGCTCGGCATCTCGGGCAGCACCGCGGCCACGTTGCCAACGACCGGCGGCGAGGTTCGCCTCTATACGCGCATGCAGGTGCGCGAGGACGCTATGACGCTCTTTGGCTTTGCCTCCAAGGACGAGCGTACGATGTTCGATCGACTTGTGTCCGTCTCGGGCGTCGGCCCGCGCCTGGCGCTCGCCGTGCTCTCCACCTATACCGTGGGACAGCTGTATTCTCTGGTAATGGCCGAGGACGACAAAGGCATGGCCAAGGTGCCTGGCGTGGGCAAAAAGACCGCGCAGCGTCTCATCCTGGAGCTCAAGAGCACCTTTGCCAAGGACAAGGGCTTTGTGCCGGTCGATGTAATTCCCGGCCAGGTTGCGATGCCGGTTCCCGCTGCCGCTCCCTCGGCGATCGACGATGCCCGCGCGGCACTCCTTTCCATGGGCTTTAGCCCGCAGGAGACCGATGTTGCCCTGAGCGGGTATGATGGGCAGGATATGCGTGTCGAGGATCTGCTCGGCGCGGCGCTTAAGCGACTCGGAATGGATGCGTGATGTGGGAAGCCGATGACTCTCAGGACCTGTGGGCGACGCCCGGCAACTCGCCGGCGGCATCCATGGCGCACGGTGAGCGCGTGGTGGGCTCGGAGCTGACGCCCGAGGACCTCGATGTCGACCGCACCTTGCGCCCTCAGCGCTTGGACGACTACTGCGGCCAGGAGCACATCAAGCAGAGCCTGCGCGTGTTGATCGAGGCAGCGCAGAGCCGTGGCGAGACGCTCGACCACGTGATCTTCTCAGGCCCTCCGGGCTTGGGCAAGACCACGCTGGCTACGGTTATCGCCAACGAGCTGGGCGCTCAGATCAAGACGACGAGTGGCCCTGCCATCGCGCGTACCGGCGACCTGGCGGCTATCCTTACCAATTTGCAGCCGGGCGACGTGCTGTTTATCGACGAGATCCACCGCCTCAACCGTTCGGTCGAGGAGGTCCTGTATCCCGCGATGGAGGACTTTGCGCTCGATATCGTAATCGGCAAGGGTCCGGCGGCTCGCTCGATTCGCCTTGACATCCCCAAGTTCACACTGGTGGCGGCGACGACCCGCTCGGGCATGCTGACCGGTCCGCTGCGCGACCGCTTTGGCATCTCGTATCGCCTGGATTACTACACCGTCGAGGAGCTCGCCCAGATCGTGACGCGCTCAGCGACCATCCTGGGCGCGACGATTGACCATCCCAGCGCGCTCGAGATAGGCTCGCGCTCGCGCGGCACGCCGCGTCTTGCAAACCGTCTGCTCAAGCGCGTGCGCGACTATGCGCAGGTGCGCGGTAACGGTCCCATCGAACTCGACATTTGCCGTCAAGCGCTCGAGTTCTTCGAGATCGATGAGCTTGGCCTGGACTGGATGGACATCCGTATTTTGGAGACGCTTGCCAAGACGTTCTCCGGTCGCGCCGTGGGCCTGACCACGCTTGCCAGCGCGGTAGGCGAGGACCCGGGCACGCTTGAGGATGTCTATGAGCCCTATCTGCTGCAGTGCGGTCTGATGATCCGTACGCCCCAGGGCCGCCAAGCAACCCTTCGCACGTTTGAGCATTTGGGGATCGAGCCAACCGTTTAGGGATGGTTTTGTTTTGGCAGGCTGTTAGGCTATCGCTGGGCATTGGATAAACATATCGCCATTCATCGGTTACGGGTGTTTTTCTATTGCGCGCCCGTGCTATGCTGGATTGGTCTTTTTCTCATCCGGTAACGAAAGGACCGCCCATGCCTACTGACATCGAAATCGCACGTTCCGTCACGCCGCTGCCTATTACCGAGGTGGCTAAGAACGCCGGCGTTGACGTTAAGCATCTGATTCCGTACGGCTTCGACAAGGCTAAGGTCGACTACTCCCTGCTCAATGAGCCAACTGATCATCAGGCTAAGCTCGTCCTCGTGACCGCTATCAACCCCACGCCCGCCGGCGAGGGTAAGACCACCACGACCATCGGTCTTGCCGACGGCCTGCGCCGTCGCGGCGTCAAGAGCGCCGTGGCTCTGCGCGAGCCTTCGCTCGGTCCCGTCTTTGGCGTGAAGGGCGGTGCCGCCGGTGGCGGTTGGGCCCAGGTTATCCCTATGGAGGACATCAACCTGCACTTTACCGGTGACTTCCATGCCATCGGTGCCGCCAACAACCTGCTGGCCGCTATGCTCGACAACCATATTCAGCAGGGCAACCAGCTCGGTATCGACGTTAAGCGCATCACCTGGAAGCGCGTCGTCGACATGAACGACCGTCAGCTCCGTCACGTCATCGACGGCATTGGCGGCAAGGCCCAGGGCGTGCCGCGCGAGGACGGCTTCGACATTACCGTCGCCTCCGAGATTATGGCAATCTTGTGCCTGTCCACGAGCATTAACGACCTCAAGGAGCGCCTGGGCGAGATCGTCGTCGGCTACAGCTTTGCCGGCGAGCCCGTCCGCGCTCGCGACCTTAAGGCTCAGGGCGCCATGGCTGCTCTGCTCAAGGACGCGCTCAAACCCAACCTGGTGCAGACGCTCGAGGGCACGCCTGCGTTTGTCCACGGCGGTCCCTTCGCCAATATCGCCCACGGCTGCAACTCCATCATGGCCACCCGCATGGCCATGCGCTTTGGCGATGTTGCCATTACCGAGGCCGGCTTTGGTGCCGACCTGGGTGCTGAGAAGTTCCTCGATATCAAGTGCCGCATGACGGGCGTTCGTCCCAGCGCTGTCGTGGTCGTTGCGACTGCCCGCGCGCTTAAGTACAACGGCGGTGTCGCCAAGGCCGACCTCAACGAGGAGAACCTTGAGGCCCTTAAGGCCGGCATGCCCAACCTGCTGCGCCATGTCGACAACATTCAGAACGTGTACGGCCTGCCCTGTGTGGTCGCCATCAACCGCTTCCCGACGGACACCGAGGCCGAGCTGGAGCGCATCGAGTCCGAGTGCCAGAAGCTTGGCGTCAACGTTAAGCTGTCCGAGGTCTGGGCCAAGGGCGGCGAGGGCGCGCTCGACCTGGCCGATGAGGTCATGCGCCTGATCGAGCAGCCGAGCGAGCTCAAGTTTGCTTACGAGGACGGTGCCGATGTGGCCGACGCCCTCGAGGCCGTTGCCACCAAGGTTTACCGTGCCGACGGCGTTGACTTTACGCCGGCTGCCAAGCGCCAGCTCGCTGAGCTGCGCGAGAACGGCTTTGGCAACCTGCCGGTGTGCGTGGCCAAGACGCAGTACAGCTTTAGCGACAACGCTAAGGCCCTCGGTGCCCCCGAGGGCTTCCGCATCACCGTGCGCGAGCTCAAGGTTTCCGCCGGCGCTCACTTCGTGGTCGCGCTGACCGGCAGCGTTCTGACCATGCCGGGCCTGCCCAAGGTTCCCGCGGCCGAGAACATCGACGTCGACAACGACGGCAACATCACCGGCCTGTTCTAAGCCCGCTATTCATAGCCGCTTGCCCGCCCCGCCGCGCCACCAAGGCCCGGCGGGGCTTTTTATCCCGAGGACCGCGCATGTCTTGTAGATACCGGCGGGCACTGCCCATCATAGGCTTTTGCGCGGGTAGAATGCATGGATAACTCGATGCTTGCAGGCGACGGAAAGGAAACGTTGCATGGACCAGGATAAGACGACCGTAATGGGTGGCTACGGCTCCGCGCAGGCGGGTAATAGCGCCGATGCGACCCGCGTTGTGGCAAATCCCGGCTACGTCGCGCCCGACGCGACCCAGGCCACGGCCGAGCCCACGCGAGTTATGGGTTATGGCAACGCGGCGCCGGACCCTTACGCTGTCCCTTCGCAAAGCCCCTACGGCAACGTGGCACCAGACCCGTTTGATTACGCGCCGCAGGACCCCTATGCCAGTTCCGCGCCGGACCCTTACAGCGATTTGTCGCAAAATTCCATTCCGCAGCCTCAGCAGACGACGTATATGCCGCGTACGGCACAGGCCCAGCCTCGTTATGACTCGCGCGATTCGCGTGCGCGCCAGCCCTATCGCGAGTATCCCAAATCGATTCCGCAGTATGGCGAGGACGAGGGGGAGAAGCCCTCGCGTTCGTCGAGCGTTATTAAGAAGATTCTCATCGTACTGGCGATCTTCTTTGCCTTATCGGTTGTGTTTGCCATCGTGTCGGGCATGCTCAATAAACGAGGCGCTTCAACCGATACGACGGCAGAGCAGACCGAGGCTACCCAGTCCGGCGCTGTGGACCTGAGTGATATCCCGGGACAGTACTGGTCTAACGCCAAGAAGCTCCTCAAGTCGCGCGGGGCCGACCTTTCGAACGCCGTGATTCTGACCGAGGATGGCTCGACGCCCGTTGTCGATGCCAATTGGGTCGTAACGTCTGCCTACTATAACGACAACGGTAACCTGGAGGTTCAGCTTACGCGCAAGGACAGTTCGTCGGGCAATGTGTCCGGCGATCAGAGCGGTACGGACAGTTCGAGCTCTAATACGCTGGAAGACCTGAGCAACAAGGCCCAGAAGCTGGGAGACAAGGCCCAAGAGCTGGGCGATACGGCCCAAAACCTCGGCGACACCGCGCAGAACCTGGGCGACATGGCGACGGATGCCTGGAACGCGCTGCAAAACGGCATTTCGGGCGCACAGGGGAACTAGCGGCTGAGCTGCTAGAGCCTTAGCGGTGCAAACAAAAACGGGACGCAGTGTCGCGTGACCGGGCGCATGTGCGCGCTGGTCGGCGGTCCTGCGTCCCGTTTTGCCGTCGATTACAGTTGCTCGGCCGGGCGCTCGGGCGAGCTAAAACCCGAGTCAAACGTGACGACGCACGAGGCGTCGGGCCGGCGCTCGTGCACGATGCGCGTGACGAGTTCCAGCAGCTCCTCGTCGGATATGTCAAAACCGTCGGGGCGCACCAGGTCAAACGAGACGAAGCCGTCGTGCTCGTGCAGGTCGTGGATGGAAAGTGCGGGGTCGATCTGCATGATGCCGCGCTTGACCCAGCCGCGCAGGTCGCCGCCGGTTGTCGCGATGGGGTCGCAGTGCAGCGTAATATCGATGCCCATTTGATGCTTGATATCGTGCTCGATGGTGTCCAGAATCTCGTGGTGCTCAAACGCATCGCTCTCGCCGGGCATCTCCACGTGTGCGCTGGCAAACTGGCGACCGGGGCCGTAGTCGTGCACCATGAGGTCGTGGGTGCCTAGCACTTGCGGATAGGACATGATTTTGTCGCGAATCTCCTGCACCAGCTTGGGGTCGGGCGCCTGTCCCAGCAGCGGGCTGATGGCATCGCGCACCAGGCCCATGCCACTGACGCAGATAAAAATGCCCACGCCCAGGCCGGCCCAGCCGTCGAGGTCGAAGCCGGTTGTCTGTGAGATGAGCGCCGCCGCCAAGACCGAGCCCGAGGTGATGACATCGTTTTTGGAATCCTGCGCCGTGGCGATGAGCGTCTCGGAATCAATACGGTCGCCCAGCGCGCGGTTGAACGCGGCCATCCAGAACTTGACGAGCATGGACGCGACCAGCGCCGCAACGGAAATGAACGTGTAGGCGGTGGGAGAGGGCTTGATGATTTTGGTGATGGATTCGAGCACCAGGTTGATGCCGACGGCGCAAACGAGGACGGCGACAAACAGGCCGGCGAGGTATTCGTAGCGACCATGGCCATAAGGGTGACCTTCATCGGCCGGGCGACTGGCAAGCCGGAACCCGAGCAGGCTCACGATGTTGCTCGAGGCATCGGAGAGGTTGTTGAAGGCGTCGGCGACAAGCGACACGGAACCGGCGAGCAAGCCCGCGATGCCCTTGGCCAGGCACAGGGTGATGTTGAGGCCGATGCAGATGAGGCTTGCGGCAAAACCAGCATTGGTGCGGCAGGAGGTATCGACCGGCTCGCTTTCGCTGCCGGGAACAAGCGTATGTACCAGCTGATTTACAAATAGCATAACGGTCTTCCTCACAATCATGGTTAAGGGGATAGTGTAGCTCGAGCGGTCGCATTGCGTGCCAATGTTCAGAAAATGCAGTAATGGTCTACCTGCGCTAACGAGTGACGTGGGGCGGGCTGCCGGCGGATTTTCGCTGCCGCCCCTAAACGTTTGTCCTAGCGTCCAATTTTGGGCCACATGGGTATGGGCATGCGTCTGTTTGCTCGACATACTTAATGTCGACAGTCCCTGTGCAAAGGAGGACGTTTCCATGGACGAGATGTTTGCCATTAAATGCCAAAACTGCGGCGGTCCTATGTACTCGCACCAGGCAAAGCGCAGCTTTGAGTGTGCCTATTGCGGAACAGTCATTCCGTGGGAGGCCGATGCGGGGGAGCCCAAGAGCGCCCTGGGCATTCGCCATACGCCGCTGACGGTGGTGGACGGGCTGCTCAAGCTCACGCATGTCTCGCAGCTCGAGCGCCCGGAGGACCCGGACTGGTATTTCTTCAATTCGCACTGGCGCAATCAGTCGGTTCTTGAGCATCTGCTGTGGGAGGACCGCGGTACCGCGCAGGAGTTCCAAGAGGCCACACACGTGAGCATTCCCTGCCCCTTCTGCGGCGCGTCCTTTGAGGGCGAGTCCACCCAGCGTGTATTTGAATGCCCGTCGTGCGGCAACAAGATTGGTGTGGCCGACTTGCTCAAACCCGGCACGTTTAGCAAGCGCCTGACCATGGGCGTGGGTGCCGAGTATGTGCCAGAGCAGGGCATTCCGTGTGAGATTTCCCCACAGCAGGCGCGTGCCAACGCGCTGCAACTGGTGCGCCAGTATCCGGACGCGTTTGCCGGACACGATGTAGAAGATGCGATTCAAAACGACATGATGCTCTTCTATTTCCCCATGGCGCTGGCGGACCTGCGTATGATGGCGTCCTTCCCGGGCAAGGGCCTGAGCAAAGAGACCCTGGTGTACTACGAGGTGCTCGATTGGGCATACCCCAGGGCCAACTACCTGGACGTTCGCCTTATGGGCATTTTGGAGCCGTGGGACTTTGCCAAGGTGGGGCCGTTCGATCCTGCCATGCAGGAAGGCGACTTCCGCGTCGTCTCCGTCGATGCGTCCACCAAGGACCAGGTGGTCATTGACAAGCTGGCGCTCGACGTTGCGGGCAACGATGCCGAGGCGACCCTGGGGCTCAATAAAAAGAGCATCCGCACGTGGGCGCGCAAGGCTCGCAAGCATAAGGACGGTCTGGTGATGGTGCCGGTCTACTTTGTCGATCGCCCGGCGTCGGATGATCGTGATGGCGAGCAGGTGCGAATTGCCGTGAACGGTCAGACGGGCCGCGCAGCCGCGGTGGTGTTTAGCGACAAGCGCGAGACGCATATCGTGGCGCCGCTCAATCCAAGTGTGATGCTGTCGAGTGAAAGCACCGTGCACGCCACGCCCATCGAGGTCAAATACGTCAAATCGCCGTTCCTATACCAGATCGTCCGCCGCGGAGGCGGCGAGCAACCGCGCCAGGTGGCAGCCGCAGTCGAGGGCTCCTACCGAGAGGAAAAGCCCAAGCGCAAAGGATTGTTCGCTGCGATCTTTGGAAAGTAGGGGAGCGGTGCCGGTTGGCACTGCGACGCGAAAGCCGAGGTTACGGGGGCAGCTCGCGGGAGTGCGAACTGCCCCCGTTTTTGCGCTGCGTGGAAGTGCCGGGCACTTCATTAAATGCCCTCGCTCGGAGCGTTAGCGTTGAGCAATATTATGCTTGTCGAGGTCTTCTAAAATTGTCTGCCCACGGTGGCGGCATCAAAATAAGAGGGACTCTGAAGCTGCTCTAGTAGACCGCTCCGGGCTCGGGCTTAATCTTGGATGGCTTACCGGTCTTCAAACACTTCTCTATTTCGGCGATAGGGTCGCTCATGCAGTAGGCGTAGCACCTCTCATGGAAGGTCTGCTCATACTCACGCATAAGGCGGTCCAGCTTCGCGCTGTCCTCCTTGCTGAGGTAGATGTACATCTCAGCTCCTTTTCAGCTGGTTCAGCATATCATCGTTTTGGGAGTATGCGGCAGACGATAGCGCGGTGGTCGTTCCTAGCCATTGACGCTCCTGACGCCGTGCTCGATTTCCCAGTCGATACTGCGCTTCCATGCCTCTTCCCACGTTTTCGGCGGGTTTTTCTCGCTCTTCCTCGAGCAGAGCCTCGAGAGCCTCATCGGGAACGTTGGAGAGCCTATCAGGTCGGTCGTCGACCCCAAAGGACTCATAGTCTACAGCTTTTCCCATTTGATGCCGCGGCTCCTTTATAAGACCTCATCGTTTCGATTATCGCGTCGTAATCGCTCGGTCCCATTTTACGCGTCTGATTTATTGATTTGTGTTTGGGGCAGTGTCGGTCTAGTTGGTAATCAGGGGCTCGGTATTATTCGGCCGCCGTCTCCCTCACCCTTTCGATGCGTTAGTAGCGTTCTGTATAATGACATTTATTGTCGAAACGGGTGCTAGGAGCGCTTGAATGAGAATAAAACGTGCGTTGCTTGCTGTGCTGTGCGCCGTCGCTGCTCTATCGGTTGCATTGCCCACAATCACACTGGCGGATGATTCAAGCAGCAACGGTTCCAAGGACAACAAGTACTACTATGACAAGGTTGTTAACACGGGCCTGGACAATGGCTATTCGGAATCCAATAGCATCAAAGAGGGCGACCCCCACTTCGGATGGAAGCTCGGCAGGTTCGTCGTCAGCGGCTTCACGAGCAGAGCGGGCGACGATGTTCCTGTGTTTCTTAAAAACAGTGGCGATCAGGTTGAGCTCAGCTTTCAGCTCAATCAGAATATCGATTCCCTGAACGGGGACAATAAAAGAAAAATCTCCGGCGACGAAAACGGGTACGACGAGTATTTCGGCATTCCCAAGACTGATTTCGGTCACGGTACCCTCATAACCAAGCATACCGATTACCAGAACGCCTCAACCGAGCCCACCGTCAGCACTGAATACCTTTCGAGCATAGAAGTCGGCGCCAACACCCATATCGACATGTATGAGGAGGGCGATTACGAGGTGGCTCTCGACTACGAGATCGAGTCGCTAGGCCTCCTGCCGTTCAGGCCGGCTTACAACAACTATCGCATCTTCTTCAAGTTCAAGGTGCGCAACAGCAACACCATGATGTTCCTCTTCGACACTGCGACGAATGACGAGTTGTTCAACGGCTCAGTCACCTCGAGTGGCTTCCGGATTGACATGGCTGGGTCACACTATCTTGACGTGAGTGTGAAGAGGGAGGTTCTCGACAGCACCGGCGATGGCCTTACCGAGGACGTGCGCTTCAACAAGACGGCGACCGACGGTGCGGTGTTCGAAGACGAGGGCATTTACACGGTGACCGTGAAGAACCCCAATACGGGTGAGGAGGCCACGACCAAGAGAATCTATGTGGGTACCAACGATGCCATGAAGGCTTCGGTCGCCAACAACATGACACTTGCCGAGGCTCAACGACAGATTGCGGAGGGAACGACCGTCGCGGACGATGGAACGCTCAAGCGCGCCTCGAAAAAGACCGATACCGCGGCCAATGAGAGTTCTGGCAAGAACGGGGGCATCGCCGGCATGGGCGGCCCCGTTCTTGCTCTGTTTGCCGTGGCCGCCGTCCTTATCTTCGCGTCCATCTTGATAGCCCGGCGTAAGAAGATGGCTGCTGCCGGTGCTTCCAGCGAATCTGGGCTCGCTGTGCCCGATACAGATCTCGATGGCGAGGAAGGCAGTGGTGGGCGATGAGGCGAGCCATTACCCTGATGCTCGTCATCGTGATGGTGGTGTCCGGGCTTCCGGGATGCGCGTCCTCTACTGAGCAGTCCAGAGGGTCGTCTGGCGTGGGAGCATCCGGATCGGTGAATAAGGTCGCCGCCATTCAGACGGCAGGCCTCGAGTTCGAGGCCCTTTCCGACCCTGATCTTCAGCGCTACGTGGCGGACGCCGTATATTCTGGCCTTGTCCAGAAGATTGATTCCGACGAGTACTACGTCGAGAACGTTCAGACAACCTATGTCTCGAAAGAATATCTTGAGGAGCTCTCCTACAACACTCAGTCGAACATCTACTTTGGTTATACGCTTGCGGATCTTGAAGAAGCCTTCGGCGGTGAGCGCTACGTCTTCACGCTCGGTGAAGACGGCCAGACCGCTGTCAAGGCATTCGAGGACTACGATGACACCTACGACCAGGTGGTGAGGAACATCGCTGTCGGCACGGGGGTCATCCTTGTGTGCGTCACGGTATCCGCTGTTACCGGCGCCGCCGGGGCGCCTGCTGCAAGCGTGATATTTGCTGTCTCGGCCAAGTCCGGAGCCGTGGTCGCGCTGTCCTCCGGCGCCATCAGCGGCGCTTCTGCTGCCATCTTCAAGGGCATCGAGACGGGTGACATGGATGAGGCTCTGAAGGCCGGGGCCTTTAGCGGCAGCGAAGGCTTCATGTGGGGTGCGATTGGTGGTGCGCTGTGCGGAGGCGCCGGGAAGACCCAAGCTTTAAGGGGCGCCACCACCGGTGGTTTGACGATGAACCAGGTTGCGACAATTCAGAAGGAGTCTGGGCTCCCGCTCGATGTCCTCAAGCAATTTAACGACATGGATCAGTACGAGATTATCAAAATCGCAGGGCTTACCCCCAAGATGGTCAACGGCAAGACAGCTCTTATTCGCGATATCGATCTCACCTTTACTGATGAGATGGGGCACACGAACCTTGAGAGGATGAAGGAGGGCCTGGCGGCACTCGATCCCGCCACTGGTGAGGCTTATGAACTCCACCATATCGGGCAGCAGGTCGAATCGACGCTGGCGATCCTTACGCAGGAGGAGCATAGGCTTGGAGGGAACTCGAAGATTTGGCATAAGTTGACGAAGTCCGATGTGCACGCCGATGGGAACAACTGGGACGCCCAGAGGAAAGCCTTCTGGGAGTACATGGCGCAGGTGCTGGAATAGCGAGGTGTTGGGATGAGCAGCGTATGTCAGAGCCTTTCCGAGCTTCCGAACTTCAGATGCTTGGGCGCGGCTGACTCCGGCGCGATTGACGAGGCGGAGGCTAAGCTGGGCCTGAGCTTTGCAAAGGAGTATAGAAGCTACCTCGAGGGCTGCTCCTTCGCCAGCGTCAACGGACATGAGCTCACGGGTATCTGCAAATCGCCGAGGCTTGATGTTGTAGGCGCAACGCGGAGGGAACGTGAAAACCGCCCCGGCATTGATCCTGCTTGGTATGTCTTGGAGCGAACGGGCGTTGATGGCGTCGTCGCATGGCAGGACGCGGATGGCGTTGTCTATTATTCCGTTCCCGGGTCCGGATACATGGTGGTTTGCGATTCACTTCTTGAATACGTTAAGCGCTAAAGGCTGAACGCGGGTTCAATCGGTGGGTAACCCTAGCCCGAGGCGTCAGCCGCCGGGCTCTGCTCTTTCGATTAGGCGGGCCGTGCAGGAGTTTTCAATGTCGCGGCAGAATATTGTTGCGAATGAGGGATTGTTGGGTGCAGCGGTATGAGAAACACGTCGGTGCCGTACCTGTGAGATGGTCCGTATCTTTAAGCCGCTTATTACTCTTGTTAGCGTCTACTTACGTATCCCCGAGATGCGCGTCTGCCGCTTAGTTCACCTCAATGTGCTAAGCTGAAACTGAGCCGGAGGAGCTAAGGTTTTCTTGCCTATATGTAACCCTCCGGCTCTTTTGTATGCCGATGGCGGTAGATGTAAATAAACGGTGGAGCGACTGCAAAAGAGCCTCTTCGCTGGGTAAAATCAGGTTGTGCCGCGGAACCCGCTCCTCAGTCGGTCAACTTTGGAGACGCGGGCAACGCAGGTGCTATCGTCTAAAGGGCCGGCTGCAACCGGCCCTTTTCATGACTCCCTTCGCTATCCGTTACTGCTTATATTCCCGCCAGATCGAGTAGAGGTTCCGGACGATGCCGGTCACATACATCGAGAGGCGCAGGATTTCGAGAAACAAGTTCATAGGCTTCACCCCAATCGGAGATCGGAGCGTTGCCCGCAGGCGGATTCCGCGGCGGTCAAGATTTTACCTCACAGGCCGCGGTGGGAGACATCTATCTCGTTTCTGCTAAAGAGGCGACCTAAAACAGGCAACTCTCAATCAGCTCTTTACCGCGCAGGACATCAATCCACTCCTGCGGGATGGCGTCCATACCATAGGCCGTGCCCGCGAGGGCGCCGGCGACGGCTGCGGTGGTGTCGGTATCGTCGCCCAGGTTGACGGCGGTAAGCACGCAGTCTTCGTAGCTGGTGGTGTTCACAAAGCACCAGGTAGCAGCTTTAAGCGTGTCGCGCACGAAGCCGCCAGACCTGATTTCGTGCTCGGGCACGTCTTTCAGGTGGAGCACCCACGAGGGAAGTTCGCCGTTCATCACGCTCCTCACCAGCTCGACAAATATGACGCATGCGTTAGTCGACGTCCTGTGGGCGTGCGTAATCGCGGAGACCTCGCAGATCTCTTCGTCTGTCGCACCGGTGAATGCCAGGGGTGCGATGCGCATGAGTGAGCCGTTGCCGTTGTCGCGCTCGCCGGAGCCTCCCTTGCCGGAGCGAAGTGCGCGGGCGGTCGTGCCGCCGTAATCGAAGACGCTGTCGATCGTATACTCGCCGCGGTCAATCCAGCTTACGAACTTGTCGCGCATGTCTACGGTGTCGATATGTCCGAGCTCCCTAATCGAGTCGCAGGTGGCAAGCGTCATAGATGTGTCGTCGCTCCAGGTGCCGGCGGGCTGCCCATGCGTGCCGTAGCCGATCATGTCCGTGCATTCGAACGTGCCGCGGGCCCTGAACTCGTAAGGAACGCCCAACGCGTCGCCGACGGCAAGTCCATAGATGCAGTCGCGCAGTGTCGTTTTCGGTCTGTCTGTCATGGAGCGCTCCTCTTATGTCGGGGGATATGAAACGCCGTCGGGGGCATCGGTCGCAACGTGCTGCTACCCTTGCGCTTCGCCATTAGTCGCTTCGTTGATGGCGCGGTACTCGGCACTCAGCTCGCGCGCCAGCTCTTCCTTGCTTGGAAGATACGGCAAGTATTTGGCGGCAAACACTTGGTCGTTGTCTTCGGGCAGCGTGTACTCGACAATCGAGTCGCTTTTGTCCGCGCAGAGCACAATGCCTATAGGCGGATTGTCGCCTTCGTTCATGAGCTCGCGCGTGTAGTAGTTCACATACATTTGCATCTGGCCCAGGTCCTGATGCGTAAGGTCATCGGTCTTAAGGTCGATGAGCACGAAGCAGCGCATCAGATAGTTGTAAAACACAAGGTCAATATAGAAATGGCGCCCATCAAAGGTGATGCGCTTTTGGCGCGCCTCGAAAGCGAAACCACGGCCAAGCTCCAGCAGGAACTTCTGAAGATGCGTGATGAGCGCCTGCTTTAGATCGCTCTCGCGAAACGCAGTATCGTCCGAGAAACCTAAAAACTCCAGTACATATGGGTCGCGGATGATATCCTCGGGGCGACGAGCCGGGGCGCTCTTTTGGATTTCCTGGGTGACGGCCTCCTTGTCCTTGCTGGCAAGCAGGCGCTCGCAGAACATGGTGTTGATCTGGCGCTCGAGCTGACGCGTGCTGCAACGAGAATCGGCGCATTCGTTCATGTACCAGGTGCGAGCTTCGGGGTCAGGAATGCGTATTAACCTGCGGTAATGTGTCCAGCTCAATTCGGGACGCAGTGAGTCCCGAATTGGAAATGCAAGATAGAACTGACGCATTTTGCGCAGCTCTCTTGCTTCAAAACTTTTACCAAAATCCTTGGTAAGTCTGATTGCGAGGGCCTTGAGCAGCGCCTCTCCATACTTGGCGCGCCCCTCTCCGCCCTGTTCATCAACAATACTCTTGCCGATCTCCCAATATGCCTCAACCATCGCAAAGTTAACGGCGGTATAGGCCTTGTCGCGAGCGGCGTTGAGAATCGAGGAGACCTGCTTGTAAAAACCTTCGGGCACGATTGCCGATTCTCCACGGTTTACCAGTTCGCCCATCACTGTCGCCCCACTTTCCTCTTGTGGAATGTATCTTTATCGCATTTAGCTTAAAGCCTCGCGCGGACACGAATTGCTGTGCTGTCTGGCACCTTCGCATGGGAGCCTTGCGGTGACTAAAATGTGGCCATAGAGGCAGTTTTAGCGAACCCCGCGGGAGTGACACGCATGGATAACAACACTTTGCTGTTCCAGGACAAAGGTTCGGGCGGGTTTAAAGACGTCAGGATTTACCCCAACCGCATCGAGGTGCTCAAGAAGGGCACTTTCGGCGGCAAGCATATCGAGATTGTCTACCTTAAGGACATCACGGGCGTTAACAGGATCAAGGGCCGCAATGTTTTTCTGCGCAACAGGTTGTTGACTGCCTGTGTCTTTAGCCTGAGCAACCGCTCCCAGGCCCAGGAATTTGTGAACGCGCTGAACATGGTGATGTAGCCGACGTCGGCGTTCGGGCCAGACTTACGCCCGCGCATCTGGCGGCATGGTGGCTGGTCGTTCAACCTGCGAGGCGTCCTTTATGCGCTGCCCCTTCATGTCAAAAATAGGGGCACAGAACGGTATTCCGCGCCCCTGATTGAGCCGATGCGTCTGAAAACCGGCTTGCCTATTCGCTAGCGCCTTCGTTGTTTTCGCGGTCACTGGCAAGCATTGCTGCGCCGGCGACCGTCGTCGCCACGGCGGCAGCGGCGAGCCCGGCGGCGATGCCAGAGCCGTCGCCCGTGCCGGCGAGCTTCTCGCCCGAGCCCTTGCTCTTGTTGCCCTTGCCGTTCTTGTCGGCGCTGTCCGTGGCGGCATCGTTGCCGTTGCCGCCGCCGGTACCGTTGCCGGTGCCGCCCGCACTGCCCGAGGCCGCTACGGTAAAGCTTGCGGATCCGTCGCTGGCGAGCGTGTAGTTCTGCGCCGCGTCGCCCAAGAGACCGTTCGCGCGCACCCAGTACGTTCCTGCGGCAAATGTTTCGCCCTCGGCCATTGCCGTGCCCGGAGCGCCGTCCGCGTCGTGCACAAACTCGAGCTGGGCCGTGCAGGCATCGGTTTCGAGCTTGCCCTCGAGTGATGCCGCAATCTTGGCGCGCACGTCTTCGCCGGCCTTAAGGCCTTCGAGTCCCTCAAAATGAGGCGTCAGCGCACGTGGATCGATATCGATGGGCACAGGGCCCTGCAGCCCCGTAACAGTCTCGTTGCCCAGGGCGTCGACATCCACATATTCGATGGCAAACGCATGTCCCGAGGCTGCTACGTTGAGTACGTTGCTGCTGTCGACAAGGCGGAAATGGCCCTCGCCAACGGTCTTGCCATCTTGGAGCGAGGCATCGCTCAGCGAGTCGCCGTACGTCATGCGCATGCGGGTCGGGAGATAGCACGAAACGGTTTGCTTGTGCTGCGCATCGTTGTAATTGCGCTGGTAGATGCTCCGGGCCAGTGCCGCATCAACAAAGTCGGATGCGATGATGCCAATGTGCTTGCGGCAGTCCGCCTTTGTGCTCTCAACTCCGGTATTGTTTATATACGAGCTCTTGTACAGGTGCTCGTTGACCACTCGCGCTGCGGTAAAAGGGTTGTTTTGCGTGCAGCTCGTGTAGTTGATAAACCAGCAGCGCTCCGTTGCCTGCACCGTTGTCCCGTCCGCGGCAGTGATATCTACGGTGCTGCGCTCGAACTCGGACGCTGCCTTCAGGGCCATATCGACCCAGTCGATCTTACTGGATCCCGTGCAGTCGTAATGGTCTTGGGCATATACCTTGGTGCAATAGGGCTCTTTGGCACCCGCATTGCCCGCAGCCTCAAAGCCTCGCGCGTCTTGGACGAGGCACATGGACTTTCCGGAATGCGCCTTGATTTTGTCGTCCCATTCAGTGAGGTCGAGGCCCCACGTGTGGCCGTCTACGCTGTCGCCGGCGAGTTTAAATCGACGCAGCAGGACGATCTTTCCGCGCACCTCGTTCAGTGTGGGGACATGGCTCGACGTATAGAACAGATCGGAGTTATTGCCCATAACATTGGCGAAAGCCGTCGTAACGCTTTCGTCGGTAGCCTCGTCGTTGCCTCGTGACACCAGCATGATGAGCGCTTCTGACGGGTGTTCGTTCAAAAATGTTTTGAAGTAACCGATGACATCGGAGAGTTGCATAAAGTCCCCGTCTTTTTTGTGCAGGTAGCATATTCCATGGTCGATGCCGGGGTCGCCGTTCTTGTCGTTCTTTCCAAGTCGGATATCAAAATAGCGAATGCCTTCGAGCAACTGCGTGGGGATGTAATCCTGCTGGCACTTTGCAAGCGAGGTTTGGGGCTCGGTGTCGTTGTCGACGCTGCAGGTGCCCGAATCGTGAGTTCCCGGGATGCTCAGTTCGTCGAGGTACTTGCTGCCATCGACGTGGCTCATCCAACATGGTCCGTCGACGTAGCTGCTATACGTGGTCCAGTCGATGCTGCTAACTGTGGCATTGGTCTTGTCCATGCTGTAGCCGACAAGCTCGAGCTCCCACGGAATGCTCTTACTCTTATGGCAGATCTTATTGTTGTCCTGGTCTTTGCCGTCCTTTTCTATGGCCAGATACTTAATGTCTTTTTTCTCGGTTTCTTTCTCGACCGTGCGGTCTCGGATGATATAGGTACCGTTTGATTGACGCTCGAACGCAAAAGAGCGACTGGCCTTGCCGTCATGCTCGCCACTCCATACGTGGATGACCTTTCCGTCTTTGTCCGAGTCGCCATCGACCGACCAAATGCTGTAGCCCGTCTTTTTATGCTCTTCGAAATTGAGCAAGGTGCGGATAGCATACCAGTTTGTATCGTCATTCTTGGTCGTTACGTTCTCAAGGATGAGCTTGCTGGACGTGCCGTCATTAAACAGATGGCAGACGTTGCCGTCTTCGTTAACGCTTGCGGTACGAAAATAGCCCGCGGGGCGAAGGCGAATGACGAAATTGTCGAGGCTGTCCGACGGTGCGGGTGTGTTGTCTGCAAATGCCGCTCGCAGGGGAATGCCCGGCGCTGCGGTTTCGGGCAGGCTTGCAAGTGGTGACAACGCCGCAAGCCCTAGGCCCAGCGTAAACGCTCGGCGGCTGATGGCATGGTGTTCGGTCATAACTTCTCCATTCGCAGAGTGCGGTTATGCGATAGTTTTGGTCACTATACTGCCCAGATGTTTAAAGATGCTGGTTTAATTGTCTGCGCGGCGCAATAAATCGGTGGGCGGACGTGTTGGGGTGTTTGTCGTTTTCGTACTGTTGCCACATTTGGGGCGGTTCCGGCGTCCGGCATCCTCGCGTTCGTCGGCTACAGGCATAAGAAAGGGAGGGTCGGTTTACCGGCCCTCCCTGGGTACGAAGCGCTGGGGTACCGTCGCTTGTTTGCACTGCGACCGTGTTTCCCGTTGCGCTCGCCAGTCGCTTAGCGCTTGATCTCGATATCGTCGAGCTTGACGTCCATGGCCTCGGTCTTGGCCTCGGCGATGTCGTCGGCAAATTCCAGAGACTTCATCATGGTCTCGACGGCGTCCTTGTGCTCCTCGACGTTGTCGATACGCACATACACACTGCCGCCGTCAACGTCGGTGAAGTATTCGGTCGTTACGCCGCCCGAGTGTGTATAGGAAGCGTTGCGCCAAGTCTTGCCGTTGTACTTGACGGGGTCATTCTCGGTCCACTCAAAGCTGGCATTCCACTTTGCCTCGTAGTCGAACAGCTCGTCGGCGTTCTTGTCAGGATCGAAGACGGGGATGAAGCGATCGCTGGCGTGCTCGCTCTCGGTGAACTTCAACTGGGCCCTGTCGGCGGTGTCGCCTGCGACGTCGGTGATCTCGACGCCCTCGGGGACCTCGACCTTAAACCAAATGAAGTCGGTCCTCATATCCACGGCTGGCTTTTCTGCGCCGCCGCCACCGCCACTGCCGGTAGCGCCGCCGCTGCCGCCGCAACCCACCAGGGCAACCGCGGCAAAGAGACTGATGCAGAGGGTGAGAATCGCAAAGGCCTTCTTTTTCATGGTCGTGTCCTCCTCGATCTGTAATCGTCCATGGATTACCTGCCTTTACTGTACGCGTGGACGGCTCGCTAGGGTGGGCCATGTGTCCCATTCTGGGGGCTGGAATTGCGCCGACAAGTGGCAATATGTGCGGTCGCAAAAGAGGGGAGGGCCGATGCTGTCGGCCCTCCCCGGGGTGAGGTGCCCGTTGATTTAATGGGGCGCGCGTGCGTGGGCGTTGCCCCAACAGGTTCCTTGTTTATAGATATGCCTCAGTTTTTGACGTCCGGAAGTCTCGAAAGGTGGGCCATGTGTCCCATGTTTGCGGTGCCGACGCCTATCGTTCGTCATAGAAATCCGCGATGGCCAGGTGCGCTGACGCTCATGTACTTATGGGCTAGACTTAGCACCATTACGTGATCGATGCGGTCGGCCGACGTCGGCCGACCGACCGATATATATGACTTGAAGGTGCGTGTGCGTATGAGCCAAGAGATGATGGATAAAACCTGTCGCGGTTTTGCCGAGGCGCTGGCCGCGCGCGAGCCAGTTCCCGGTGGTGGCAGCGCGAGCGCTTTTGTGGGCGCGCTGGGCGCCTCGCTGTGCGGAATGGTTGCCCGCTACGGTGCGACCAATCCCGCGCTTGCTGATCGTGCGGATGACCTGACGCGTGCGTTTGCCCAGGCAGACGAGTTGGCGCAGGAACTAGTGGGCCTGGTTGCCGAGGATGTGCGTGCGTACGGCCAGGTGTCTGCGGCATACGGTATTCCGCGCGAGGACCCGGCTCGACCGGCTGCGATTCAGGACGCGTTGCACGTGGCGGCCATGCCGCCGTATCGGATCATGGATGCCTGCGGGCGCGCGCTGGCGCTGCTCGAGGACATGGCAGACAAAGGCTCGCGCCAGTTGCTGTCCGACGTGGCGTGCGGTGCCGTATTCTGCCGCGCTGCCATGCAGGGCGCGAGCCTGACGCTCTTTGCCAACACCACATCTATGAAAGACCGGGCGCGCGCCGAGGAACTCGAGGCGGCGTGCGATGAGCTGCTGGATACGTGGCTGCCGCGCGCTGATGCGCTGGCGCGCCGCGCCTCCGACGCTGCAAGGAAGAGAGGATAGCCATGGCTGAACTGCTGAAGGGTGCTCCCGTTGCTCGCGCTTTGACCGAGGAACTTGCTGCTCGCTGTGCAGCCCTGCGCGAGCGCGGTGTTGTACCGACGCTGGCCATCGTTCGTGTGGGCGAGCGCGAGGACGACCTGTCCTACGAGCGCGGTGCCCTCAAGCGCTGCGAGAAGGTTGGCATTGAGGCTCGCCGCGTTTTGCTTCCTGCCGATGTTTCGCAGGACGAGCTGTTGACGGCCGTCGAGGACATCAATACCGATTCGGCTGTTCATGGCTGTCTGATGTTCCGCCCGCTGCCCGCCGGCCTTGACGAGAACGCCGTCGCCGCAGCGCTCGATCCCGCCAAGGACGTTGACTCCATGACGCCGGCTTCACTGCTCACCACGCTTTCGGGGCGCGGCGAGGGTTTTGCCCCCTGCACAGCCGAAGCCGTGCTTGCTTTGCTGGATCATTACGGCGTTGAGCTGGATGGGGCCAAGGTTGCTGTGGTCGGACGCTCACTGGTAATTGGCCGCCCCGTTGCCGCCATGCTTACGGCGCGCAACGCAACCGTGACGACGTGCCATACGCATACGCGCGATCTTGCCGCCGAGTGCTGTGCTGCCGACATTGTGGTTGCCGCCGTTGGACGCGCGCGCACGATTGGCGCAGATGCGGTCCGCGAGGACCAGGCGATTATCGATGTTGGCATTAATTGGGACGAAGCCGCTGGCAAGCTGGTCGGCGACGTCGATTTTGATGCCGCGGAGCCGGTTGTTGGCGCAATCACCCCCGTGCCGGGTGGCGTGGGCGCCGTGACGACAGCAATTCTCGCCAAGCACGCGATCGAGGCGGCTGAGCGCGCGGTAAAATAGGCGTTTGGAGGCTGTTTAGGGGGTTGGTTAGATACCCTGTGGTCAAAAAATGCCAAATATGAGTACTGTTGCCAAGTTAGTCACATATGTTTGAGATCATTTTGGCTCTTTAGCGATAAGTAATATCGTTAAAGAGCCAATTTTATTGGACGTATGGGGAATTACTAGACTCAGTTTTTGGACAGGTGAGGATTCCCGGCGCCCGGAACAGTGCAATTTGCTGCCACTAAATTTGTGACAGTACTCATATTTGGCATTTTTTGACCACGGGGGCTGCCGAGGCCGTGGTTTCGCCCTTTCTGCGCCGAAGCGATACACTGTTGCCGTTTGATTTCTTCGCTCAAGGAGGATGCGCATGCCGTGCACAACGATTCTGGTCGGTAAAAACGCAAGCTACGACGGGTCGACCCTGGTCGCGCGTAACGAGGACTCGTCCAACGGGGTATTTGAGCCCAAGCGCATGCGCGTAGTGCATCCCGACGAGCAGCCGCGTGTCTACACGAGCGTCCTGAGCCACCTGACCGTTGAGCTGCCCGATAACCCCATGCGCTATACGAGCGTCCCCGATGTTGTCCCGGGCCACGGTATCTGGGCCGAGGCCGGTTTCAACGAGCTCAATGTTGGCATGTCCGCAACCGAGACGCTTACCACCAACGAGCGCGTCCGCGGCGCCGATCCGCTCGTGGACTACGTGCCCGCCAAGGGCAACGAGGGTGAGGACGGCTATGTGCCGGCGCAGCCCGGTGGCCTGGGCGAGGAGGACATGGTGACCCTGGTGCTGCCGTATGCCAAGTCCGCCCGCGACGGCGTGCGTATCTTGGGCGACCTGCTCGAGCGCTACGGCACCTACGAGAACAACGGTATCGCCTTTAGCGACGTGGACGAGATCTGGTGGCTCGAGACCATCGGCGGCCACCACTGGATCGCCAAGCGCGTGCCCGATGACGCCTATGTGACCATGCCCAACCAGCTGGGTATCGATAGCTTTGACCTGGACGATGCCGAGGGCGCCCAGGCCGACCACATGTGCTCCGCCGACCTGCGCTCCTGGATGGCCGAGTGGCATCTGGACCTGACGCTGGGTGTTAAGGGCGACGGTCCTGCCGCGGTCTTTAACCCGCGCGAGGCCTTTGGCTCGCACAGCGACAGCGACCACGTCTACAACACGCCGCGTGCCTGGTATATGCAGCGCTGCCTCAATCCCAGCGATGTGTGGGACGGTCCCGACGCCGACTACACGCCCGAAAGCGATGACATCCCCTGGAGCCGCGTGCCCGAGCGCAAGGTGACCATCGAGGACATCAAGTACGTGCTTTCGAGCCACTACCAGGGCACGGAGTACGACTGCTACGGCAGCAAGGGCACGCCCGCCACGCGTGGTGCCTATCGTCCCATCGGCATCAACCGCAACAGCCAGCTTGCCGTGCTGCAGCTGCGCCCCTATGCGCAGCCGGCGTATCGCGCCGTGCAGTGGATGGCGTTTGGCTCCAACTCGTTTAACGCGCTCGTACCGCTGTACGCCAATGTCGAGACCATGCCCAAGTACTATGCCGACACGCAGGCTCGCGTGACGTCCGAGAATTTCTATTGGGCAAATCGCCTGATCGGTGCCTTGGCCGATGTTCGCTTCCATGAGTGCGGTCGCGCGGTCGAGGATTATCAGGAGAAGGTCGGCGGCATGGGCCACAAGCAGATTCACGACGTTGACGCTGTCGTAGCCGCACTGCCCGAGGCCGAGGTGCCTGCCGAGCTCGCCCGCGCCAACGAGGCCTTTGCCGAGCTCGTGCGCGTGGAGACCGACGCCCTGTTGGGCAAGGTGCTCTACACTACGAGCTGTGCCATGAAGAATTCCTTTGCGATGAATGACAACGTAAGGTAAAGACAACCTTGCTATGAGCGAGCGGGACAAACGCCGTCAAAGGCTTTGTCCCGCTCGATTTCTATCTTGGCGGTAAAACGATTTTGTGTCGTTCGCACAATCTTGGGTACAAGAAGGCCAATGCAGTTGTTCATGATTGGAGCCAACCATGGTTATGAAACTCGATCAGCTTGTTAACGGTGCCATCAACGTGGGCTTCGGCGCCGCTGCCGTTGCCGTCGAGGGCGGCAGGAAGGTCCTCGACGACCTCAATACCAAGGGCGAGCAGGTCCGCAAGGACGCCGGCACCCCCGATATCGCCCGCAGCGTGTCCGACATGTTCGAGCAGGCGGGTGGCACCATCTCAGACCTGACCGAGCGCCTGGGCATGCAGGGTGAGACTGCGGCACAGCGCGTGCTCGACGAGCTCATCCTGGCCCGCGTCCGCGTTATGACCGCCCCCGAGCGCACGGCCTTCCTGGCCCATGTGCGCGACATCGTCGATTCGGTCGAGGATAACGTGACCTCGGTGCCCGTCGAGTCCGTTGAGCCCGACGATGTAGAGGACACCGAAGAGGCCGAGTAGCAGCGCAGATGGCAGATTCCACCACCGATTACAACAATCTAGATCCCTTGGGTGACGAGGCGGCGGTTGTCGACGAGGTCGATGCCGCCGTCTCGGGCGCTCGCAAGAAACCGCGTGCTGTCGATATGGTCCCCGAGGAGCCCGACGCGATGGCGCCGGACGAGGAATACCAGCTCACGCCGGCGGGTCGCCGCGAACGCATCGGTCAGATCGTTCGCCTGATCAAAAAGTACCGCGTATGGGATAACCTCACGCCGGTGCGCCTGCGTCGTCTGCTCGAAGAGCTCGGCCCCATGTTCGTCAAGATGGGGCAGATTCTGGCCAACCGCTCCGAGATCTTGCCACAGCGGTTTTGTGATGAGCTGCGCCGCCTGCGCTCCGACGTAGAGCCGGTGCCGTATGAGGTAGTGCTCCGCTGTCTGGAAGAGGAATACGGCCAGCGCCTGGGTCAGATGTTCGACGCGATCGACCCCAACCCGCTCGGAAGCGCATCGCTCGCGCAGGTGCACCGCGCCCGTCTGGTGACGGGCGAGGACGTGGCCGTTAAGGTGCAGCGCCCCGGTGCGCAGCAGGTCATGGCGCAGGACATCGACATCATCCGTTCGGTGGTGCGCATCGTTTCCAAGTTTGTCAACACCGATCAGTTTGTTGACCTGCACGGCGTGGTCGAGGAGCTGTGGACCTCGTTTCGCGAGGAGACCAACTTTTTGGCCGAGGCCAAAAACCTCAACGATTTCTATGAGTTCCATAAGAGCGTCCATGGCGTGTCGTGTCCCAAATCCTACCTGGACCTTTGCACCGAACACGTGGTGGTCATGGACTACATCGACGGCATCTCCATCGCCGATCCCAAACGCCTTGAGGCCGAGGGCTATGACCTGGAAAAGATCGGCTCGGCGATTGTCGAGGACTATTCGACGCAGGTGCTCGATGACGGCTTTTTCCATGCCGACCCGCATGCGGGAAACATCATCCTCAAGGACGGCATCGTCTACTTTATCGACCTGGGCATGGTCGGGCGCATGTCGAGTCACGACCGCGGTATCGTCAAGGACATGATTTTCGCCGTGGCCGAAGGCGATGTGCCCAAGCTCAAGGATTCGCTCATGCGCTTTGCCGTGACGCGCGGCGACTCGGCCGAGCTCGACCATTCGGCCTTTTTGTCCGACTTGGACTTTATCGTCGCCGACTTTGCGGGTCTCGACCTTAAGGATCTTGATATCGGCGAGTTTTTGACCTCGCTGCTGAACTTGGCGCGCAAAAACGATGTTGAGCTGCCGAGTGTGGTGACGATGTTCGCCCGCGGCATGGTGACGCTCGAGGGTCTGCTGACCGAGTACATGCCCAACGTCAACATGATCCAGATCATCCAGACGCATATCAAAAACGAGAAGAGCACCTATGCGCGCGTCCGCGAAATGGGGCGCGATCTTGCCGCGAGCAGCTATCGCGCGGCAAAAGGCTCGCTCGAGGCGGCCGAGTATCTGGGCTTGGCGTCGCGCATGCTCACGCGCGGCCAGCTTAAGGTAAACACGCAGATCATGAGCAGCGATAAGGCGCTGCGGCAGCTGGGTGGAATTATCGACCGCATGTCGATGGCAATTGTGATCGCCGGTCTGTTTATCGGCTCGTCGGTGGTGTACTACGCGCGCATCGAGCCGGTTGTGTTTGGTATCCCGGTCATTGGCTTTATGGGCTACGTGAGTGCGCTGGTGCTGGCGCTGATGCTGGGCCGCGAGATCTGGCGCAACAGTCACGGCGGCAAGCACTAGAGGCTGCGACCGTCACCGCATTCTCCTATCGCAAACAATAGCTTTTACCTTGGGCTTCGCCTGCGTGCGAGGCCCTTTTGCGTGATAGCATATTGACGGTTTTAATCGATGGCCTAGATGGTGGTGCGGAGACGCACGAATGCGCGGTTTTCCTGCGCGTTTGGGAGAATCGGGGTGCAAGTCCCCGGCTGTACCAGTAACCGTAATTCCTCTTGGCTCGGGATGTTCGCGTCGCAGATCGGACGGCGCGCCCGAGTCGTTAAGGTTAAGTCGGATCGCCTCCCATCTTGCATGCGGCTGCAGCTTTTGCCGCCGGTGTGCATAGGGCTCTGGAGGGAAGGGGGACCCCGATGGGGGAACTCGAGCGCAACATGCGCGATGACGTGGGGCAGCTTCAAGGCAACGCTCCAAGTACAGACAGTAGGAGACAAATGGATATGTTTGAGGACGAGTGCCAGCGTGCCTCGCTTCGTCGCCGTGGCGTAATCGCGCGCGGCGTGGCAAAGCGCTGCCTGGTGGCATTCCTGGCCTTCGCGATGGCCTTTGGCACCACGCCGGCTCAGCTGTGGGCCGAGGGCGCTGAGGGCATTGCCGAGGCTGTGGCTCAGGCTGCTACGCCGGGCGAGGACGCAGCGCTTGCGGGCGGTGCCGCTGAGCAGAGCGGCGCCGAGGTTTCGGATTCTGGGAGCGCGTCTGCAACTAGTGTCGCCACAACTGAGGCGGCAACTGGCGACGAAGGCTCGGCGACGGGGGAGAGTCCTGCCACGAGCGAGCAGTCTTCGACGGCATCCGCTGGCCAAGCAGGATCTGCCGCCGCGGCTGCCATCCAGACAGAGAACCCGACAGAAACCGGCGATGTCGCCAAGAAGCAGGTCGAGGTCTCGTTCTCGATTATCGGCACCGATGCCGACGGCAAGGCTCAGACCTGGGTGGCACCTACGCAGCTCAAGCTCGACGAGGGCGCGACGGCTGCGGATGCCTTCATTAAGCTGCAGGAGAAGACGGGCTTCAAGGCGAAGTACGAACCGAACACGGCATACGGTTTCTACCTCGAAAGCATCACATCCCCGAGCGATGGTCGCACGCTTGCCTACGATCCGACGACTTATGCCTTCTGGCAGCTGTTCGTCGACGGCGCGTCTTCCTCGGTTGGCGCGAGCAGCGTCAAGCTCACCCAGGGGCAGAAGATTGAGTTTGCCTATACGGCTGGTAGCTCGTCCCCTGTCGTTAAAGACCAAGTTGCCGCAAATGTGACCGTCATTGGTCGCGATGCCCAGGGCAAGACTCAGACTTGGGTCGATAATACGCAGTATGTGGTGACGTCCGGTTCGAGCGCGCTTGATCTTACGAAGGTCGCACTCGAGGCGAACGACATTGACGCCGTTGCTGCGGGCTCCTTCATTCTGAGCCTTAAGTACAACGGTGTTGAGCTGGGTACGCCCCAAGATTATTCGACCTATTGGCAGCTGTTCATCAACGGCAAGTCGAGTGACTATACGGCGGACAATGTCACCATCCATGCCGGCGATACCGTCACGTGGTTCTACGGTGGCTGGGGCGACCAGTTGCCGTCCGATTCTGTCCATGCTTCTGTTCAGGTTCTCGGTAAGGACAAGGACGGCAAGCAGCAGGTTTGGGCTTCGACGGGTCAGACGAGTCTCAAGGCAGGCTCCACTGCCAAGGATCTCCTTGAGCAGGTCGGCCTTACTCTCGATGCTGGCGAATCGTCTTGGGGCTGGTTCCTCAACGGCATTTATTCGCCCTTCGATGGTAAGTCCTATTGTGGCTATGATGCTGCGACCAATAGCTATTGGCGCTTCTACGTAAATGGCAAGTTCGCCGACGTTGGCGCCGGTGCCTACAAGCTCCAGGAGGGTGACGCCGTCACCTTTATGTATGGTGCTGACGTCGATGCCCTCCCCGGTCAGGTGCTTGGATCCGCCGATGTTATCGGTCCCGATGTCAACGGGAACAATACGCGTTGGGGCACGGCAAGCAATGTTTCTCTGCCCGAAGGCTCCACGGCCCAGAACCTTATTGAGGCAGTTCTGAAGGCCAAGGGCGTTGCGTACAACGGCTCCCAGAGTGGTGAGTACTGGTTCCTGAATTCCATTACTTCGCCGTTCGATCACAAGCCGTATGGTTGGGATGCTGCGACCAATAAATATTGGCATCTGTATATCAACGGAGAGCCCTCCTTACTCTGCGCCAATCAGATTACGCTCCAGAGCGGCGATAAGGTCACGCTTGCCTATACCACCGATAATTCGCCCATGCCCGATCCCGACAAGATTGTCGTGGATCCGAGCGCGACAACTCCTGATTGGGATGCCGAGTGGGCCGGCTACGGCAACAGTGGCAACGGTTCGACCGTAACGGATGCCAAGACGCCTGCGCAGGCCGCCGGTCTTAAGTGGGCCTTCGATTGGAAGGCCGAGTCTGGTCAGCAGTATGCCAACTGCAGCGAGCCTGTCATCGCTAACGGCTTTGTGTACATTGCGACCGAGAACGAGCTCATTAAGATCGATTCGTCCACGGGCAAAAAGGTTGCCTCTGCGCCGCTTGCCTCCAAGGTGAGTTATACCTCTCGTCCGATCTACACCAATGGCCTTATCATCGTTCCGCTCAACGGCGGTGCGGTCCAGGCGATTACTGCAGACAAGCTGATCTGCAAGTGGCTGACGCCTGGTTTGACGGACTTGACGCAGAGCTCCTGCACCGTCGTTTCGGACGGCGAGTACGTCTATGTAGGCTCGGTCGATATTTCGTATGATGAGAATTACAACGCGACCTACGGCAACGGCTCCTTTATGCGCATTAAGATTGCCACGGGCGAAGTTTCTTGGCAGAACATTGACCCTGCCGAGGGCTATTACTGGACTGGTGCGGCTTTGACGGATAAGTATGCCATCGTTCCTACGAGCGCGGGTACGCTTAAGTGCATTGATAAGACGACGGGCGATGTCGTTTCGACCATGAAGCTCGGCGCTGTTGCAAATGCCGATTGCATTGCCGATCCGTCCAATGGTTCGACCTTCTATCAGATGACGCACGACGGAAAGCTCCATGTGATTTCGCTCTCGGCGAAGGGCGTACTGAGCGAGCAAGAGACGGTTGATCTGGGCCTTACGAATAATCTGAGCGCCCCTGCGGTGTCTGGTGACAATCTGATTGTCGGCGGACAGACGGCTACGGGCTCTGCTCTGGTTCTCTATAACCTGAAGACGGGTAAGACCACGATGGTCGCTGCTGCCGACGGCAAGGCGCTGCCGGCTGGCCTCAACGGTATTGCTGCTACTCCGCTGGTGAGTGTTCAGGGCGGCAAGACCTATGTGTACTTCACCGTTAACAGCGCGGATAGCAAGGATTACGTCAACTACTCTGCTGGTGGTGGCGTGTATCGCTATACGCTCGGCGATGCAGAGGCGACGCAGATTTATGATGCGGCTGGCCATTACCAGTACTGTGACTCTCCGGTCATTGCCGATGCATCTGGCAACCTGTACTACATCAATGACTCGGGCACGCTGTTCAAGCTTGGGGCCGTTGAGTCTTGGACGGTTGCCTTTAATTCCAACGGCGGGTCTGCTTGCGATACTAAGTTTGTTGCTACGGCCGATGGCAAGCTGGTCAAGCCGGCCGATCCGACGCGCGATGGCTACACTTTCGGCGGTTGGTTCACCGATGAGGCTTGCGCGCAGGCGTATGACTTTAGCACGCCGGTGACGGCCGACCTGACGTTGTATGCCAAGTGGACCAAGAATGCCGTTAACCCTGGCGGCAATGGCGGTTCTGGCTCCAATGGCGGCAATGGCGGCGCTGTCGCTCCGGGTCATAAGCCGATGACCAAGACGACGGTGTCGACCAAGACCGAGACCAAGGACAACAAGCCCAACAAGAAGGACTCCGATAAGTCCGATAAGAAGGACGAGAAGAAGTCTGACAAGAAGTCTGACAAGAAGGACAGCAAGTCCGACAAGAAGTCCGATTCCAAGTCCGATACGGGTGCTGCTTCTACGACCACTGCTAAGAAGCCCTCTAGTGCTTCCGAGCAGGAGACTGGCGCCAACCCGCTCGCCATTGTTGGCGTTGCCGCCGGCGTCATCGGTCTCGCCATCGTCGGCGTGTTCGTGTTCACCAAACGTCGGTAGGTGAGGGCTGTGTCCAATAAATCCAAGGACGCTGACCCCAAGCAACCAAATTCCTCGTTCATTCAGTTCGACGATGCAAAGCAACAGGGCGCCGCTTCGGCGGCGTCCGCCCCTCGACGGAAGGCGCTTACTGGCGTCCTGACCGCCGCGTGCGTTGCGCTAATTGTCATATCGCTGGGCTTCGTCCATCCTTCCGAGAGCGGCGCCTGGTCCATTGACTGGATCGTTCAGACCGTGACGGGGGAGAGCGTCGTCGCGAAGGACGCCAAGGGGTCTGACTCGACCGTCGCTTCGGGTAAAGCTGGCTCCAAGGATTCCAAATCTTCGGATGGTGCGAACGACGAGTCTAAGGGTTCGGATAAATCTGACTCTAAGAAGGAGTCCGAGTCTTCGGACAAGGAATCAAACAAGGGCTCGGATAGCAAAAAGTCCGAAGACAAGGATGGCAAGAAGTCTGGAGAGAAGAACAGCAATAAAAAGACCGACGGCAATCAGTCGACTTCTCAGAACTCGACTTCTTCTGGCGGGGCCGGCTCTACGCCTGGCGCCTCCTCCTCATCCAGCGGGGCATCTTCTGCCCCCGATAACGGCAACGCCTCTACTGGCGACCAGGGCAGCTCGCAGCAGCCTAGCTACGTTACGGTGACGGTTTCGGTCACATCGAGCTCTGTGGGCAATCCTGTGTCCTCTGGTGGCACCTTTACCTTTAACGAAGGCGCTACCGTCTACGATGCCCTGTGCGCGCTGGGCCTTTCTGTCAACGCACATGGCTCGTCGTACGGTACGTATGTCTCCGCGATTGGTGGTTTGGCCGAGAAACAGTACGGCGGCACGAGCGGCTGGATGTACTCCGTCAACGGCACAACGCCCATGACGGCCTGCAGTAACTACGTTCTCTCCAATGGCGACAACGTTGTTTGGTATTACGTAACGGGCTAGAGGCCTCGACATAGCGCGCCAGACGGGCGGTTCGGACCAACATCCGGACCGCCCGTTTTTCATGCGAATGGGACTGGGTCGCCGGGTCTCTCTGCAAACAAAAAAACCGGTTGGAACGGGAATTCCAACCGGTTATACATTCAAGCAAATAGTGAATCGACTACGACCGTGCGCCCTCGAGGAAGAAGCGGCGGCTGAAGTAGTTGTACCAGGTGACGAGGAACGTGGCGATGGCCTTCATGGCCTGGTAGCCGATGCTCAAAAACGTGACGCCCACAAACATGTACAGGTCGTTGAGGCCCAGGCCGATCACCGACAGGATGGTGAAGATCGTGAACTCGCGCTTGCGGCTCATGCCTTCGCGGTGGTCGAACACGTACTTCATGCTGAGCCAGTAGTTGACCACGACGGACGTGATAAACGAAACCGTGGTGCTCATCAAAAAGTCAAGGTGGAACAGCTCGACGAGCGCAATGAGCATGCCCCAGTCGATGCCAAAGGAGATAAGACCCACGACAGCAAACTTGAGGAACTGCTTGGTATGAGGTTGTGCCAGCGCCTTGCGCACGTAATCACATCCAATGCGTTGATGAATCGAGCAGAGGATACTTTAGAGCTTTTACAAGGGAAACGTAAGGTCTTTGCCAAGAACTATATGAACTCGCCAAATTTTCAAGAGCTAATCCGCAAACGTTGAAAATTTGCCCGTAAACGAACGATGCCCACGGGCGATACTGTACTGAGCACGCATTGTCCGTGGGCATCGTAAGGCTGTAAGGTTGCGAGTTACTTGGTCTCGTCACCCTCCAGGAAGATCTTTCGGGTCACAAAGTTGTAGACCATGACAAGCGCGGTGGCGCAGATCTTGGCGATATTGGCCTCGAGCCCCAGACCGGCGTTGAGTGTCAGCACGATACCGTCGTTGAGTGCCAGGCCGATCACGGACAGCACGACAAAGATGATGAACTCGCGGCGGCGGCTCATGCCTTCCTTGTGCGCAAACACGTACTTCATGCTTGCGAGGTAGTTAAAGATGAGTGAGATGATAAAGCCGCTGGTGTTGGCGATTAGGATGTTGAGGCCCAGACCGTAGTGGAGCAGATTCATAATGCCAAAGTCGATAACCGTGGCAATGACACCGACGACGCCAAATTTCATGATCTGCGCAAGGAGCTTTTGCATGGTACCTGCCTTAAGCCGGCGCCGGGGCGCCGTGGGGATGACAAACTTAGCAAGTTTAGCCAATCCCCGCGGGTGGTGCTAGGCGCGCTCCTCGATAGCACCGTTTCTATATGCATCGAGGAGCTGGCGCAGGTCCTGGATTTGGCTGCGGATCTTGGCGCCAGTATCGGTGTCGCTTACCATGCGGCGACGGTCTGCTTGGTCAAAACGGTTGGTCTCGCTTTCGATGTCCACGTTGCGCGTGAGTGCCTCGGCAACCGTCGTAAAGGCCCGGTGCGACTTGAGGCGGCAGCCGCGCGAGCTCGAGATGAGCGTATAGCCGGCGATGCCCGTCTTGGGATGGTAAGCGCGGCAGAAGCCGCCATCGATGACCAGCAGCTTGCCCTCGGCGCGGATGGGCTGCTCGCCCTTGGTAGTTTTAACGGGCGTGTGGCCGTTGATGATGTGGCCGGTCGGCGAGCATGCCATGGGCGCGACGCCAAACTCGCGCATGATGTCATCGCAGACCGAGGGCGACTTGGTAAGCGTAAAGTACGGATCCATTGGCTCGACCCAGGTGCTCTTATCGGCGATATAGGCGCGCTCAAAGGTACGCACCAGGCGTCCGCTGGCGGGTGAGTTAAAGCCAATCCACAGGTACCACATCCAGTCGAGAGCGTCGCGGTCGCCCACGCGCCAGGCGCGGCGGGCGATGTGGTCGCAAAAATCGAGATAATCGCGGCCAGCGTGCCAGGTGCCCAGACAGTTCATGCTGCTAAAGGTGCCATCTTCGTTGAGCGGAACGCAGCCGTGGAAGAGCAGGTTGCCGTTGGCGACCTTGTACATCGAGCCGTGGGTGTAGAGGAAATCGATATGGCGATGCAGGTGATCGGCGGTTACAAACTCGGACACGAGCTTGTCGATGATGTGCTGCTCCTGAGACGTGAGCGTGTAGGGGTCCGCCGGGTCGACGGTGGGGAAGTCGTTGGTCGTGAGCGGCCACACGCTGCCGTCGGCGAGCGTGACCGTGCCGGTGTCGTGGTCAATCTTGTCGAGCAGCAGGCGGTCGGTCATGTCGAACTCGGGGTGACGCTGGATAATCTGGCCCTCAAGCTTAAAGAGCAGCACGTTGATGGCCTTGATCAGCGGGGTGATGGACTCACCGGCGGTATAGGTGGCGTCTGCGAAGGCGACAAGCTCACGCAGCGAGATGCCGTAGTCGTTCTCGAGGATCTCGTAATTGTCGTAACGCAGGTTGTTGCGCAGCACCGTGGCGATGCATGCAGGCTCACCGGCCGCAGCGCCCATCCACAGCAGGTCGTGGTTGCCCCACTGGATGTCGAGCGAATGATAGGTGAGCAGGCGGTCCATAATCTTGGCAGCGCCGCCGCCACGGTCGAAGATATCGCCCACCAGGTGCAGGTGGTCGACGGCCAGGCGCTTGATGAGCGAAGCGAGCGACTCGATAAAGTCGTCGGCGCTGGCGGTCTCCAGGATGGACTCCACGATGCGCTCGTGATAGCGCACGCGATAGTTGTTCTCGTCCGGGTGCGTGTGCAACAACTCGTCGATGATATAGGCGTAGTCGCGCGGGATGGCCTTACGCACCTTGGAGCGCGTGTAGCGGCTTGAAAGCGAGCGAGCGACCATGATGAGCTGGTCAAGCATCGTCTTGTACCAAGTTGGCGAGTCCTCGCGCTGTCTGCGGACCAGCTCAATCTTCTCGCGCGGGTAGTAAATGAGCGTGCACAGCTCGCCCTTTTCGTCAAAGGAGAGCGTGTCGCCAAAAATCTCGTCGACATGCTCGCGCACGACGCCCGAGCAGTTGTTGAGGATGTGCATAAAGGCTTCGTACTCGCCGTGCACGTCGCTCATAAAATGCTCGGTGCCCTTGGGTAGGTTGAGGATGGCCGAGAGGTTGATAATCTCGGTAAATGCGGATTGTTCGGTGGGGAACTGTCTCGACAGCAGGCGCAGATACTTGAAGTCTTGCGGGTTGCGATCGAATGCGACCATGAAACACCTTCCGATGGGGCTGGTAAAACTGATAAACGGCGTCAAACGTTTATCAGTATGCGCCGCTTTTGTTTCGATTTTGCGCCAGCGGCTGAATTGTCGGCTGAACGGTTTGGTAAATCGATTTAGTTGAGGTAGATATGGCGGTTGAGTGGAGACGACAGAGGGTGTTTTCTCAGATATTTATGCGTGGGGTCGGTGGAGACGATGGTGGTAAAGATGTTCGCTATTTTTGGTTCGATTTGGTAAATAGTGGACATATGTACCGTATGTAGGCTCACTGTGCGATAATTTGCGCAGCAATACGTAAGGAGCCTCATATGAGTGATTTTGTCCTGACCTGTGAATCCGCCGCCGATCGAACCCGTGAGTTCTTTGCGTCGCGCAATATCCCTGTCGTGTGTTTTCATTACGAGATTGATGGTGTTGTCCATACGGACGATCTGTATCAGTCGATTACGCCGGATGAGTTTTTTGCCCAGATTGCCGCGGGCGCCATGCCCAAGACGTCTCAGGTGAGCGTGGGTGAGTACGAGGAGTTTTGGGAGCCGTTTGTTGCCGAGGGTAAAGACGTGCTGCACCTGACGTTGTCGTCGGGTATTTCGGGCACGTATGGTTCGGCTTGCGTTGCGGCGCAGATGCTCGCGGATCGCTATCCCCAGGGCGGCAAGGTGCGCGTCATCGATTCGCTGGGGGCGTCTTCGGGCTTTGGCCTATTGCTGGAATATGCCGCCGACGTGCGCGATAGCGGCGCTTCGCTCGACGAGACGGCCGCTTGGATTGAGGAGCATAAACTCAACCTGCACCACTGGTTCTTCTCGACCGATCTGTCGAGCTACCTGCGCGGCGGTCGCATTTCGGCCGCGAGCGCGATTATCGGCACGGCGCTTAAAATTTGCCCACTTATGACGGTCGATTGCGAAGGTGGGCTGTCGCCACGTGAGAAGATTCGCACTAAGAAGCGCGCGATTTCCGAGATGGCTAAGACCATGATGAAACACGTGCAGGACGGTGTGGATTATTCGGGTAAGTGCATCTTGTCCCATTCGGCGTGCCGCGAGGATGCCGAGGCCGTTGCGGCGCTGATTGAGGAACAGATTCCGCAGCTCAAAGGCAAGATTGAAATCAACAATATCGGTGCTCTGATCGGTTCGCACACCGGACCTGGTACGGTGGCGCTCTTCTTTATGGGCGACAAGCGCGTGGATTAACTTGGCTCATCACGTCGCTGCATGATTGCTCATACAGCAAGGCCCGTCCCGTTGTTTGCGGGGCGGGCCTTGCTGTTGCGGTTAGCGTTTCTTGCCGCGGAAGAAGAAGCCGTGCAGCGAGGGCTTGAGTCCACGGTTGGCGCGACGCTCCTCGATATGATCGTGGATTGAAGCGACGCGCTCGATGACTTCGTCGGGAATCGGCACGTCTGGATTCATGTTCTCGACCTGGCTGACCTCGGCGGCGGCGACCTGGTCGATAATGGGTACATCGTCGCGCGAGATGACGGGCGTGGCGTCTTCTTTCATCTTGCGGTAGCGCTGCATCATGTCGGTCTGC
Organism: Collinsella sp.; assembly: GCA_036301625.1. Taxonomy (GTDB): domain Bacteria; phylum Actinomycetota; class Coriobacteriia; order Coriobacteriales; family Coriobacteriaceae; genus Collinsella. Next base: position 36,985 of record JAXJEC010000028.1, on the reverse strand, counting down.
AGCTGTTGGGCCGAAGGCGGTGTCCAGATGATGGCGTTGGCACCGGCGGCGATGGTTTCACGGATGCTCTCGGGCGTCTTGCCGCCCGGTGCGATGAGCGGCAGGCTGGGATAGTGTTCACGCAGTTCACGCAGGACCTGTGGCGTGTTCTTGCCGGCCGCGATGTTGAGAATCTTGGCTCCGGCGCGCACTTTGGCATGCGCATCATCGTCGCAACGTACGACCGTGGCGATGACGGGGATGTCGGCGATGTTGGTGATGTGCTCGACCATCTCGGCAGTGGCGGGGGAGTTGACCACGCAGCCCGCCGCGCCCTGCATCTCGGAGACGGCTGCCATCTGTACGGAGCGCTTACCGGTCGTAGTTCCGCCGCCCACGCCTACAAAGACCGGGCACTCGGCGACAGTCAACAGCGCCTGCGTAATGGCAGGCTGTGGCGTGAAGGGGTAAACGGCAAAGACGGCATCGGCGTTGGAGTTGCGGATGACCGCGACGTCGGTGGTGTAGATAAGCGACTTGATGCGACGGCCGAAGAGCGTAAAACCGCTGGCCTCCTCGATCTCGTCGGGCATGCGGAGGGCCGCCTTTCGCAAACGCCCGTCGATGGGCAGCGGCTCCATGGGGAGCAGGCCGTTGGGAGTTACGGCTACCTGGGGCTCGGTGAACTCGTCTGCGAGCTCGACCTCGGAAAAATCGACCGAGGCGACGATGTCCTCGTGAACCTCGGCGGGAACATCGATGGGGGCTTGGTCGTTTGTCGCGGCAGGCGTGTCGAAGGAGCTGGTGCCGACAAAGGCGTCGACGCGCTCGTTCAAATCGTTGAGAGTATCCATGGAGGCTCGATTCTATGCGATGGCGGCCGGCAGGGTGCCGGCAGCGTTGTGCTTGCTAAATCGTTTGACGAGTTGATTTTTCCCCGCCGCGCCATCCGTTAGACCGAAGGGTCGGCGAACGTGAAGGAGCTGTGGTGGCGGGTATTGAGGTGCTATCTTGAATGTCCCGTTTAAAAGAGAGGTGACGCGGAATGGAATTCACAGCAATGTTGGGCTCGATTGGCCTGTGTGTGGGCGCAATCGTAGCCGCCGCGGTCATCTACTTTGTGGTTACGGCCATTAAAGGCAAAAGAGCCGAGCGCAAGGAACGCGAGGCACTTAAGCAGCACCGTGACCAGCAGGACAAGCGCGCACGGAGATAGTTTGTTGAGTTTTGAATCCGTGCGCTAGCTGCGTTTTCGGATCAGGGCGATGTAGAAGCCCTCAAAGTCGCGGCTGGGCGGAATGGTCAGCGTGCCGGGCATGCCGTTGGTGATGGCCGATACGTGGCCGGTGGCGATGGCCTCGGTGAGGGCGTTGCACTCGATATGCGGCTCCTCGCCGGCATCCTGGGCGCGACGCGCTTCACTTTCGCTCGGTGTGCCGTCGAGGGGGATAAGCTCGCAATCCATGTGCTTGTCGAGGGCCTCTTGCAGGGCGTCCTCGTTTTCCTGCGGCATGATCGAACAGGTGGAATAGACGAGCGTGCCGCCCGGTTTGAGGGCTCCCATGGCGCGGTCCAGAAGCGCGCGCTGCGAGCGGGCGCACTTGACGAGCAGCTGCTCGGTGAGGCCGCGCAGGCTTTTCTCGTTGCCACTGATGACGGTGCCCGTGCCGGTGCAGGGAGCGTCGAGCAGGATGCGGTCAAAGCGGAAGAACTCGTCGAGCTCGCGTGCGTCGATGCGCATGACGGGCACGTTTTTGGCACCTTGGCGGTGGAGGTTGGACTCAAGCTTTTCGGCGCGGGGAATGCTCATCTCGCAGGCCGTGAGGTGTGCCTGGCCCTGGGTGAGGGCGGCGATCTGCGTCGTCTTGCCGCCAGGGGCTGCGCACATGTCCAGGATGTCCTCGCCTGCCTGGGCGCCCAACACCAAAGGCGGCATCATGGACGACAGGCTCTGTAGGTAGATCTTGCCGTCGCGGTAGATGTCGAGGTCCCATAGGTCGGAAACCTGGGCCTCGGGCAGGATAAAGGCGTCCGGATACCAAGCGACGGGGTTGTGGGCGATGCCGGCGGCACCGAGCGCCGCAGCGATGTCCTCGGCGGTCGCCTTGAGCGTGTTGGCGCGCAGCGTGACCGGGCGTGTGGCCGCGGCGCCGAAGCCCTCGATCATGAGCTCGGCATCGGCGGGCGCATAGGCGCCGGCGACCGTGTCGACCATAAAGCGCGGCAGGTCGGCGGCGCAGGGAAGGGCGGCAAGCTGGTCGGAAAGCTCGGTAGCGGCAAACTGCCTGAGCTTGAGCTCGGGCTTAACCTGCTTTTTCTGCTTACGACGACGCGGCTTGGACATCCGTCTTTCCTTCCACCTAAATGATTATTCTGGGACGGGGATTAAATAATCATTCCATGACTCCCGTCACAAAAAGACTGTACTGTGGCGCCCGGGAATGATTTTTTAATCCCCGTCCCAGAATAATCATTCCCGGGCGCGTTGCTACTAGCGTGCTTTAGTACTGGCTCTCGTGCTTGCTGAAGAAGTCGAAGCGCGGGGGCAGCGGCTTCACGCGGTGGTCGCCGGGCTTCTCGCCCAGGCTCTCTACGAACTCGTCCGTGGAGGCAAAGATGTTATCCCAGCTAAAGAAGGCGACCGGATCGACGTCGAAGTACTCGCAGATGAGTTCGCAGCCGGCCGGGACGATACCGTGCATCAGGACGGTCGCCACGCGCAGCTCGGTAAAGGCATCAACCAGGGCCTGCGTCATCGCTGCGTTTGCTTCGTCGCCCTCGAGCTTGTTGGCGGCCTTGGAGGCGTCGCTCCAGCGCTTGTTGGCGGCGCGCAGGTAGTCGTCGCACACGGCAAGCGCGCGGTGCGTCTCGAACTTGTACATGGCCTGCTCAAAGGCAAGAGCTGCCTGCTCGGCAGCCTCGACCACGGCGGCAGAGGCGGCACCGGCGGGGATGCAGCCGTTGCGATAGGGGCTCTCGTCGCCTTCCTTGACGGCGACGCCGTAGAAGCAGCTGCGGGCCAGACGGTTGAATACGCCGGTCAAAAGGGCGCTCTCCTTAAGGGCCGGATCGATAACGCGCTTGTCGTCGCAGGCGCGCACCTCGTTGCCGTCCTTGTCCTTGCCGGTCACACGCGTGTCGTATGCCTTGGGGCTAAAGCTCACCGGCTTTTCGGACAGGCCGAGCGACAGCCAGTGCGCGCGCATCTGCTCGCAGGTGTAGTGGTTGAGTAGGTCGTCTGCCGGCGGGGGAGGCGTCTGCGAGGACGAGCTGGCCTTTTTGCCCATGTAGAGCAGGTGGTAGCAGGCGCTGACGGTGCTCTGCGTGAGGTCCCAGCCCAGGGCCTCCCACATGGCGGTCTGCGCGATGCAGTAGAAGTAGATGTTGTCCTGACCGATAAACTGGTAGATCTGTGCGTCGTCCGAGCACCACCAGTCGCGCCAGTCGAGCGAGCTGTGCTGGTAGGTGGGCGCGGGCACCTGTGTGGAGTCGGCAGCGGGCTCGCCCATGAGGGCGGCATCCTGGGCGGCGACGCCCTCGGTCACGCCGGCGGCCTTGGCATCGCGCGCGAGCACGGTACGCGTATAGCTGATGGGCGCCCACAGGCTCTCTGGCCAGCACCAGCAGGTGACGTCGGAAACGCCGTCGACCTGGGGCACCGGAACGCCCCAGTCGATGTTGCCGGTGATGCGGAAAGGCACGAGCGCTTTGCCGCTGCGGAAGCGCACGCCGCCGTTGGCGAGCACCGCATGGGCGTCGTCGCGCTCCTTCCAGCTGGGGAAGGTGACGGTAAAGCTGCTCTTGTTTCCCTCGGGCTCCAGCACGGTGTGCTCGGGCAGCTGGTCCTCGACGGCATCGAAGGCCTCGCGGAACTTGTTTTGGATATAGAGCTGGGCCGGCAGCAGCCACTCCTCCATGGTCTTGGAGACCACGGAACGAACCTGCGGGTTCTGGGCGAGCTTGGCGGTGTAGGTCTTCATAAAGTCGAGGTAGGCCGGCAGGTCGAAGTAGAGGTTGTCGACCGGGCGCAGCTCGGGCACCTCGCCGGTGAGCTGGCTCTTGGGTGCGATGAGCTCCTCGGGCTCAAACTGGTGACCCAGGTCGCACTCGTCGGCATAAGCCTTCTCGGACTTGCAGCCCTGGATGGGGCAGCGGCCGATCACTTGGCGGCCGTTGAGGAACGTGCCGGCCTTGGCGTCGTAGAACTGCAGCGTGGAGCGCTTGGAGATGGTGCCCTGCTCATGCAGGCGCTCGATAATCTCGGCGGTCACTTCGTTGTGAATCTGCGCAGCCGGCTCAAGGCCCGAGCCGCCGTAGATATCGCAGCTGATGTTGTAGTTGTTGAGGGTCGCGGCCTGGCGGGAGTGATTGGACTCGACATACTCGCCGATGGACTTATCGTAGCCTTCGTTCTCCTTGAGCTTGCGGTAGCTCTCCATGATGGGCGAGCCGTAGCAGTCGGTGCCCGAGGTGAAGATGACGTTCTCGCGGCCCAGACGGTCGCGCAGGAAGCGGGCGAAGAAGTCGGCAGGGACAAAGACGCCGCCAACGTGGCCAAAGTGAAGGCCCTTGTTGCCGTAGGGCTCGCCGGCGGTAACGATGGCGCGGCGAGGCCAGCTGGGACGGTCGTTCATGGAGTATTTGGATGCCATGGGACTCCTTCGCATATGGTGAGAGCGCGGCCGGGCGCAAGGCCTGGCGACGCGGTGGTCAATTCGTGCATATCGTTCGACATTATCGCACATGCGGACGGGTACGTGGCAGGGGCGCTATCCTAAGATGCTATGAATGAGATTTCCAACATACATGCGTTTGAAGACGAGGATTTTCTGCACGCTTGCTTTGTGTGGGGGATGGTCGTAGTCGGCGTGTTTGCCGTGTGCTTGGTGCCGGTGTTTATGTTGCTGGGTGGGCCTGCAGACTTGGATGCGGCTGACGCGGGCGGCTGGATGGCTGTCGTGGGCTGGATAGTCGGCTTGGCTGCGATCTCAATGGCGTCGTTCGCCGTGCACGAGCTGGTGCACGGTGTGTTTTTTAAGCTGCTGGCGCCTGCGGGCGCGAAGGTGACCTTTGGGGCGAATCGCGAGACGGCGATGATCTATGCCTGCGCCGAGGGCGTTGTGTATTCGCGCCGGCGGTACATGGCGGTTTGCCTGGCGCCGACGGTTGTTGTGACGGCGGCGCTTGCCCTGGGGTTTGCGTTTTCGGGCTATCCGCTGCTGTGCTACCTGGCGGCCGGCTTGCATTTGTCGGGCTGTGTGGGCGACTGGTATTACGTGCGGACCATTTTGCGCGACCGCCGCATTGTCGCCTGCGAGGATACGTCCTTTGGCGTGCGCTTTTTCGGGTGAGGAGATGTCGATGAAGCCGTTGTTGCTGCATGCGTGCTGTGCGCCGTGCTCTCTTGAGCCGGTCCGCCTGCTGCGCGAGGAAGGGTTTGAGCCCACAATCTGCTGGACAAACCCCAATATTCAGCCGCACGATGAATGGCAGCGGCGTTTGGACGAGCTGCGCCGGTGGTGTGCCGATGGCGACATCGAGCTTATCGAGGCGGGGGAGGACCGGGAGCGCTGGGAGGCCGGCGTGGCCCCGCTGGGCGCCGATCGAGCCCGTCGCTGTCGCTCATGCTATGCCCTGCGTCTGGCCGAGGCGTGCCGTGTGGCCCAGGAGCGCGGGTTTGAGTTTGTGGGCACGACGCTCGCCGTCTCGCCGTACCAGTTGTTCGAAACCTGCAATGATGTGTTGGAGCGTCTGGCTGCTGCCCGCGGTCTCACTCCGGTGATTCGCGATTTTCGCACGTATTACCCCGAGGCGACACGTCGTTCGCGCGAGCTGGGCATGTATCGGCAGAACTACTGCGGCTGCCGTTTCTCGGCCGTCGAGGCGGCCATGGACCGCGCCCGCATCCGCGACGAGCGCAAAGCCGCCAAAAAGTAGTTCACTTGGGACGTCAGCCTGCTAGGATGTAGAGCGGACTTTAGCTATATAAGGAGAATCCGACGTGTCTATGCGTACCGATGATTTTGACTATAACCTGCCCGAAGAGCTCATCGCCCAGGCGCCTGCCGAGCCGCGCGACTCCTGCCGCCTGCTGGTGGTTGATCGCAAAGGCTCCGAGACAGGAACGCCGTTAGGGCATGGCGGCACCGTCGAGCACCGCATCTTCCGTGACATCATCGACTATATCGAGCCGGGCGACGTGCTCGTCATCAACCAGACGCGCGTGATGCCGGCCCGTCTTATCGGTCGCAAGACGGGCTCGGGCGGCGTGGTCGAGACGTTGCTGCTCAAGCGCCGCGAGGATGTTGACCCGCTGGGCCATGTTTGGGAGTGCTTGGTCAAGCCGGGTAAGCGCCTGAAGCCCGGTGCTCAGATTGAGTATCGCGCCGATGGCGCTCATGCGCCCGAGGGGGCTCCCGTGGTGCTGACGGCCGAGGTCGTCGACTTTGTCACCGATAGTCGCGGCGGCCGCCTGGTGCGTTTTGAGCCGGCCGGTTGCAATGCCGCCGGCGAGCCGCGCACGCTTGACGAGGCCATCCATGCTGCCGGTCACGTGCCGCTGCCGCCCTACATTACCGATTACGAGGGCGATCCCGAGAAATATCAGACCGTGTACGCCATGAAGGAGGAGCACTCGGCTGCCGCTCCCACGGCGGGCCTGCATTTTACTCCTGAGCTCATGGCCGCTATCGAGGCCAAGGGTGCCAAGTTTGCCGCCGTCGAGCTCGAGGTGGGCATCGATACCTTCCGCTTGGTGGAGGAGGACGACCCCACGCAGCACGTCATGCACACCGAGCGCTACCACGTGTCGCAGGAGGTTGTCGACGCCGTGCATAAGGCCAAGGCCGAGGGTCATCGTGTGATCGCCGTCGGCACTACCGCGGTGCGCTCGCTCGAGAGCGCGTTTGACACGGACGCGCCGGTGTCCGATCCGGCCGTGACGGCGCGCTATTTTGAAGGCCGCGAGGACGGGGCCGATACGCTTGGCCGCGGTGACATCGTGGTGCGCGAGAACGCCACGACGCAGCTTTACCTCATGCCCGGCTCGACCTATCACGTGGTCGACGCGCTGATCACGAACTTCCATGTGCCGCGCTCCACGCTCATGATGCTCGTGAGCGCGCTTGCCACCCGCGACCAGATCATGGATGCCTACGCCGCTGCCATCGAGGAGCGCTACCGCTTCTTCAGCTTTGGCGACGCGATGCTCATTTGTTAGTTACGCGGTTCTACGAACCGCGTAACTGCTCGACGCTGCGCGGGCCGCATTTGGACAATCTGACGTTCAACTTCAAGGGCGCGACCAGAAGGTCAGCGCCCTTTCGTTTCACGTCACCTTGTCTCAAATGCGGCCCGCTCGCTGTCGTTGCCAAAACATCGGCGTTGCCGTGGTTGTCGCTGTAGTCATTGGGTAGTCATTGGGTAGTCATTGGGGACGTTCTTAAATGACTAGTCAAAGGGGACACTCTTACGGCACTTGGCACTTGGGGACGTTCCTTTTGTGCCGGCACCTGGGGACAGTCCTTATGTCAAGAGATCGGTGCAAGAGGGATAGGTTGCCTTGCGTCGATCTAAATAAGTTGCGGTGAGATAGTTCCTGAATTGGCCTTTTTGGGGCTAAACAGAAACTTTCTCACCGCAACTGAGTTGAGGCGTTTTTTGGCAGCTGGTTTACTTGCTCGCGAACAGCCAGATCAGGATGATTGCCAGAATCACGGCGACGATGCAGACGATGGCGCCAGTGAATTTGATGCGTGAGTCGCGGGTACGCTCGCGCACCGCGTCCTCGGTGGCCTCGAGCTGGGCGACTTCTTGCTCGGTCTCGGCGTGTTCGGCTTTGTCTCGGGCCAAGGATCCTGCAAGCGACTCAGTGATCTCTGGATGGTCATGCACCTCGGTCGCCTGCTCGATGATCGACTGTGCATGTGCGGCATCTGCTTGGGCGTTGGCGATGCTTTGCTCTTGGTCGCGGCGTGCCTTGTCCTCGGCGGCTATCTTCTCGCGCAGTTCGCGCTGGCGCGTCGTGGCGGCAGTTTTCGCCGTCTGCAGCTCGTCGCGCGCGGCATCGGCCTCAGTCGTCACGGCTTGGTGTGCGCGTTTGGCTTCGGCAATGGGGGCTTGAGCCTGCTCGACGGCCTGCTCGGCTGCGGCAAGCGAGTGCTCAAGGTCGGCGGTGATGCGCGGGACATCTTCTTCGGCTTTTCGCAGGGCATCTGCCGTGTCGGAGATCTGCATCGAGAGCTCGCTGGTGCGCACCGTATAGTTGGCGGGATTTGCCGAGGGATTGCGTTGCAGCTCGGCATACTCATGACGCAGCGTCTCGAGCTGGGCGCGCGTGGCGTCGACGGTTTGTTGTGCGGCCGCAATGCCGGCGTCTCGCTCGGCCTTCACCTTGTCGCGGATGCGCTTGGAATCCTCAAGACGTCGAATGAGGCGGTTGCCGGTCTCGCGCGAGCTCGCCTCGCGGGCCTCCACGGCATCGAGCGCGGCTTTCAGCCGGAGCTCAGTCGCGTCATCCTCTGTCTTCATTTGTTCGAACTGACTCTTGAGCTCTGTCGCTTTGGCGGCGTGGGCATCACGGTCAATCTCGGCTGCCGCGGCGGCCTTTTGCGCTGTAGCAATCGCTTGGCGCTGGTCGGCGACGATCTGGTCGTAGCGGCCTGCGATATCCTGGCGCGTCTCGAGTTCCTCGGCCTGATCGGCAATGCGCTGCTCAAGTTCGGTCAGGTGGGCGCGGGCATCGGCAAGTGCCTTTTTCGCGGCGTTCATCTCGCGCATGGCCGAGGCGCCCTGGGCGATAAAGGTGCCCACGGCGTTCGCGGTGTTCGAGACAGCGGTCCCCAGATCGCGGCTCGCGGCGGGGGAGTGCGGGGCGGTCGGGCGAGTGGTGTCGGCAGCGTCCGCATCGGCAGTCTGCGGCGCGGCGATATTGCCGGTACCGCCCTCGACCACAGAAAAGCCTGCTGCGTGCGGATCGACCGCATCGGCGCCAATCGTGGGGTGCTCGAGCTGGAGAAACGAGGGCATGGTACTGCCCTGGTCGGCAACCGGAGTCTCGCCGGGCACAAAGGTCGAGGCCGCCTCGGCGGCCTCCTCTTCCTCGGCATCAATATCGGCATCGGCGACGGCGTCTTTCATCGCTTTGACGGCATCCATCATGGAGTCCATGACGGCATCGAGCTCTTCTTCCGAAGACACCTCGATGGGGCCTGCCGCCTGTGGCGCGGGGTCTGTGTCGGGTTCGGCATCGCTCGGCTCCGGCTGCTCGCTTTCGTCATGCTCGACAGTATCGTCTGTGTCTGTTGCTTTATCCGCATCGGCGTGCACATCTGCGGCAGCGTGCACATCTGCGGCAGCGGGCGCATCTGCGGTGGCGGGCGCATCGGTGGAGGCGTCGACGCAGGTAGGAGTATCGCAGTCGTCGACGGCGTCTGCGGAATGATCAATATGCTCTTGAGTCTGGGGGTCCAGCTCGTCTGTCATAGGCATGTGCTCCTCATCGTTGTTTGTCACCCTATGATAAGGTCTCGCGCCGACATCCCGCGCGCCGCAGCAAAGTTTCAAAACGTGTTCGATGGCTCGATCTGATAACAATAACTCGGCCGTTTTATCCAGTTTGTACTTGACAATCCCTTCGCCGAACTACGTGGTGCCGTTCGCCTACCGCGGTCTTTTATTTTTGCTTGAACACGCTAAAGTTGCATCTCAGCTTTTGGCGCGTGAAGTTGGATACGCGCAGTCGGCGGGCGTGCCCGTCGCGATTTGAAAGGACTTTGTATGGGACTTTTCACTGGTAAGACCGTGATCGTCACCGGCGGCGGCAAGGCCACGCTTAAGGACGGTTCCGCTGGCTCCATCGGCTACGGCATCGATATCGCATTTGCCAAGGAGGGCGCGAACCTCGTCATCACCGGCCGCAACGTCGCCAAGCTCGAGGCCGCCAAGGAGTCTCTCGAGGCCGAGTACGGTGTCAAGGTTCTGCCTGTTCAGGCCGATGTCTCGGCTGGTCAGGACAACGAGGCCGTCGTCCAGAACGTCATCGACAAGGCCATTGAGGAGTTCGGCCGCATCGACGCCGTCGTCAACAATGCTCAGGCTAGCGCCTCGGGCGTGACCATCGCCGATCACACCATGGATCAGTTTAACCTGGCCATTTACTCCGGTCTGTATGCTACCTATCTGTACATGCAGAAGGCCTATCCGCACCTGAAGGAGACCAAGGGCTCCGTGGTCAACTTTGCCTCGGGCGCCGGCCTGTTTGGCAACTATGGCCAGTGCAGCTATGCTGCCGCCAAGGAGGGCATCCGCGGCCTGACCCGCGTTGCCGCCAACGAGTGGGGCAAGGACGGCATCAACGTCAACATCGTGTGCCCGCTTGCTTGGACCGCTGCGCTCGAGAACTTCCAGGATGCCTATCCCGAGGCGTTCAAGGCCAACGTCCACATGCCGCCGGCTGGTCACTACGGCGACGTCGAGAAGGAAATCGGCCGCGTGGTCGTTCAGCTCTGCGGTCCCGACTTTAAGTACATGAACGGCGAGACCGTCACCCTCGAGGGTGGCATGGGCCAGCGGCCGTAGGGGTTACGCGGTTTTACCAAACCGCGTAACGGCTCGACGCTGCGCGGGCCGCATTTGGACAATCTGACGTTCAACTTCAAGGGCGCGACCAGAAGGTCAGCGCCCTTTCGTTTCACGTCACCTTGTCTCAAATGCGGCCCGCTCGCTGACTTATGCTCAACCTGCGGCGCCATTTTGCTTGAAGGCACCTTGCTCGCTCTGGCGGGTTTTCGCTGTCGGTGCCATAGCATCGGCGTTGCTGTGGCTGTCGGAAATGATCCGTTGTCGCAAGGGGCAGGTTTCCTTTGCACCAGTTTCTGTCGAGTCGGTGCTCTTTGCGGGTTGCCCGTATAATGGTTTGCGTATGAACCGCAACCAAGGAGTTCCAGTTTATGGACCAGAGCCTTTTTAAATTCGACCTGATCGCCGAGGACCCGACGACGCATGCGCGTGCCGGCGTGCTGCACACCCCGCACGGCGACATCGAGACACCGATCTTCATGCCCGTGGGCACCAAGGCAAACGTCAAGGGCATTCCTACCGAGACCGTCAAACAGCTCGGCGCCCAGATCGTGCTTGCCAATACCTATCACCTGTCCATGCGTCCCGGCGAGGACACCATCGCCGAGCTGGGCGGCCTGCACAAGTTTATGAACTGGCACGGCCCTATCCTCACCGACTCGGGCGGTTTCCAGGTCTTCAGTCACAACGATGCCGTCAAGCTCACTGACGAGGGCGTGCGCTTTATCGTCAACGATTACGACGGCCGCCACGTGTTCTGGACACCCGAGGACAACATGGAGATCGCCATGAAGCTCGGCTCCGACATCTGCATGCAGCTGGACCAGTGCCCGGGCTATCCCGCCACGCGCGCCTACGTTGAGCGCGCCGTTGAGCTGTCGAGCATGTGGGCCGAGCGCTGCTATAAGGCGCATACCCGCGACGACCAGGCACTCTTTGGCATCGTTCAGGGCGGCATGCACCTGGACCTGCGCTTGCGCTCGCTGCGCCATCTGGAGGAGTGCGGCGACTTCCCCGGTTACGGCATCGGCGGCTACTCGGTGGGCGAGGACCACGAGACCATGTTCGAGACCCTGGCACCGCTCGTAAGCGAGTACATGCCCAAGCACAAGCCGCGCTACCTGATGGGCGTCGGCAACCCCACCACCCTCGTGCGCGGTGTGGGTGTGGGCATCGACATGTTCGACTGCGTGCTACCGACGCGCACCGGCCGTATGGGCACGGCGTTTTCGAGTGAGGGTCGCCTCAACTTCCGCAACGCGCGCTTTGCGCACGACGACGGCCCCATCGATCCCACCTGCACCTGCCCGGTGTGCACGGGCGGTTACAGCCGCGCACTCATTCGCCACATGGTCACGCAGAAGGAGATGCTCGGCGGCATTCTGCTGTCGATGCACAACATCTACTACCTGCTCAACCTTATGCAGCGTGCCCGTCAGGCCATTATCGAGGGCCGTTACGGCGCATTCGTGAGCGATTGGATGAATAGTCCTGCCGCGGTGGATTACTAAGGGCGACAGGCGCGCTTACAGAGCGTGGGCAACGGCAAAGGCTGAGCGGCAGCCGCTCGTCACATTCGCTGACGTCGGCTGCGCGACCGCTGACCGATGCCTTGCAAGCGCATAACGCATCGTGGGTACCATACCGAATAGTTGATGTTCGGGCGGGTGTTTGACGCATGGCGTCGACCCCGCCCGCTTTTCTTTTTCTCGATAGGAGTACCCATGATTAAGAATGAGAACGTCGAGGGCGAGCCCGCCTACGACGAGACTTACCGCCGCGGCCCCGTGGTTATGCGCGGCCCCATGATTCCTAAGGACAACACCTACGCCAACCTGCTGGCGCCCGAAGATTCAACCGACTGGTTGCATGCCGATCCGTGGCGCGTCCTTCGTATTCAGGCAGAATTCGTCGATGGCTTTGGCGCGCTTGCCGAGCTTGGTCCTGCGGTGACCATCTTCGGCAGCGCCCGCACGCCCAAGACCGATCCGCTCTACAAGGCGGCGCGCACAGTCGGCCGTAAGATTGCCCAGCGCGGCGTGGCGGTTATCACCGGCGGTGGTCCTGGTGTCATGGAAGCGGCTAATAAGGGGGCGGCGAGCGTCAACGGCAAGTCAGTTGGTTTGGGCATTGAGCTGCCGCACGAGCAGGGGCTCAACAAATACGTGAACCTTGGTATGGACTTCCGTTACTTCTTTGTGCGCAAGACCATGTTCGTCAAATACAGCTCGGGCGCTATTGTTTTTCCCGGCGGGTTTGGCACACTCGACGAGATGTTCGAGGTGCTCACGCTGGTGCAAACGCACAAGGTCAAGCGCATGCCGCTTGTGCTGGTGGGCACCGAGTACTGGCAGGGCCTGTTCGACTGGCTTAACGGCCCGGTAATGAGCGCCAGTATGATTAGCCCGCTCGACCCGGATCTGGTACACATTACCGACGACCTCAACGAGGCCGTTGACATTGCGCTCAGCGGGTTGATGTAGAGCAATCGTGTCTACCGCGACATGAATATGCATGGCAATCTGATGCTATCTAACGTCAGGTTGCCATTTATATTGGGTATACTGATGCAAAAGACGAGGGCAAGGAGGTCGCGTATGTCTACTGCAACGGTTAAGCCTACGACGGTTCGCCTCGAAGAGGGGCTCAAGGAGCAGGCGACTGAGTTCTTGGATTCGGTCGGCCTCAGCCTCAATTCCTATCTCAATCTTGCCGTTCGGCAGCTGGTAAATCAGCGAAAGATTCCTTTTGAGATTGTAGGAAGGGCGGAGATGCCCAACGAGGCGACGAGGCGTGCCATGGTGATCGCCGAGGCTCATGAGTTGGGGATTTTGCCGGACGATAGCCCGTCATTCAATAACGCTGATGAGCTTATGTCATTCCTCGATGAGGAATAGCGATGTTCGAGATTAAAGTCGAGGCTCAATTTAAGGCGGACTACAAACGAACGATGCGCATGCATCCGCAGCTAAAAAGTGAGTTTAAAGCGGCGGTTGCAGAGCTTGTGGCTCATGGGTCACTTCCGGCGGAGTATGGCGCCCACGAGCTCTCAAACCCGGGCGGAAACTACAACGGCCACATCGATTTCCACCTATCCGATGGCTTGGTCGATGTGGTCGTTCTTTATCTTCCCCATAAGACTAACCCAGTGATTAGGCTGGTGAGAATGGGCTCGCATGAGGAACTGTTTCAGGGTCCGCTGGGCTGATCGCCGATTTCCAAGTTGCGGTGGAATAGGGACTGATTTGCGGTCGATTGGCCAAAAACAGTCCCTATTTCACCGCAATTGATGTGGGCGCCCCGTTCGCTGCTGCGGCCCCCGGTTCTCCTCATTGCTGGATTTCGCTCAAAAACTCAGCGGCGACTTCGTTGCTTTTGAAACGGATGCTGCGGTCTTCTTTCTTGGGGAATGCCAGCAGCGGGATAGTCCCGTACCAGACAGTTTCCTCGTCAATCACGGCCGCGCACAGCCGCCCTTTGGCCTTGACGGAATAGTCGACGTTCATCTCGGCAAAAATCGCTTTCGCGTCATCGCGCGGAGGTGAGGCAACATAAACCTCAAGGGTAATCCCACGGGCGGCTGCGCCTGCGAGTGTGGTGGTGAGTTTCGTGAGGCATGCGGCGGATGCGTAGGATGCGGCTATGAAGGCACTCTTTGTGGCACCGGTGATGTCTTTAATTAATGCCTCAATAGCGTTTGCCGGCTCTATGAGAATGTTGTAATCGGGTTGCTCGCTGTCCTCTGCTGAATAAATTTCGTACCCCAACTTGGCGTACGTCTTGAGTCTTTTCTGGTACATGCGGGCGAGCATGGGTATCGACAGGTCAATGTAGTCGAATATCTCAACCTGTTGCTTGCCCTCGTGGCTTCTATGCAGTCTGCCCACCTGTTGCGTTACGCTGCCGTCCCAAGATATCGGCGTGGCAATGAAAAGGGTGTCAAGGTAGGACAGATCGAAGCCCTCGCTCAGAAGGCTTTCGGTGGCGACGATGATTCGATGTTCATGCTCAAAGCCGGGAAGACTGTTCAGTATCGCTTTTCTTTCTTTGGCGCCGATTTCTCCGGTTAAGAGTATGGGCTCGTGTCTGCGATCATTAAGCAACCTGAACAGTTCCTCAGCATGCTTTTTCCTTTTGGATAGTATGAGCGGATGTCGACCGTTTGACGCTGCTTCGAGGGCGTCATCGACAATCAATTCGTTTCTTGCCGCATGTGCACACAGCATATCGAGAATCTGATTGAAGCTTGCATCCGGCTCGTAGGCGGATAGCCGAATGCCGGTAAATCTCGGTCGAACGATGCGCTGGATGCCCTGCTGAATTGCCTGCGTTTTTGGATCGATGACATAGCGAAGCGGGCCGCAGAGCATCGAGAGCGCCCGCGTGAGTCCGTCGGAGCGCTCGGGTGTCGCGGAGAGGCCATATATATATTTGGCTGGAGCGGACTTGAGGACGAGCTCGAGCTGTGGCGCGGCAGCATGGTGGCATTCGTCGCAGATAATGAGGCCGTAATTACGAACAAGGTTCTTAACTATCGGCTCCCCGGTTTGGGAGTCTTTGCCAGATAGCGACTGAAAGGAAGCGACGTCGATAAGGCCGCTGACGGCGGTTTTGCCCCCTCCGATTTGTCCAATAAGGGGAGGTTGCTTTTTGCTGATTCGTCCTTTTGGCGTTCGGACCGGCTCTCTGGTGTCCGTAATGTCGAGAAATCGTTCGAGCTGCGATTTCCATTGGGCTATGAGCGCGGTCTTTGGAACAATGACGAGCGCCGGAAGACCAACGGCGGCAATAAGATAAGCTCCGATGACGGTTTTACCGAAGCCCGTTGGCGCAGACATGATTCCGTCTTCGTATTCAAGCATCTGGTCGGCGGCAATTTGCTGTTCGGGATGAAGGGTCCCTTTGAATGCCATCTCAATTGGATTGCCTGTGCTACGTTCGTCTGAATAATGGGCAGTAACGTGGGCTTCTTGAATCAGCTGCTCAAGTTGGGCTTTGCAGCCTCTGGGAATCGCGACGCGGCCATCTCTAAGTTCGCTGAGGTCTATGAGTCGCGGTTTGCCGAATACTGATTGATGCATAGATTGCGCACGGAAGAACTCCGGGTTGGCAAATGTCGCAAGCCTGCGGATTTCCATTTGAGCTGCCGGGCTCAGAGACTTTTCGGGGATGTAGAGCATATCGGCTTGTGTGACGAGCAGGTTCGAGGGGAAGTCTCGTGGCGTGAGCGGGAGCCGCTTTCGTGGCTTTTGGACATTGCGCCTGGTTTTGTTTGTCGCTGCAGCTGTTGCTATTCCAAGCGGTTTGTTTTTGGTGTCCTCGATCAGACGATCCACCGTCGCACGCGAGATTAGTTGGATTTGCGAAAGGTAAAGCCATTGGTCGGGAAAGGGCTCGAATCGTTCGTCAACAAATACGCTGTTTCCTTCCCGCTGCGCTTTTCCCTGAAAGGGCAGCGCAATGAGATTTCCAAAGCCGCCTTCAGGAATGGTGGACTGCGCGGGTATCATTCGGTCAAAGGCTTCGAAGGTGATTGTCTTGTTGAGTGCCGCTGCTTCGGCGATAAGGCAGCTACCGAAATCTCGTGCTGTCTTTGCGTTTATAGGTTCTAGGAAGAAAAACCAGATATGCGCGCCGTTGCCTGACCTTGATCGCTCGACCGCAGCGTTAATTCCATGGTTTTTTACGACAAGCCTGATAGCGTTTGTCGCTTCTTTCCAATCGGCTTTGTCAAAATCAATGACAAGGACATTTGTGTTGCAGTCTTTGTCGAGAACATATTGACCTATGACGTCCCGGAGCCTGTCGTCGCTGCCTTTGAAATGGGCGATAATGGCGGCATCGTTCAGCTCAAGGAATGTGCGGCTGCGACATTCAGCGCATTTAATTCTGTGATGGTTTGCTTTGGGGCAAATGCCTGGCTTCCACTCATTTGCGCAGGCGGGTGTATAGCCGATGCCCCCGTCTTTTCTGCGATACCCGTGAGCGTGCACATCTTTGCGGCCGGTAAAAAGATTGCGAAAGAGCTCGAGTTTGTCGCGCGCTGGGCTCGCGCTGGTAACGATGCCCTCGGTCTGTGCACGTTCGCCGAAAGATTTGCCGGCTTTGTCCCATTCTTCGAGTGTTGCGTAACGGATGTCTGGACCGTTGCTACAGATTACGATCTGCTTACGCGGATCTGAAGCGTGGACAACCGTTTTATTGAGTTTGAATAAGGCGTTCCCGAAAAGGGCGTATTGATGCACGGCGTTGCTCATTTGAATGCCATTCTTGTCAGCGTTCATTGGGATGAGGGTACGTCATTTCAGCTTTATGAGATATGCGACTTCGATTTTGGTTCGGTAATAGTGGGGTACCGATCCGTGAGTGGCAATTAGCCGGTGCCAAAACGTGCGGCGGCTGTTGTTAAAGGTGTTTTGGCGGCTATGGGGCGTGTTGGCGGCGTGGGGAGGGGTCCTCGAATGACTCCGTGGTCAAATAACGTCAAATATGAGTACTGTTGTTAATGTAGTCTCATAACATTTGGTAAGAATAGAATACCAATTCCACATTATTCTATATATCTAACCCACTAAACACGGAATTTTGAGCCTTGGCAAGACGTGGAATTGATCGAAATGATCAATTCCGGCGAGATTTTGCTGCTACTAATTTGGTGGCGGTACTCATATTTGCCATTTTTTGTCCAGTGGGTACCGCGAGGGGCCTGTTCGACTGGCTCAACGGCCCGGTGATGGATGCCGGCATGATCAGCCCACTCGATCCAGACCTTGTCCACATCACCGACGACCTCAACGAAGCCGTCGACATCGCCCTGAGCGGGCTGATGTAGGGTAGGTAAAATGGGACGGGGCTAAAAGACTGGTCTGAAACGTTTGATACCAGTCTTTTTAGCCCCGTCCCAAATGAACTGCTTCTAAGTTGCGGTGGAATAGGGATTGATTGGCGGCTAATAAGCCAAAAACAGTCCCTATTCCACCGCAACTGATGTGGGCGTCCCTAGTGAGTTGGCTGGTAGCGGGGGCAGTAGCTGATGGCGATGGCGTCGACGCCTACGTGGGTGGCGATGGTGCAGCCGATGGGGCCGGTGCCGGCGTCTACGTAATCCTGACCCGCGAGTGCCTCGTTGACAAGCTCCTGCTCCTCGGCGGCGCCGGTCGTGAGCACGCGCACGCTGGAGCCCGGATACTCGGCCAAAAATGCGAGGCAATCGGCCATGGTGTTGGTAACGATGCGCTTGGCACCGCGGCCCTTTGTTATGGCCTTGATCTCGCCCGATTTCCACTCCGGCGAAACGGCCAGGCGAATGTTGAGCATTTGCGTGAGCTGGCCGGCGAGCTTGGGCGCGCGGCCGTTCTTAACGAGATTCTCGAGCGTGCGGGGAATCAGCAGCAGGTGGGCGTCGGGCAGCGTCGCGCGGATCTGCGCCTCGGTCTCGTCCAGGCTGCGGCCGTCCTCGCGCATGGCCAGCGCGTACTCCACCAGCAGGCCCTCGGCGCCCGAGCCGGTGCGCGAGTCGATGCAGCGCACGTCGAGCTCGTGCGTCTCGGCCGTCAGGCTGGCGTTGGCGTAGCAGGCGGACCACTCGCTGCACAGCGAGATAAAGATGGCGCTATCGTGGCCGTCGGCGCGCACGCGGTCAAAGAGTTCCTTGAACTCGCCGGCACTCGGCTGCGAGGTGTGCGGCAGCTGCTCGGAGCCGGCCATGCGGGCGACGTACTCTTGGGCGGTAATCTGCACCTGGTCGAGCAGGTCCTCGCCCTCGATAATCACATGCAGCGGAATCACGTAAATGCCGAGCTCTTGGGCGCGGGCGGGGGAGATGTCCGACGTGGAGTCGGTTATGATGGCAAAAGACATAATTGCACCTTTCGTTGGGGCGCGACGGCGCCGCCTTCTGAGAGCAAAGTGCGACAAGTATAGTGGAGTCGTTCCACATTTCTAGGTTCAATTGTTGAATAGTCAACAGTTTGAAGTGTCGGTGTGGAAATCGTCAACTGGGGAAGAGGGATGCCGATGGAGGCGCTGGAGATATGCAAACGGCCGGTCGTGCTGTTTGATTTTGATGGCACGGTGGCCGATACGGGTCGGGCGGTGATGACCTCGACGCGCAAGACGCTGGCTGCACGCGGGTTTTCGGAGGCGCAGATGGGTGACCTGCGTCGCATGATCGGGCCGCCCCTGTGGAAGAGTTTTCACGACTTTTATGGCTTCTCCCGCGAGGAGTCGCTTGTGGTGGCCGACGAGTACCGCGCCTTTTTTGACGAGCTGGGACCGGAGGAGTATCCCGTGTTTGACGGGATCCCCGAGCTGCTGGATGGGTTGGTCGCCCAGGGCAAGCGCTTGGCCGTGGCGACGTCGCGCATGGAGGCAAAGTGCGTTGACATGGTGGGAGAGCTGGGACTTTCTCAGTTTGAGGCGGTGGTTGGCATGAATCCGCCGCAGGGGCGCGAGACCAAGGCCGATTCGGTCCGCGACGCGTTGGCGGCCTTGGGTGCGGCCGCGGGCGATGCCGTGATGATCGGCGATCGCTTTAACGACGTCGAGGGCGCGCACGCGATGAGCGTGCCGTGCATTGGTATCTATTCGGGCGCGGCGGCGCCGGGCGAGCACGAGGCGGCGGGTGCCGATGCAGTGGTGCACTCGGTGGCCGAGCTTGCTAAACTTTTCGCTATATAGGTATTTGATGTGAGGGGCGGGCACGCTCGCCGCTCATTGGTAAGGAGGTCGTCCATGAATCAGGTGGAGCAGAGCGTTGCCGAGTATGTCGACGAGGTCTGGGAGGATGTCGTCGCCGATATCGAGCAGCTGGTGAGTTATCCGTCCGTGGCAGTTTCTGCCGATGCGGAGCCCGGCGCGCCGTTTGGCCGCCCGGTCCGTGACGCGCTCGATTGCGCGCTCGGCATCGCGCAGAAGCTCGGCTATCAGACGAGCGACGACGAGGGCTATGTGGGAATCGCCGATATCCCGGGCCGCGGCGACAAACAGCTCGCGACTATCTGCCACGTGGACGTGGTTCCCGCCGGCCCTGGCTGGAACACCGACCCGTTCACCATGGAGCGCCGCGAGGGCTGGCTGCTCGGTCGCGGCGTGATTGACGACAAGGGCCCGGCGGTATTGTCACTCTACGCCGGCGCCTACTTGCTCAAGCACGGCATTGTTCCGCGCTACACCTTCCGCGCGCTGCTGGGCTGCGATGAGGAAGTGGGCATGTCCGACGTTCACCATTATCTGGAGAACAACGCAGACCCCGACTTTTTGTTTACGCCCGATGCCGAGTTCCCGGTCTGCAATGCTGAGAAGGGCCAGTTTGGGGCGACGTTCGTGAGCCCCAAGATCGACGGCGGGCGCATTGTGTCCTGGAGCGGTGCCGAGGCGAGCAACGCCATTCCGTCGCAGTCTATCTGCGAGCTCGCGATTGCCGCCGATGAGCTGCCGGCGCCGGTCGAGAACGCCGACCGCCTTGAGATCACGACACTCGATAACGGGCATGCGCAGATTTTCGCCCACGGTATTGGCGGTCACGCTTCGATGCCTGAGGGCACCATCAACGCCGTCGGCCTGATCGTGTCGTATCTGCGCGAGGCCGAGGACGCGTTTGGTGCACGCGACGAGCGCCTGCTGACGCCTGCCGAGCACGAGTTCGTCAAGTTCCTGGCCTTTGTGCATGCGGATGCCTATGGTCGCGGCCTGGGTATCGACGCGACGAGCCCAGCGTTTGGCCCGCTTACCTGCAACGCTGGCGTCATCCGTGTGGCGGATGGCCATATCGAGCAGGTCACCGACGTGCGCTTCCCCGATAGCACGAGTGCCGATACCATCCGCGAGCAGCTCGAGCCGCTCGTGGGCCGTTTTGGCGTGACGTGCCGTGTGGGTCGTGCGAAGGTGCCGTTCTCGGTGTCTGCCGACGATCCGGCCGTGAAGGCGCTTATCGATACCTATAACGAGTTCACCGGCAAGCATGCCGAGCCCTTTGCCATGGGCGGCGGCACGTACGCGCGCAACTTTGCCCGCGCCGTCTCGTTTGGCCCCGAGGAGACCGGCCTGGAGCTGCCCGCATGGGGCGGCCAGATGCACGGCCCCAACGAGTGCGCCAACGAGGAACAGCTCAAGCAGGCGCTCAAGATCTATATTGTTGCGATCCTCCGTTTGAATGAATTAGAGCTTTAGGGTTACGCGGTTTTACCAAACCGCGTAACCAGTCGACGCTGCAAACGTCCCCAAGCGGCAATCTGACGTTCAATCGTCGGTCGCGTACAAAAGTACGCTTCCCTCCTCTTTCACGTCACCTTGCTCGCTTAGGGGCGTTTTCGCTGACTTATGCTCAACCTGCGGGGTTTCCAAGGACTACCTTCCTCTGGTGTAAAAGGTGCGCCATGTTCGGCGCTGGATTGTTATTCGTTTGTAAAGGCCGTGCTGCGCTTGCGGTAAGGGTCTATCAAATGCCCGTAAGAAACCGCAGATAACGCGGTTGTCGCCTGATCGGGGTCGTATCTTTCCGAACAGCAAAGCGGGCAGGGTGCTCGCGAGTCGCATGTATGAAAGGAAGATCATGCTCGATCAGGCTTATTCTCGTCGTCAGTTCCTCGGCCTCGCTGGTGGTCTTGCCAGCATCGTCGGTCTCGGTCTCGTTGGTTGCGGCGGCTCCGGCGCTTCCGACGCCGCCGACAAGGGTAGCGCCGCTGCTGCCGAGTCCGTCTCCGGCGAGGTGACCTACGACGGTGCCTCTTCGTTCCAGGCTCTCGTCGAGGCCGCTGCCGAGAAGTTCATGGATGCCAACCCGGACGTCTCCGTCTCCGGCTCGGGTAACGGTTCGGGCAAGGGCCTGACCGCTGTCGCCGCAGGCACCGTTACCATCGGCAACTCCGACGTCTTCGCCGAGACCAAGCTCGAGGCCGATCAGGTCAAGAACCTCGTCGACCACGAGGTCGCCGTCGTGGGCATGGGCCCCGTCGTCTCCAAGAACGTCAAGGTCGACGACCTGTCCCTCGAGCAGCTCAAGGGTATCTTCTCCGGTCAGATTACCAACTGGAAGGAGGTCGGCGGCGACGACGCAAAGATCGTCGTCCTCAACCGCAAGGCCGGCTCCGGCACCCGCGCCACCTTCGAGGCCGCCGTCTTTGGTGACGAGGCCGTTGACTTTAAGGGCGACGCCGAGCTCGACAAGTCCGGCGACGTCCAGACTCAGATGGGCAGCACCGACAACGCCATCTCCTACCTCGACTTCTCGCACTTCGATGACTCCAAGTTCAACGCCATCAAGGTCGAGGGCGTGGAGCCCAAGAGCGCAAACGTCACCGACGACTCCTTCAAGATCTGGGCTACCGAGCACATGTACTGCTCCAAGGACGCCGACGAGGCCACCAAGGCCTTCCTAGAGTTCATGCTTTCCGACGACGTCCAGGGCAAGCTCGTCGAGGAGCAGGGCTTCATCCCCGTCTCTGCCATGAAGGTCGTCAAGGACGCCAGCGGCAAGGTCTCTGCTAAATAAGTAATCGCCCCGGAAAGGTTTGCAATGGCAAAACAGCTGCCAAAGCGCGACCTTGAGAACGTGGGCCTGGGCGTCACGGGCGCGTGCGTAGCGCTCGTGACGCTTGTCGTTGCCGCGCTCATCTTTATGGTCGCCCAAAAGGGCCTCTCGGCTTTTGTCAAGGACGGCGTCTCGGTCGTCGAGTTTTTCACCGGCACCAAGTGGGACCTGGCCAACACAGCCGAAAACGGCCTGCCCTATACCGGCGCCCTGCCCCTGATCGTCACCTCGTTTGCGGTCATGGTACTCTCCACGCTTATCGCGCTGCCCATCGCCATCGGCTCTGCCATCTTTGCGGTCGAGATTAGCCCTAAGTTTGGCTCTAAGATCTTTCAGCCGCTCATTGAGCTTTTGACCGGCATCCCCTCGGTCGTCTTTGGCCTGATCGGTTTTCACGTGGTCGTCGGTCTTATGAAGAGCGTTTTCCACGTGAGCACGGGCCTGGGCATCTTGCCCGGCGCCATCGTGCTGGCGGTCATGATTCTGCCGACGATGACCACGCTTTCGGTCGATGGCCTGCGCGCCGTGCCCGACGGCTACCGACAGGGCTCGCTCGCGCTGGGCTACACCCGCTGGCAGACCATCTGGCACGTGGTGCTCAAGTCCGCCATGCCGTCGCTCATGACCGCGGTTATCTTGGGCATGACCCGCGCCTTTGGCGAGACGCTCGCCGTGC
Source organism: Collinsella sp. (assembly GCA_036301625.1). Classification (GTDB taxonomy): domain Bacteria; phylum Actinomycetota; class Coriobacteriia; order Coriobacteriales; family Coriobacteriaceae; genus Collinsella. Next base: position 14,222 of record JAXJEC010000028.1, on the reverse strand, counting down.
GCATGGTCATCGGCGGCATCGAGGCCATGCCGACGTCGCTGCTGTCGCCGGCTTCGACCATCACCACCACGCTCACCACGTCCATGGCGGTCTACGCCGAGGGCTCGGCCCAGGACGACGTCCTGTGGGCACTCGGTCTGCTGCTGATGGGCATGAGCCTCATCTTCATCCTGATCATCCATCTCATTGGCCGCAAGGGGGCGAAGGCTCGTGGCTAGCACGCGCATCCACATCGACGAGGCGAGGCTCGGGCGTGTCCAAAAGCAGGATCGCATCGCCACGGGCGTGCTGACGGCGATCGTCGCCATCGTCATGCTCATCGTCATCTCCATGGTGGCCTATATCCTGTTCGAGGGCATCTCGACGCTGTTCCAGCCGGGCTTTCTCACAGAGCCGTCGCGCGCCAACGGAACGCAGGGCGGCGTGCTCTACCAGCTGTTCGACTCGTTCTACCTGCTGCTGATCACTCTGATCATCTCGGTGCCCATCAGCCTAGGCGGAGCGGTCTTCCTGGTTGAGTACGCGCCGAACGGCCCTATCCGCGACATCGCCTCTACCGCCATCGAGACGCTGTCCTCGCTGCCTTCCATCGTCGTCGGCATGTTTGGCTTCCTGGTGTTCTCGGTGCAGCTGGGCTGGAAGTACTCCATCATCTCCGGCGCCGTCGCGCTCACCATGTTCAATATCCCCATTCTGGTGCGCGTGATTCAGCAGGCGCTCGAGGACGTGCCACAGGCCCAGCGCGATGCATGCCTGGCCATGGGCCTTACCCGCTGGGAGGCCACGCTGCACATCCTGATTCCCGAGGCCATGCCCGCCATCGTGACCGGCATCGTGCTTTCGGCCGGCCGCGTCTTTGGCGAGGCCGCGGCGCTGCTCTTTACCTCGGGCATGAGCTCGCCGGTGCGTCTGAACTTCTTGAGCTTTAACCTGTCGAGCCCCACCTGCGCCTGGAACGTGTTCCGCCCCGGTGAGTCGCTCGCCGTGCACATCTACAAGATCTATGGCGAGGGCAGCCCCGAGGCCCAGCAGATCGTTTGGGGCACCGCGGCGCTGCTGATGATTTGCGTGCTGCTGTTTAACGTAGTCGCCCGTATCGTGGGCAAACAACTGGCAAGGAAGATGACGGCCGAATGAGCGAGATAAATGCAACGCCCGCAACTGAGGCGGCATCGTCCGAGACCCAGGACTTTTTGTCGAGCGTGGGGGAGAGCGAGAAGCGCGTGCGCGCGAGCGGCAAGGCCGTGAGCGACGAGGTCGTGCTCTCCACCAAGGACGTCAACGTGTACTATGGCGACCACCATGCACTGCACAATACGTCGCTCGACTTTCACAAGGGCGAGATCACGGCGCTCATCGGGCCTTCGGGCTGCGGTAAGTCGACCTTCTTGCGTAGCCTCAACCTCATGAATCGCGAGATTCGCGGCTGCCGCGTGGAGGGCGAGATCAACTATCGCGGGCGCAACGTGAACACCAAGACCGAGAACACCTACGAGTTGCGTCGCTCCATTGGCATGGTATTCCAACAGCCCAACCCTTTCCGCAAGTCCATTCGCGACAACATTACGTTTGCGCCCAGGCGTCACGGCATTACCGACCGCGACGAGCTTGATCGTATGGTCGAGGAAAGTCTGCGTGGTGCGGCGCTGTGGGACGAGGTCAAGGACAAGCTCGACAAGAGCGCCTACGCGCTTTCGGGCGGCCAGCAGCAGCGTCTGTGCATTGCGCGCACGCTGGCGCTCAATCCCGACGTGATCCTGTTTGACGAGCCCTGCTCGGCGCTCGACCCCATCTCGACGCTGGCGATCGAGGACCTCATGTCATCGATCGTTGCCGACCGTGCCATCGTCATCGTGACGCACAACATGGAGCAGGCGTCGCGCGTGTCCAACCGCACGGCGTTCTTCTACATGGGCGATATGGTTGAGTACGACGAGACTGACGAGATTTTCCAACGGCCCAAGGATAAGCGGCTGAATGATTACCTCACCGGCATGTTCTCCTAGTCCGGGACATGCTTGAGGCCCGCGGCGGCCACGGTTGCCGCGGGACTGATTGGAGAGGCGGGTCATCTCTTTTGCGAGATGGCCCGCCTTTTGCTCTGCGACCGAAATGACCACCACAAAGGGGACAGGCACCTTCGTGGTGGTTTGGGGTGGGGCTCGCTGCTATCATGGACAACGTTGTATTTCTACGAAGGAGCAGGGCATATGGCGATTCTTTTGGGATGCGATTCCGTCAGCCTAGAGTTTCCCACCAAGCATATTTTCGATAGCGTGACGCTCGGCGTGGACGAGGGCGACCGTATTGGTATCGTCGGTAAAAACGGCGACGGCAAGTCGACGCTGCTGAGTGTGCTCGCCGGCACGCTGGAGCCCGACGATGGCCGCGTGACGCATCGCCGCGACACCACGATCGGATTGCTCGGCCAAAAGGACAACCTGGCCGATGCCGACACCGTGCATCATGCCGTCGTGGGCGATACGCCCGAGTATGAGTGGGCCTCGAGCCCACGTACGCGTCAGATCCTCGCTGGCCTTATTAGCGATGTGCCCTGGGAGGGCACGGTGGGCGAGCTTTCGGGCGGCCAGCGCCGTCGCGTGGACCTCGCGCGCCTGCTGATCGGCGACTATGACGTGCTTATGCTTGACGAGCCCACCAACCACCTGGACATGCGCACCATCAACTGGCTCGCGCGCCACTTAAAGGCCCGCTGGCAGCGCGGTCAGGGCGCGATGCTCGTGGTCACGCACGACCGCTGGTTCTTGGACGAGGTCTGCACCAGTATGTGGGAGGTCCATGACGGCCAGGTCGATCCCTTCGAGGGCGGCTATTCGGCATACATCCTGCAGCGCGTAGAGCGCGACCGCATGGCCGCGGTTACCGAGGAGCGCCGTCGCAACATGGCGCGCAAGGAGCTCGCGTGGCTGAGCCGCGGTGCCCAGGCTCGTTCCACCAAGCCCAAGTTTCGCGTGGATGCCGCTCGTGAGCTGATCGCCGACGTGCCGCCCGTGCGTGACGAGCTGGAGCTCAAGCGCCTGGCCGTGAGCCGCTTGGGCAAGCAGGTTATCGATGTGGTCGACGTGGATGCCGGCTATGCCGATACCGACGGCGCGCCCAAGCAGGTGCTCACCGATGTGACCTGGCTCATTGGCGCGGGCGACCGCTATGGCCTTTTGGGCGAGAACGGCGCCGGTAAGTCGACGCTGCTCGACGTGATCCAGGGCAAGATTGAACCCACGCGCGGCCGCGTGAAGATTGGCCAGACAGTGCGCTTTGGCGTGCTGTCGCAGCAGCTCGAGGAGCTCAAGCCCTACATGGGCGACACGATCCGCGAGGTGCTCGGCAACTATAAGAAGTACTACGTCATCGACGGCAAGGAGACTTCGCCCGAGAAGCTCTGCGAACGTCTGGGCTTTACGACGCAGCAGCTCTGGAGCCGCATCGGCGATCTTTCGGGCGGCCAGCGCCGTCGCCTGTCGCTGTTGCTGACGATTCTGGACGAGCCCAACGTGCTCATCCTGGACGAGCCGGGCAACGACCTGGATACCGACATGCTCGCGATTGTCGAGGACCTGCTGGACGGCTGGCCCGGCACGCTGATCCTGGTGACGCACGACCGCTTTTTGATGGAGCGCGTGACCGACCAGCAGTGGGCGCTGCTCGACGGCCACCTGACGCATATGCCCGGTGGCGTGGACCAGTACCTGCGCCTGTGCAACGCTACCGCCGAGGGCGAGCCCGTGGGCGCGCCGAGCGCCAAGACCGGCACGTTCGACACCGGTGCCGCGGCAGCTGCGGCCGAAAAGCCCAAGTCGAGCGGTCAGCCCAACGGCCTGTCCAACGCCGAGCGCCAGAAGCTCCGCCGCGAGGTGAGTTCGCTCGAGCGCAAGATGGAGACGCAGCGCACCCGCGTTGAGGAGGCCGAGGCAGCAATGGCCCAAGTCGATCCCACCAACTACACGGCGCTCGGCGAGCAGCAGGCAAAGATCGACGAGGCTCACGCTGCCATGGACGAGCTGGAGATGGCGTGGCTCGAGGCGAGCGAAAAGCTCGAGGGCGAGGAGTAGGCGAGAATGATCAAAGCCGCGTTTTTCGATATCGACGGCACGCTGCTGAGCTTTAAGACCCACCGGATTCCGGCGTCGGCGCAGCAGGTGCTCGACAGCTTTCACGAGCAGGGGATTGCGTGCGTGATCGCCACGGGCCGTCCGACCTACCAGATGCCGGACTGGCTGTTCGACCTGGGCTGGGATGCGTACATTACGCTTTCGGGCCAGCACTGCTTTGATGCCGAGGGGGTTTACCGCAGCTGCCCGATCGATTCGGACGACGTCGCGGTGATTGTGGACCAGGTGGCGCAGGGGCGCTACGACTCGCTGTGCATGCAGGGCGAGAACTCGTTTGTGAACCGCCTGTCCGAGCGCGTGGTGACGGCTGGCAGCAACGCGGGAATCGTCTACCACGAGGAGCCGTTTGAGCACGCCTTTGACGCACCGGTCTACCAGTTTTGCGCCTTTGTGGACCCGGTCGACGAGCATATCGTGACCGACGCCGTGTCGCATTCGCTCACCACGCGCTGGTGCGACCTGTTCTGCGACATTATTCCCGCTAACGGCGGCAAGGACCTGGGCGTGGCGGCGACGCTCGAGCGGCTTGGTATCGACGCGAGCGAGGCGATTGCCTTTGGCGACGGCGAGAACGACCTGTCGATGTTTGCCGCCGTGGGCACGAGCGTGGCCATGGGCAACGCACAGGACACGGTGAAAGCTGCGGCGACCTATGTGACGACTGCCGTGGACGACGACGGCATCTGCAACGCCGCGAAGCACTTTGGATTGATGTAACTGCGGGGCGGCACCCGGCGCCTGGGGACACTCCTTGCGGGGCGTCCCCATTTTGTTTTCGTCCCGCACGTTTTGTGAAACACGGCTAACTTTTAGACAAAGTAGTAAGACATGGGCAACTTTTGCGGTAAAGTTAGCCGTGGAAAGTATCCAAAGGCTAACTAGCAATCATCGCGAAAGGCGGCCCATGGCCCTACGTGAATCCGGAGAAGACTATCTCGAATCTATTTATGTGCTCTCGGAGCGCCAAGGCATCGTTCGATCAATTGACGTTGCCGAATACCTGGGCGTAACCAAAGCAAGCGTCTCTAAAGCCATGGCGGCCTTGGAGAGCACCGGCTACGTGGAGATGGGCAAACGCGATGTGCATCTGACGGAACGCGGTCTTGAGGTTGCCCGTCAAATGTGGGAGCGCCATTGCTTTTTTGTGGGGCTGCTAGAGGATGCAGGTGTAGCGCCCGATGTTGCCTCGCAAGAGGGTTGCCACATGGAGCATTGCTTGAGTGAGGAGAGCTTTGAGAAGCTGAGGTCGATGCTGGGGCGGGAAGATGTGGCGGGCCCAGCAACGGAAGCCTAATTGATCCCCAGTAGCGCGGAGTTCGCGCAAAGCGCGAGCCAGCGACCGGGACCAGTAGCCCCACCAACTAAGTTCAATTCAGACAAGGAACCCCGCCAGCAAGCGATGCCCAAGAACCGCCAGCAACGTCACCGCAGGCCGGGGTCGGGCTTGGTTTTGAAAACATTCCGCAGACCAGAAGTGCCCCCGTTCGTAGCTCCGTAGGAGCAGAACGGGGGCACTTCATTGGTCGAGGACGTTTTCAAAACCAAGCCCGACCCCGGCCGGAGGGACTACGGACGCTACAGGTTCTTGACACCCATCGCGCGCATGGCGTTCAGGATGGCGATAATCGCCACGCCTACGTCGCCGAACACGGCAAGCCACATGTTGGCGATGCCCAGTGCCGCAAGCACCAGAATCAGCAACTTAATGCCCAGCGCAAAGATGATGTTCTGCCAAACAATCGACATGGTCTTGCGCGCCACGCGGATCGCGCGGGAGATGTTGGACGGCTTGTCATCCATGAGCACGACGTCCGCCGCCTCAATTGCGGCGTCCGAGCCCATAGCGCCCATGGCGATGCCAACGTCTGCGCGGGTAAGCACGGGTGCGTCGTTGATACCGTCGCCGACAAAAGCGAGCTTGCCCTTGTCGCTTTCGCCCGCGAGCAACGCCTCAACACGCTCGACCTTATCGCCCGGCAGCAGCTGCGCGTGGAACTCGTCGAGGCCGAGCTGCTTGGCCACAGACGCTGCAACGTCCTCGCGGTCGCCCGTGAGCATAACGGTGCGCTTGATGCCGGCGGCGTGCAGGTCACGGACCGTCTGCTCGGCATCGGCCTTAACGGTGTCTGCAATCACGATGTGGCCGGCGTACACGCCGTCAACGAGCACATGGAGGATCGTGCCGACAACATCACAGTCCGGTGCTTCAACGCCGGCCGCGGCGAGCATCTTGGCGTTGCCGACGACGACATGCTTGCCGTCGATGGTCGCCGTCACGCCGTGGCCCGCGTCATTAGTGGAATCCGTTACGCGCGTGGGGTCAAGCTCGCCCTGGTAGGCGACACGCACGGACTGCGCGATGGGATGGTCGGAGAATGACTCGGCAAGGGCCGCGACTTCGAGCAGCGACTGCTCGGTATAGCCTGCCTCGGGGTGTACCGCCACGACCGAAAACGTGCCGTTGGTGAGCGTGCCGGTCTTGTCAAAGACGACGGTGTCCACATCCGCGAGCGTCTCGAGGTAGTTAGAGCCCTTGATGAGGACGCCCAGCTTGGATGCGCCACCGATGCCGCCAAAAAAGCTGAGCGGCACGCTGATCACGAGCGCGCATGGGCAACTGACGACGAGGAAGGTCAGGCCGCGCAGGATCCAGTCGGACCAGGCGCCGGTGACCAAGCCACCGCCGAGCGCGAGTACCGCGGCCGCGCCGGTGACAGCGGGCGTGTAGACGCGGGCGAAGCGCGTGATGAAGTTCTCGGTGCGTGCCTTCTTCTCACTAGCGTTTTCTACGAGCTCCAGGACGCGCGCGACGGTGGACTCGCCAAAGGGCTTGGTGGTGCGCACGTGGAGGAGACCCGTCATGTTGATGCAGCCGCTGATGATATCGTCTCCAGTTTTGGCCGGGCGGGGGACCGACTCTCCGGTAAGGGCGGCGGTATCGAGCTGTGTCTCGCCCTCGACGATGACGCCGTCGATAGGCACGCGCTCACCGGGCTTGACCACGATCACGGTGCCGACGGCGATGTCATCGGGGAAGACCTGCTCGAGTGTGCCGTCGGGCTGCTCGACGTTAGCGTAGTCGGGCGCGATGTCCATCATGGCACTGATCGACTTGCGGCTCTTGCCCACGGCGTACGCCTGAAACAGCTCGCCGACCTGGTAGAACAGCATGACGGCGGCGCCTTCGGCCATGTGCGGGTCGGTATCGGGGAAGAGCACCATGGCAAACGCGCCGATGGTCGCGACGGCCATGAGGAAGCTCTCGTCGAAGGCCTTGCCGCGGCGGATGTTATTGAATGCCTTTTGCAGTACGTCGTAGCCGGCAATCAAAAACGGCACGAGGAACAGCACAAAGCTGGCGTAGATGTCGCCCGGGGTGCCGAATGCGGCGGTAAGGGTGCCGAACTCATCGAGGGCGTACACCACGGCAAAAATGCCCAGCGCTACCAGGATGCGGTTGCGCTTATGCTCGAGTGATTCTTTTTTCTTGCGCTTCTTCTTTTTCTTTTTGGGGTCGGCGGTGGCCATGACTCGTATCCTCCCATTTGAATGTATGAACATTCGCTCATATAATTTCGCGAGCAAAGGCCGCGGCAAGCGCGGCCTTGCAGGTTGGCGTAAACCTGGGCTAGAGAATGATCTCGCAGTCCGGCTCGGCGTCGGCCGTAAACTCAACAACGCGGTTGAGCACCTCGTCGAACTCAGCATCATCGGCCTCGAGCGTCAGCTTCTGGGTCATAAAGTTGACGGACACGGATTTGACGCCCTCGAGCTTGGCCAGCTCGTCCTGAAGCTCGCGCGCACAGTTGGCGCAATCGATCTCATCGAGCTTGTACTGCTTTTTCATGGTGGGTTCCTTTCCCGTTTTTGCGGCTTGGGTGCAGGCCGCGCTGGTACCGTGGTTGGTTGCTATTCGCAGATATGGCTCATGCCCTGGTTGAGCATGGTGTAGACGTGGTCGTCGGCGAGCGAGTAGAGGATATTGCGCCCGTCGCGCCGGAATTTAACCAGGTGCGACTGCTTGAGTGTGCGCAGCTGGTGCGACACCGCGGACTGCGAGGTTTCGGTCGCTTCGGCGATGTCTGCCACGCAGAGCTCGCGGCCCATGAGGGCGTAAAGGATCTTGATGCGCGTGGTGTCGCTGAAGACCTTGAACAGGTCGGCGAGGTCGTAGAGAAGCTCCTCGTCGGGAAGGTCCTCGGGCGAGCAGGTGGTGGGGATCGCGGGTTCGGTGGCCTCGATGTCGGGTTTCGTTTCATCAACGCGGATGCTCATTGCAATATCCTTTCATATGAACATGCGCTCATATAACTTGCTTTCGATTATATGAGTGTATGTTCATATGTCAATACAATTTGCGTTAATTTCGATGACTGCTTGCCGCCTCTGCGATTTTCTGTGGGTTGGGAGACATCGACGCAATGCTCGCCAACATATTTCGAGATGTTCGGCTAGCATGCTAAGAAAGCCACCTTGAGAAGCATTAGAACTGTTCATATTTGTACTTTATCGTGTCAAATACCGCGAGAATCAGTTCTTCCTCTACGGGAGTTCCTGCAGAATCAGTTTTATCTAAAGTTATATTGAGCATTGCTGCAGCCAATCTGGCACATCGGTGGCCGAATAAGTCGAAAAATGTAGGTGGACATCCGCAGAGATCGCCTTTAGAAGAGCGAATTCTCAATTAGATCAATAATCGTGTCGTCTTCCGTGCGGTTTTCATCGATTTTTGCGAACATGTCGCATTCCCAAGCCCCATTGATTTCCTCAGCAAGGGCCCCGACGTGTTGCATGTCGTCGGGTTCGGGCACATCGTTGATGCTCGGGTCATCAGCTTGCGGATATTGGCTTGCAATTTCGCGCTTGGCGGCCTCTTCTTCTTTGAGTGTCTCCAGGACGCGGCGACCGTATTCGAAGTAGCGCCGCAAGACAAATTGACGAAGAGTTTCTTGCAGGATGGCGAAGTTATCCGGGAGTCGACCGGGCCATATCTTCTCGCGAATGCGAATCGCTTCCATGACCCGTTTAAAAGCGGACTGCTTGAAAAACGAATGACGATTAACTGTGATAACGGCATATCCCATGTTTCGTAGCGTGTTTCGGCGCTCCTCGTCAATTGATTGCTGCTCGGGTTCGTCGTGGTAAAAGCCGTTGTATTCGATATCGGTCATCGAATTTTCGAGCAGCGCGTCGAGGTAGAAAACCGTCCGTCGCGTTAGGGCGGCGTATCTTTTGGGGACTGGGATCGGATAATCCGTTTTGATAGCGCGTATGGCTAAGCCACCCATTGACTTGGGCATTGTCAGCATCATGACAAACGCCGTTTCGAGTGGGGAGCGACAGCCTTCGTGTACATAAGAAAGTGCCTTAAGTGCTTTATTAGATCCACGATACCCCGGTGCCTCTGAAAAGAAGGCTCTGAGCTCTTCAACGCTGGTTAGGGCTGGGCGCTCGCGATATTGAGTTTCGTCGGACGTTCCAAGCGCGTAGGAGCCGCAGATTTCAAAGTAATACTCAACGAGCTCCGAAAGGTTGAGGTCGGCTGTTGCTTCTAACGCGCACAGCTTGATATCGACGATGTAGACGTTCGACTCGAGTTCTAGGTAGCTTTCTGCATCAAACGTATAGCGCGTGCAGTGGCAGATGCAGCCCTTGCGGTGCCTTTTGGCATTATTGGAAAACGTCAGCACATGGATACGTTCAGAATCGACATTCTTTCTGTTGAGCCATGCTCGTGCCGCTTCCAGGTCGGACGTGGTCGGCGCAGACACCCTGATCTTTTCCATAGGTATGGGACCGGTCGCGTAGCTTGCGAGCGAGTTGGCTGTTTGGTATACAGCGCGTGCCGTGGTATGTGACAGAATGATTCCCATACGCGCATGATGGCATAGCGGACGCCGCATACGCCCGAAACTTCGGGCAACGGTATTGGGGCGCGGCTTATCTTCTGCGAACGGTGGGTTTTTGAGCTGTCGTATTGAGGGAGCAGCTTTGGCTGGGGAGGTTTCTGCCGGCTGCCCCTTTTTGATGAACTTTAGTTGCGGATTCGTAGCTTCTAAGCGTTTTTGCCGACCGCTCAGATGCCTCACCAACATAATTTGAGTTATTCGGCCTTATCCTATACAAATGGTGCGATCGCAACGTCCTATTCGAATTGATTCAGGTAGATTTATGGGGCTTGGTTGCGAAATTAAGGCGATTTTAGCTTCGATTGCGGTTCAAGGGGCCTTGACTAGTGGTTCAGCTGGCCGAACAACTCGAAAAATGTAGGTGGGCCAACCTGCCGACTATGTGAAGCACGCGTATTTGCTCGTTTTGATGAAAACTAGGGTGCAGCCATAAGGCTGCGCCCTAGTTTACTGCGTGTCGGTGTGCCCAGACGGATTGCGCTGTGCCTGGCAGGCGCTCCCGCAGATGGATCGGTTATTTCGCGAATAGGTTCTTGAGGTTGAACTCGGCCTGAACCGTGCGGAGCATGAGGTCGGTGTCGTCGAGGCCCAGGTGCTGCTCGTTGGCGTCGGCGGCGAGGGTGCCACGGCGGCGCGCCCAGTTCTCGAGCGCGGCGGGCGCGGACTCGCGGGGGAGCGAGCGGACGTCGGCATCCAGGCTGCGGCAGATCTGGCGCGAGTCGATGACGATGATCTTGCCGGCGCGGCGTGCCTCGGCGTAACCGTCCAGGTGGATCTTGAACCAACTGTCTTCGAACGCGGCGTTATGCGCCATGTACGGGTACTTCTTCATAAGTTTGAGCAGCTGCTTCTGCAGTTCCTTGTTCTCGCGGAATGGTTTTTTGCCGTCGATGTCGTCCCAGGTAATGTGATGGATGTTCGATAGCGGCACATCCTCGCCGCGGTAGATGTCGGGCAGGCCGCAGTAGTGTGCCTCGGCGTCATGCGGGACGGCGTCGCTGGTGAGCTCCATGATCTCCCAGCCCACGTTGATGATATAGCCGCGCTCGGGTGCACGGCCGGTGGTCTCGATGTCGATACCGAGCACGGTGCCCTGGATGGGCTTGCGGGCGTAGGCCACGCCGAGCGCGTCGCGGTCGCCGCGGATTTCGCGCATAACGGACGCGGCGGTGCGCTTTTGCATCTTACCGATGGCGGCGCAGGTGTCGGCATCGGACAGGCCGCGCGAAAGCGTCGCGGGCGTCACGTTGCGCAGGCGTGCCTCGCCAATCTGGTCGCACAGGTCGCGGTTGCGGTCAGCCAGGTCGCGCACGGTGGCAAAGTCGAAGCTGGGGTCGCCCTCGGCGGTAAAGTACTCGGTTTCGAGCACCTTAAGGGCCTCCTCGCCCTTCTGGCGCTCGGACTCCATGGCGCCGTGATCGCCATAGATAAACATGGGAATAAACGGCTGGCGCTCGTATTCGAGTGCTTGTGAAACGTTCATATAACTGCTCCTTGGACGGGCCGCACCGCGCGGCTCGGGTTCATTGAGATGTGGCGAGATGATAGTTTACCATGGGCAACTATTGGCATCGCGCCTAGGACAACTACAATACCCTAGTTGACCGCTAGGACTTTTACAATGCTGCCGAAAGACATGAAAGGTTCCATCCGTCATGGATTTGCTGATTGATATTCTGCTTGACGCCGGCAAGGACACGCTCTCGCTGGTGCCATTCTTGTTGGTGACGTATCTTGCTCTCGAGACACTTGAGCACGTCGCGGGCGACCGCGTTAACGGGGCCATCAAGCGCGCCGGCGCCGCAGGTCCCGTGGTTGGCTCGTTGCTGGGTATGGTGCCGCAGTGCGGCTTTTCGGCCATGGCGGCAACGCTGTACGCCGGTCGTGTCGTGACCTTGGGCACGTTGGTGGCGGTGTTCCTTTCGACCTCCGATGAGATGCTGCCGCTGTTGCTCGCCGAGCAGGTGCCCGTGCAGACCATGGCGATGCTTTTGGCTTCGAAGGCACTGATCGCGCTGGTCACGGGCTTTATCGTGGACGCCGCCATTCGCGGCCTGCGTCGTAACGCTCGCGCGCATGCGGCGATTCGCCGTACCGTGCTGGGAACCGCGGCCAACCCGGCCCACGTGAACTGCGCGCACGACGACCACACTGGCGGTGACATCATCGACGAGGTGGCCGAGGCGGGCGTGAGCGCCGATCACATCCATGAGCTGTGCGAGCGCGACCATTGCGGTTGCGATGAAGACGAGGACGAGCACGAACACGGACATGGCCACGATCACGGTCATGAGGACGAGCATGAACACCATGATGGCCACGGTCACTCCCGCTCTCACGAGGGCGCGCCCCTCCTGTCGATTATTCGCAGCGCCATCTCGCACACCGTGCAGGTATCGGTATTCATTTTTCTGGTGACGCTGATTCTGGTCGCCGTGCTCGAGACCTTCGGCGAGTCCGCGATCGAGCAGTTCCTGCGTGGCAACGAGACGCTCGCCGTCCTGGGTTCGGCGCTTGTCGGCCTGATTCCCAACTGCTCGGCCAGCGTCGTCATCACACAACTGTACCTGGAAGGCGCGCTGCAGCTGGCCCCGATGCTCGCCGGCACGCTCATCTCTGCTGGTGTGGGCTACCTGGTGCTGTTCCGCACCAACCGCAGCGCCCGCGAAAACGTCCTGTTCCTGATCATGATGTACGTCATCGGTGCCGGCTGGGGCCTCATCCTATCCGCCGTTGGCCTTTAAGTAGATTATTGGGACATGTCTTACGATCTACCCCTGTGACCAGGGCATTCCCCGCTGCCAAAACAAAAAGGTAGATTTTTAGGCACGTCCCAAAAATCTACCTTGGTTAGCGCAGCAGCTCGGTGAGGTTTCGCTTAAAACGAGCGCGGTCTTCGCTGGTAAATGCCGCCGGTCCGCGAGTGCGTCCCCCGGCGCGGCGTACCTTCTTTTCCTCGTGGCGAATAAACAGCTGCATGTCGATGGTCGCTTTGTCGTAGACGCGCCCGCGCACGCCGATGGCGGCGGCATCGCGCCCGAGCGCCATGCTCGCCAAGCCAATGTCCTGCGTCACGACTACGTCGCCCGCCTGCAGGCGTTCGACAATGGCAAAGTCGGCGCTGTCGGCGCCCACGCTCACATCGAGTGTCGTGACCCAAAAGCCGCGTCGCGCGTGCTCGGCATCGCGCGGGTCGTCGCGGCGAATGTGCCGTTCCAGGTTTTGCGTGCTGTTGCCGGCGATAACAACGGCGACGCCCGCCCGCCGCGCGCAGTCAATCGACTCGCGCGTGACCGGGCAGGCGTCGGCATCAATAAAGAGCGTTCGCGGCATCTAGTGCACCAGTTTGCCAAATTGAATAGCACGAACAATCAGCGTTACGCCAAACACCAGCAGCGCGGCGCCGCTAAAGATGACGAGCATCTTGGCCGACCACAGCGGATAGATAAACACGAACATGCCGGCGATGATGGAGAGTGCACCGCTCAGGATGGCGAGGGCACGGTTGGACGAAAGCTCGGACTCCAGAATGGACATGACACCTTCGACAATCCAGCCAAAGCCGGCCACGATAACCACCATCGTGGTGAGCGTCGCGGTCGAGAAGGCCTGGTTGCGCAGGATTATGACGCCGCCCAAGATAATGAGTAGGTTGGAGATGATGCTCGTCACGCGCCAGCCGGTGGGCAGCAGCGGCTCAAAAATGGCAGTGAACAGCCTGATGGCAGCAGTGATTACAAAGTAAAAACCCAGGACAGTCGTCAAAAAGACGAGGGACTTGGCGGGTGCAAAAAGCAGCGCGATACCAGCAATGAGCGCTAAGACGCCCGTGATGGCGTAAATCCAGCGTACGGCCTTGACGGCTTTGCCCGCCATGCTTCTCTCGTCAAATCCAAACTGGCTCGATTTTTGGTCATCGTTCTTAAAGATGCCCATAATGTCTCCTTTCCGTGCGGCGTAAGTCTTGATCGTTACAACCAGTATCGCCTAAAGGCGCTGGCGTATGGGTCGGGGAGGGCGAAACGTAACCAAAAGGTCCCGAAGGTTGATTTCCGATCTCAGCCGAACACATTGAGCGGATAGGCCATTCCCGCAGTTAGCTGAACGCCCCCGCGGCCCCTCCTGGGGTCCGGGGGCGCCGTTTTCCCAGTTGATGGAACGGTGGAGATGTGTTTCGATAGGT
>JAXJEC010000027.1:0-62231 GCA_036301625.1 Collinsella sp. | reverse complement strand
GCAGCCACACTCGGGCACTTGGAACGGGGGAAACGGCGGTCGACGAAACTGGAGAGGAGGTATTACGAGCTCCTGTGCGAATTGGAGAGAGCGCTCCCGCAAACTGCCTCTTGACAACTTATAGGAGCGTCGGTTTTAATTTTATGATTTCCCGTGTGGTCGAGGGTAACCGGTCAAACGTAGTAGATAGGCCCATTTCGTGACAAGCGAGTCAACTCGGGGTGCAGGGCAGCTAAAAAAGCCCCGTCCCAAATTGGCTGCTTTTGAGTTGCGGTGATATACGGACTGTTTGAGGCTTCTGGCTTGTAAAACGGTCCGTATTTCACCGCAACTGCTGAGGGGATGGGTTAACGGAGCAAGCCGGCTACTTCGCCGGCTAGGGTGATGGTGCCGGCTGCCACGAAGGGCTCGCCTGCGGCCTCGAAAGCTGCGAGGGCCTCGGAAACGCTGGGGTACACGCCAGCGAGCTTGTCGACATCAACAAGTGCGGCGAGTTCCTCTGCCGGCAGGGCGCGATCGGAATCGGTCTGCGTCACGACAACGCGCGGGAAGGCCGGGATCAGCACGTCGACGATACCCGCCACGTCCTTATCGGCCAGCGCAGCGCACAGCAGCGTGGGGCGATTCTCCACGCACGGATCGATCTCGTCCAGCGCGCTTACAAAGTTCTCGCAGCTCTGGGGGTTATGACAGGCGTCAATCAGCTTGAGCGGATCGGTCCCCAGCACGTCAAAACGACCCGGCGTGGGGCAGCCCATAAGCGACGCATCGAGCTTGTCATGGTCGAGCTCGCGGCCCAGATAGCCCTCGCACAGCATAATCGCGCACGCGGCATTCTGCGGCTGATAGGCCGGCTTGACCATGCTCGACGTATAGATCGCACGCGGCGTGGTGCAGCTAAACTCAACCGTGTCGCCCACGTGTGCCGGCACCTTAGTCGTGGCGTGGCTTACCACGAGCGGCACGACGCCGCACTCGCGACAACGAGCATCCATCACGCGTTGAACACTCGCCTCATGCGTGCCCTCGCCCAGCACAACCAGGCGTCCGGGCTTAATGACCGCAGCCTTCTCCCCCGCAATGGCCTCGAGCGTATCGCCCAAAATACGTGTGTGATCGAGCCCAATGCCCGTAATGGCAACGGCGACGGGATCGGTCGCACTCGTAGCGTCCCAACGCCCGCCCATGCCAACCTCGAGCACGGCAACATCCACCGCGGCCTCGGCAAATACAACAAGTGCGGCAGCCGTCAACAGGTCAAACGGCGTAATGGTATAGGCACGCTCCCCCGCCGCCACACGACGAGCATTCACTCGATGCCCCGCCTCAACAGCGGCCGAAACGCCACGGGCAAACGCCTCATCGCTCACAACGCGCCCGTCAACCTCCATGCGCTCGGGATAGCGCACCAGCTGCGGCGACGTATACAGCGCGGTCTTGAGCCCCTCGCCGCGAAGGATGGCGGCCGAAAAACGCGTGGTCGAAGTCTTGCCATTGGTACCGGCGACCTGAATGCAGTCGAAATACTCATCCGGACGCCCCAGCTCATCAAGCATATCGATAACCGTCTCGAGCAAAGGACCAGCATCCCCAGAAATCCGCCCCGTATCAGCAGCCAGCCCAACAGCCTCATCAAAAGAAAGCTCCGGAACCTCAAACGGCACCGAATACAACCCAGAACGCTTAGCCATAACCAAAGTCCCCCATAACAGAAAAAGAGGCCCACCAAAAACAATGAGCCCCTCCCATTCAAAATATCAGCCAAACACCGCTTTGCAGCAAGATCAAGGCCACAACCCAGTGGCCCTAACAGGCAGCGGACGCCCCCGTAAACGCTATGGGAGCGGTTTGGGGCCTTGCTCGATACAAGTTCCGCACGAGCCGAAGGCCACTTAATGTGGCCTTCGTGCGAGCAGGACTGTCCGCAGTAGCGAGCAATGCCCCAAACCGCGTCCCCCAGTTACGCCTACGAGAAGTCAGCAACCTGAGCAGTCAGCGCCGCCAGGATCTCCTTGAGCTCAGCTGCACGGTCCCTCTTCTTCTGGACCACGGCAGGCGCGGCCTTAGCCACAAAGCCCTCGTTGGCCAGCGTCTTCTCGCAGCCGGCAAGCTCCTTCTGCGCCGCGGCGATCTCCTTCTCCAGGCGCGCCTTCTCGGCCGAAAGATCGACCTTGCCCTCGAGCACCACAAAGACCTCGACGCCGCTATCGACCACGGCAATGCTCGCGGCCGGCTTCTCAACGTCCACGCCCATGACCAGCGAAGCGGTGTTCGCCAGCGGCTCAATCGTGGAGCGCAGGCTCTCGAGCTTCTCGATATCCTCGGCACCGGCGCGCACGACCACGTCGAGCTCGGCCTTGGGGCTCAAGCGGTAACGCGAACGCGTGGCACGAGCGGCGGAAACGACGGTGCGGCACAGCTCAAACGCGCGCTCGGCATCCTCGTCGACGTACTTGGCGTAGTCGGCGGGCTCCGGCCACTTGGCAATCATAAGCGCCTCGGCGCGGTCCACATTGCCCTCGGCGTCCAGGTCGAGCATGCTTGCCGGCATGTTGTCCCAGATCTCCTCGGTAACAAACGGCATGAGCGGGTGCATCAAGCGAATGGAGGTGTCGAGCACAAAGATCAGGTTGCGCTGCGCCTGCAGACGGCCCTCGCCCTTCAGGCGGGCCTTGGTGACCTCGACGTACCAGTCGCAGACCTCGTTCCAGAAGAACTGCTGCACGCCGCGGGCCATATCGCCAAAGGTGTAGTTCTCAATGCCCTCGGTGACCATCTTCACGGCCTTTGCCAAGCGACTGAACATCCAGGCGTCGGCCGGCGTCTCCACGACGGGCTCGCCGGGCGTGTAGCCCTCCATGTTCATAAGCAGGAAGCGGCTGGCGTTCCAGATCTTGGTCACAAACGACTTAGCCTGCTCGGTGCGCGGGCTGTCGATGAGCTTCTTGGTCTTTTTGTCGATGTTCGCGTCGAACTTGACGTCCTGGTTGTTGGTGCACAGCGTGAGCAGGTTGAAGCGCATGGCGTCGGCGCCGTACATGCCAATGAGGTCCATGGGGTCAACACCGTTGCCCTTGGACTTGGACATGCGGCTGCCGTCCTTGGCAAGGATCGTCGGGTAGATGACGACGTCCTTAAACGGCACCTCGTCCAGGAAGTACAGCGAGCTCATGACCATGCGGGCGACCCACAGCGCGATGATGTCGCGCGCGGTGACGAGCGCCGTCGTGGGGTGATGACCCTCGAGCAGCTCCGGCTTTTGCGGCCAGCCCTGCGTGGCGAAAGTCCACAGCTGCGAGCTGAACCAGGTGTCCAGCACGTTCTCGTCCTGATGCACGTGATGGCCGCCGCACTTGGGGCACACGTCGGTGTCCTCGGTGAGCGCGTCCTCCCAGCCACAGTCCTCGCAGTAGAACACGGGGATGCGGTGGCCCCACCACAGCTGGCGGCTGATGCACCAGTCCTTAAGGTTCTCCATCCAGGTGGTGTAGGTCTGCGTCCAGCGCGCGGGGTGGAAGGTGACCTTGCCGGAGTTGACGGCGTCGAGCGCCGGCCCCTTGAGCTTGTCGACGGCGACAAACCACTGCTCGGACAGCCAAGGCTCCAGCGCGGAGTCGCAGCGGTAGCAGTGCATGACAGAGTGGTCGTGCTCATCCACGTGATCGAGCAGGCCATGCTCGTCGAACCACTTGATGACGGCCTCGCGGCACTCGTCACGGTTCATGCCGGTGAACTCGCCGTAGCCCTCGACGACCACCGCATGCTCGTCAAAGATGTTGATCTGCGGCAGATCGTGGGCCTGACCCATGGCGTAGTCGTTGGGGTCGTGGGCAGGCGTGACCTTGACGAAGCCGGAGCCAAAGTTGGCGTCGACGTGCCAATCCTCAAAGATGGGAATCTCGCGGTTGACGATCGGCAGCATGACGGTCTTGCCCACGAAGGCGGCCTTCTCGGGGTCCTTCGGGGAGACGGCGACGCCCGTGTCGCCGAGCATGGTCTCGGGGCGCGTGGTGGCAACGACGATGTAGTCCTGGCCGTTGACCGGCTCAGTCAGCGGGTAGCGCAGGTGCCACAGGTGGCCCTTCTCGTCCTTGTACTCGGCCTCGTCGTCCGAGATAGCGGTGGTGCAGTTGGGGCACCAGTTGACGATGCGCTTGCCGCGGTAGATCAGACCGTCGTGGTACCAGTCGCAGAAGACCTTACGCACGGCCTGGGCGTAATCCTCGTCCATGGTAAAGCGCTCGTTATCGAAGTCGACGGAGCAGCCCATACGCTTGATCTGCTCGACAATGATGCCGCCGTACTCGTGGGTCCAGTCCCAGCAGGCGTCGACAAACTTGTCGCGACCGATCTCCAGGCGACTGATGCCCTCGCTCTTGAGCTTCTTGTCGACCTTGGTCTGCGTGGCGATACCGGCGTGATCGGTACCGAGCACCCAGCGCGTGGACTTGCCGCGCATGCGGGCCATACGGATGATGGCGTCCTGGATAGAGTCATCGGTGGCGTGGCCCATGTGGAGCTTGCCGGTCACATTGGGAGGCGGAATGGTGACGGTGCAGTCGCCCACGCCCTCGCGGCGCTTGTAGTAGCCGCCGTCGAGCCACTTCTGCAGGATCGCCGGCTCGTTGGTCGACGGATCGTAGTTCTTGGGCATCTCTTCCATATATCTCTCCCTTGCCCGTCGGCGTGTCCGCCTGCTTGGTTTTCGCTCGGTCAGGTCCTGACTCGCACGAAGAGCACATTAAGTGCTCTTCGGCTCGTGCGGAATCTACGAAAACCAAGCAGGCGGACACGCCTTAGGTATCGATTACTTCAGTCTGAAGGTACTAACTTGACAATCTCACAGAATAGCACAGGCATACCTGCCGAAAAGGGACAGGTTTATTTTGGTAGGTTTTATCAGGGGAAACGACATTTGCCCATATAAAACCGACCAAAATAAACCTGTCCCTAAATGGCAGGCCCCGCGGTGGTTGCCGCGGGGCCTGGATTCAAGCTATTTACCCGTAGATGCGCTGGGGCTGCTCTTCGCCCTTTACGGAGGCTTCGGTCACAACGACCTTGGAAACGCCTTCCTCGCTGGGAAGGTCGAACATCGTCTGCTGCAGCACGTCCTCGCAGATAGAGCGCAGGCCGCGTGCGCCGGTCTTGCGAGCGAGCGCCATGCGGGCGATCTCGTGCAGGGCCGCGTCCTCAAACTCAAGCTCGACGTCCTCGAGCTGGAACATCTTGCGGTACTGACGCACCACGGCGTTCTTGGGCTCGGTCAGGATCGACACCAGGTCGTCCTCGTCGAGCGCCTGCGTCTGGGTGACGACAGGCGTACGGCCCACAAACTCGGGGATCATGCCAAAGGCGTTGAGGTCCTGCGGGAGCACCTGGCGCAGCAGGTCGTTCTCGTCGACCGAGGTGGGGCCGGCGATCTCGGAGTTAAAGCCCACGCCCTTGTTGCCCACGCGATCGGCGATGATCTTGTCCAGACCCACAAAGGCACCACCGCAGATAAACAGGATGTTGGTCGTGTCGATCTGCAGCAACTCCTGCTGGGGATGCTTGCGTCCGCCGGTGGGCGGAACGCTGGCTACAGTGCCCTCAAGAATCTTAAGCAGCGCCTGCTGAACGCCCTCGCCCGAGACATCGCGGGTAATGGAGAGGTTCTCGGCCTTGCGGGCGATCTTGTCGATCTCGTCAACGTAGATAATGCCGACCTGCGCGCGCTCGATATCGCCATCGGCGGCGTTGATGAGCTTGAGCAGGATATTCTCCACGTCCTCGCCCACATAACCGGCCTCGGTGAGCGCTGTGGCGTCGGCGATCGCAAACGGCACCTCGAGGATGCGCGCGAGCGTCTGGGCGAGCAGGGTCTTACCGGTACCGGTGGGACCGAGCAGCAAAATGTTGGACTTGGCGAGCTCGACCTCGTCCATATCATCGTCGAGCTGCGAATCCAAGCCGTCGTCAAAAGCCGAAAGCGCAGCGCCGCCCTCGATGACGCGGCGATAGTGGTTGTACACGGCAACCGACATGGCGCGCTTGGCGTCTTCCTGGCCCATGACATAGGCCGAAAGCTCGTCATAGATCTCGTGCGGCATCGGCACATGCGTAATGACCTGGCGGGCGTCGTCCTCGAGCTCAAATCCCTCGGCCTCGGGATCCGCGGCAGGCTGCCCGGCAGCCTGGCCGTGATCGTTGAGGAAGCCCGGCAGCTTGCCGTTGCGGGCTGCGTCCATAAAGTCCGAAGCCAGCGACTCCTCCAAGATCTCGGAGCAGGCGGCAACGCACTCGTCGCAGATAAAGATGTTGGTCGGACCCTTAACAAGGCGACGAACCTGCCCCTGCTCTTTTCCGCAGAAGGAGCAGCGGATGGGGTTGCCGTTCTCGTCGAAGTTGTCCTGCATGTTACCGGCCATCCTAGGCGTCCTTCGCGGCAAGGTCGCGCGAGGTGACGATACGGTCGATCAGACCGTAGTCGAGGGCCTCGGCGGCCGTGAGGTAGTTGTCGCGCTCGGTATCGGCCTGGACCTTCTCGATGGGCTGGCCCGAGGCGTCGGACAGGATCTTGTTGAGCTCGCGGCGGGTCTTCTTAATCTCCTCGGCCACGATCTCAATCTCGGTCTGCTGGCCCTGGGCACCGCCGCTGGGCTGGTGAATCATGACCTTGGAATGCGGCAGGCAGAAGCGCTTGCCCTTGGCGCCGGCCGAAAGCAGCACGGCGGCCATAGACGCGGCCATACCCACGCAAATGGTGGAGACCTGCGGCTTGATGAAGTTCATAGTGTCCAGAATCGCCAGGCCGGAGTAGACCTCGCCACCGGGCGAATTGATGTAGAGCGAGATATCCTTCTCGGCATCCTGGCTCTCAAGATGCAGCAACTGGGCAACGACCAGGTTGGCACTGACGGAGTTAATCTCCTCGCCCAAGAAGATGATTCGGTCGTTGAGCAGGCGCGAATAGATATCGTAGCTGCGCTCGCCGCGCGGCGTCTGCTCGATAACGTATGGCACGAGGGCGGAATCGAACTTAGCGATCATACGCATCTCCATTTCTCTCTTGCGGACCAAATTGGTTCTAGATAAACGTACGGTGCCCGCATGCTATGCATTGGCTGGCACCGTACGAAGCAACCGGATAACCGGTGTATAACTTTACCCCATCACGGGCACACGCATGCGCTCGCGGGCAAGGTGGCGAGAATTACTCGGCGTCCTTGGCGGTCTCGTCGACCTCGGTCACCTTGGCGTTCTCGACCAAGTGGTCGACGGCCTTGGAGCGACGGATGGACTCACGGACGGCAGGCATGCGGCCATCGGCGATGAACTCGGCCTTGGAAGCCTCGACGTCCTTGACGCCGGCCTTCTCGAACTCGGCGTTGACGTCGTCCTCGGTGACCTCAATCTTGAGCTCACGGGCGAGGGCGTCGAGCGCCAGGGACTCACGGGCAACGTCGTTGGCCTGCTTGTGCAGGTCGCCGATGAACTGCTCCATGGTCAGACTGGAAGCGGGCAGCCAGGTGTCCAGCGTCATGCCGCGGGCAGCGAGGTTGGACAGGAAGTTCTGGCCAAGCTCCTCAAAGACGGACTGCTCGTAGTCGGCGTCCATCTCCTCGAGCTGCAGGCGCTCGGCGAGAGCGGAAACGCAACGGTTCTCCTTCTCGGCCGGGAGGCGAGAAGCCTTGTCCTGCTCGATCTCGATCTTGATGGCGTCGCGCATGGCGTCGATGCTGTCGAAGCCAAAGTCGGACTTGACGAGCTCGTCGGTGAGCTCGGGGGTGTTGCGAACCTTGATGCCCTTGACGGTGACCTCGACGGTGTGGGTCTCGGCCTCCTCGCCCTCCTCGACCTCGTCGGTCCAGGTGACGGTCTTGACGTCGTCAACGTTAGCGCCGATCAGGGCCTCGTTGAACTCCTTGGGGTTGCTGTCGCTACCGGCGATGAGCATGCGGCCCTCGGCGGCAAAGTTGTCGGCGTTCTCGACGGCCTTGAGGTCGACGGTGACGTAGTCCTCGGCCTCGACGGCGCGACCCTCGACGTCCTCGAAGGTGGCACGGTAGTTGAGGAGCATCTCGACCTGGTTGTTGATCTCGGACTCGGTGACCTCCGCAGGGGGCATCTCGATCTCGACGGCGTCGAAGGAGGAGAGCTCAGCGGCAGGACGCAGGGAGAACTCGACGGTGTAGGTGTAGTCCTCGTGATCCTTGGCGAGGTCGAGCTCCTTGTAGTCACCGTTCTTGGTGGGGACGATGTCCAGCTCGTTGAGGACGGCGGGCTCGTTGGCGGCGATCAGGTCATTGGTGGCCTGGGCGAGGGTAGCCTCGGCGCCAAGAGCGGAGTCGATGACCGGACGGGGGGCCTTACCGGCGCGGAAGCCCGGGAAGCGATACTTCTTCGCGGTGTCCTTGTAGGCCTTCTTGATCGCGGCGTCGACGTCGGCGGCCGGGATGGTGACCGTAGCGGTGAGCTTGGCGTCCTTGACGTCAGAAGCGGTGATGTTCAACACGTTCCTCCTCATACTGCCCAGCTTATCTGAGGTGCTGGTACCTTTATGCAACAAGCGTCGCGACGGCCGAGGCCGACGCTGGTGCGTTGGTGCGGGCGAAAGGACTCGAACCTTCACGGGAATCCCACCAGAACCTAAATCTGGCGCGTCTACCAATTCCGCCACGCCCGCATGAGCGCACAGACTAGGAATGATAGCAGATACGAACGGCAAGCGCACGCACACCTTTTTCAAGCTCACGACCTCACCACGAGAGCAAGCCAATAGAGCACGCCACCCCATCTCATAAGTTGCGGTGGAATAGGGACTGTTTGGGGCTCCAGTCCTCCAAAACAGTCCCTATTCCACCGCAACTTCGGTAGGACTCGGCAGCCTGGCGATGCTGGCCATGCGCCGGAAAGCGTGTCCCGGTTTGGGGCCTCGGAATGGGATGCAATTTCCGCTATAGCCATCAACCGGAAACTGCAACCCGTTTTGAGCCCCTATTCCGGGATGCACTTTCCGCCAAGGCCCTCAAACGGAAACTGCAGCCCACAATTCAGTTGAAAAGTGGGCTGCAGTTTCCCCGGGCTAGGCAATGAGCGGGTACAGCGCCTCCTCGCCTACTCCCCCAGCAGGGCCTTCTCGGGCGTGATCGGCAGTGAGCGAACCTGGTGGCCGGTGGCGTGTGCCACGGCCGAGGCCACGGCGGCGAGCGGCGTGTTGATGACGACCTCGCCGATCGACTTGGCGCCAAACGGACCCGTCGGCTCGTAACTCGGCTCAAAGGCCACGCGAATGCTGCCGATATCCAGACGCGTGGGCAGCTTGTAGCTCATAAAGTTGCCGGTACGCAGGCGGCCGCGCTCATCATGCTCGACGATCTCGTAGAGCGCATGGCCGATACCCTGGGCAATGCCGCCCTCGGCCTGAACGCGCGCGAGCGCCTCGTTGATCACGGTGCCGCAGTCGACGGCCGCCGCATAGTCCACCACAGTCACCTTGCCGGTGGCCTTGTCGACCTCGACCTCGGCAATGCCGGCCATAAACGGCGGAGGCGAAACGGGCAGGCAGGCAGAGGCATGCGAGGTGAGCGCGTCGCCACCCGCGATGTTCTTGACGCACAGGTTGGCAAAGTCGCGCAGCGTGAGGTAGCGGTTCTGCTCGCGCGCGGCACGTTCGTCGGACAGACGCACGTACTGGCCATCAAAGACCACATCGGCGGCGTCCACGTCCCACATCTGGGCGGCCTTGGCGCAGATCTTCTCGCGCAGCTCGGTCGCGGCGTTCTTGGCTGCCAGGCCCGTCACGTACGTGCCCGAGCTCGCGTACGAGCCGGCGTCGAACGGCGACACGTCGGTGTCCACGCCGCGTACCACGATCAGCGAACTCTCCACACCCAGCTCCTCGGCGGCAATCTGCGCCAGGATCGTGTCGACGCCCATGCCGTTATCGGTGGCGCCGGTGCCAATGGTAATGAAGCCGTCCTCTTCAAGGCGCATGTCGATGCCGGCGATATCCACGTTGGAGATGCCCGAGCCCTGCATGGTGAGCGCGCAGCCCAGGGCTCGCACGCGGTCGCCCAGGTCGACGGCCAGCGGCTTGTCGCGCCAGCCGATCATGTCTATCGCGCGCAGCAGGCAGCGGTCGAGCGCACAGGCGTTGAGCTTCTCGTTGTAGTACTGCGGCATGATCTCGCCCTCGCGCACCATGTTCTTAAGGCGCAGGTCGGCGGGGTCCATGTGCAGCATGTCGGCGAGCTCGTTGACGGCGCTCTCCACGGCAAACTGACCCTGGGTGGCACCGTAGCCGCGATACGCGCCGCCGCGGTTGGTGTTGGTGTAGACGGCGTCCCAGCTAAAGCGGCTCGCCTTCACATGGTTGTAGATGGGCAGGCTCTTATGGCCCGAAAGGCCGATTGTCGTGGTAGCGTGCTCGCCGTACGCGCCGGCGTTAGACAGCGTGTGCAGATCGATGGCCGTGATGGTGCCGTCGTTCATGGCGCCCAGCTTGACGGTCATCTGCATCTGGTGGCGCGAGTTGCCCGCGGTGATGGTCTCCTCACGGGTGTAGCAGCAGTAACTCGGACGGCCGGTCTGCTGGGTGACGAACGCCACGAAGATCTCGCAGCAGCCCGTCTGCTTGGAGCCAAAGCCGCCACCGATGCGCGGCTTAATGACCTGCACCTGCGACTGCGGAATATCGAGCGACTGCGCGACCATGCGGCGCACGTGGAAGGGCACCTGCGTAGAGGTGGTCACCGAAATGCGCCCAAACGCGTCGGTCGTCGCGAAGGCTCGGAAGGTCTCCATGGGCGCGGTCTGCGTGGCCTGGCTGGTGTAGGTGCGGGTGAAGACGATGTCGCTCTGGGCAAAGGCCTCGTCCAAGTCGCCAAAGTCGCTCGTGCCGCTGCATACCAAGTTGCGCGGGACGTCGCCGCCCTGCGGAAACATAAAGGTCACGTCGCCCTCGGGGTGGACCACGATGTCGTTATCGAGTGCCTGGGTAAAGTCGAGCAGCTGCTCAAGCACCTCGTAGTCGACCTTGATGAGCTTGAGCGCCTTGTCGGCGGCCTCCTCGGTCTCGGCGGCGACGATCGCCACCTCCTCGTTTTGGTAGCGCACGAGGTTCTCGAGGATCAGGCGGTCGTAGGGACTCGGCTGCGGATAGCTCTGGCCGGCAATGGTAAAGCGGCGCTTGGGAACGTCCTCGTATGTGTAGACGCCCACGACGCCGGGTACCTTCAGTGCGCGCGACGTATCGATGGAACGGATCTTGGCGCGGGCATAGGGGCTGCGCTTGAGCTTGACGATCAGGGCGCCGGCGGGCACCAGGTCGCCCGTGTAGACGGGACGCCCCTCGAGCAGGGCCTTCGAGTCCTTCTTGGGCTGCTTATGAGTGATCTGCTTATAGGAGACGCCGTCAGAACTGGTGTCGTTGACCGGCAGCTCGGGCATCTCAAAGCCCACCTGCACGCCGGACTCGTTGAGGAAGCGCACGATGGCGCGCAGCTGGCTCTCGTAGCCGCTGCAACGGCAGAGGTTGCCGGCGAGCTGGCGCGAGAGCTCCTCGCGCGTGGCGACGAGGCTCGGGTCCTCCTTGGCGGCGCGGGCAAGCGCCAGCACGTTCATGATGAGGCCGGGAGCGCAAAAACCGCACTGCTCGGCGCCTTCGGCAGCCATTGCGCGGGTCAGCGCCTCAGACTCGGCCTTGAGACCCTCGAGTGTGGTGATGGTATGGCCCTCAACACGGGCGGCGGGAACCGAGCAGCTCAGCACCGGGTCGCCGTCGAGCCACACCGTGCACAGACCGCAGTTGGTGGTCTCACAGGCACAGCGTACCGACGCGCAGCCCTGCTCGCGCAGCAGCGCAAAGAGCATGGTGTCGGGGGCAATCTGAACCTTGACCTTACGGCCGTTGAGCGTAAAGGAAAGATCGATGAGTTTGGCAGCCATTAGCGCACCTCGCTAGAATCGACGCCGGGCACGCGGCGGCAGGAATACTCGTCCGTGGCGAACTTAGGGATCTGCACGGTCTCGAGCTCGCGGGCAAGCGCGGCAGAAAGCTCGATGCCGGCGGCGCGGCGCACGGCCTGAATCGCCAACGGTGCCGAGATGCGGCGGCGGTAGTCAGCCGAGCCCCACAGGTTGGTGCCATAGCTCAGTGCGCGTACGGACGCGGCCAGGGCGCGAAGCTCGTCCTCGGAAGGCCGCTCGTTCACCAGGCCACACGACTCGCCCTGCAGCAAGGTCGCGCGCAGCGGGCGGGCGCCCACGGTGACATGCCAGCTGTTGTCCCACCAGGCGGCGGTGACGTTCAGCGAGGGGAAGTCCGTCGCGGCCTTGCGCACGGCCTCGTAGCTCGCACGGTAATCGTGCTTGACGACTACGACGTGCTCGATCACGTCACGCACGTAGCCCATGTCCACGAACTCCGCGAGCGGCACGCGGCCGGCGCCCGTCAGCTCAACATACGAATCGAGCGCCAAAAAGGCCGAGAGCACGTCCGAAAAACCAAAGCGGCCGTAGATGCTGCCGCCCACCGTGGCGGTATTGCGCAGCTGCACGCCCACGATGTCGTGGACGGCGAACTCAAAGACATTGTTGACAAGCGCGTTGAGCCCGGCATGACGCTCGAGCTGGCGCAGGGTGCACATGGCACCGATGCGAAACTCGGTCTCGGTCTCCTCGATCTGATCGAGTCCGCAGGCCGAAAGGTCAATCGCCGTCGCCACGCGACGCGAACCCAGGCGCATCCAGATGCCGCCGCCCACAATCTTGTTGTTGCGGTTCTTCTGCAAGAGCTCATAGGCTTCGGCCGCGTTTCCAACACGGACGTAGGTACCGAACTTGAGCACGTTCTCCCCCATCTCTTCACTTGTCCAGTACTTTTAAGTGTACCAAACGAGGAGCCGCACACCGTTTTAGGACAAAATCCACCCACCCATCCATAACTTGCGGTGATATACGGACTGATTAGCCGTTCTGGGACGCTAAACAGTCCGTATATCACCGCAAGTTATGAGGAGTCCTCCGGGATAGAAAAGGCTCCCAGCCGGAATGGCTGGGAGCCTTATCGCATGCTATGTCGAGCGAAGATTTAGCAGACGCCCTGGGCGAGCATGGCGTCGGCGACCTTCAGGAAGCCGGCGATGTTGGCGCCCATGACGAAGTTGCCCTCCTGGCCGTACTCCTTGGCGGTGTCGTCCACGTTGTGGAACATGCCGCGCATGAGCTGCTCGAGCTTGCCGTCGACCTCCTCGAAGGTCCAGGACAGGTGCTCGGCGTTCTGGCTCATCTCCAGGCCGGACACGAGCACGCCGCCGGCGTTGGCAGCCTTGCCGGGCATAAAGGCAACGCCGTTCTCCTGGAAGTAGGTCGTGGCCTCGATGGTCGTGGGCATGTTCGCGCCCTCGCCGACCACCTTGCAGCCGTTGGCGACGAGCGCCTGGGCGTCCTCGAGCAGCAGCGTGTTCTCGCGAGCGCAGGGCAGCGCGATGTCGCAGGGCAGCTGCCAAACGCCACGGCCGTCGCCCTCGTGCCACACGGCGTTGGGCTTCTCGTCAACGTACATAGCGAGCGTAACGCCCTTGTCGTGGCCAGAGCGCTTCTTGTTGTAGACGTGCTCGAGCACAGTGTAGTCGATGCCGTCGGGATCCTCGACCCAGCCGTGAGTATCGGAGCAGGCCAGCACCTTACCGCCGAGCTGGGAGACCTTCTGAACGGCGTAGATAGCGACGTTGCCGGAGCCGTGCACGACGACGTTCTTGCCCTCGAAGGAGTCGCCGCGGCTCTTGAGGTACTCGTCCACAAAGTAGGCCAGACCGTAGCCGGTGGCCTCGGTACGGGCGAGCGAGCCGCCAAAGGAGAGGCCCTTGCCGGTGAGGACGCCGGTCCACTCGTTGGTCAGGCGCTTGTACTGACCGAACAGGTAGGCAACCTCGCGGCCGCCAACGCCCAGGTCGCCGGCAGGAACGTCGGTGTTGGGGCCGATGTGGCGATAGAGCTCGGTCATGAAGGACTGGCAGAAGCGCATGATCTCGTTGTTGGACTTGCCCTTGGGGTCAAAGTCGGAGCCGCCCTTGCCGCCGCCCATAGGAAGGGTGGTCAGGCTGTTCTTGAGGATCTGCTCCAGGCCCAGGAACTTGAGCATACCCAGGGTGACCGTCGGGTTAAAGCGCAGGCCGCCCTTGTAGGGTCCAATGGCAGAGTTGAACTCGACGCGATAGCCGCGGTTGACCTGAACCTTGCCCTGGTCGTCGACCCAGGGAACACGGAACATGACGATGCGCTCGGGCTCGACGAGGCGCTCCAGCAGGGCGGCCTCCTCGTACTCGGGGTGGGCGTCGAGCGCCGGCTGGATGGTGCCGAGGATCTCGGTCGCGGCCTGGATGAACTCAGGCTGCTCGGGATAGCGGGCCTTGAGCTCTTCGAGAACTTTCTGCGTGTAGCTCATGCTTCCTCCAATGATGGGAAACGAAAAATGTTGATCGCGGCACCCTATGCGCCGCGAACTTTATCGAGTATGGATAATATCGCACTGTTGCGGGAAAGTTTCGCATAAGCAGACGGGCAGATGTTTCGTTTTGATTACGATGCAGGTAGAAGCGTTTTTGAGTGCCTGACATGCAAAACCCGTGTTTCAAACCTGTTTCGTCCACATGTTCCAAACCACCACATTGGGGACAGGCACCTTTGTGGTGATGTTGGTGGTTAGAGGACGAGCTGATGATAGTCGGCGGGGGTTACGCGGCCTTCGGTGGCAGCGCGGAAGGCCGCGAGCGCATCGCCCGAGAACGGCATGGCCCAGCACAGCCCGCAGCCGGCGGTAATGGAGCCGGGCAGCGGCATGATGCGCCCGGGCACACCGGCGGCAAGACACAGCTGCTCGCATTCCATCACATCGAAGGTGCTATCGAACGAAACGATGATCTTGCGTTCATGGTCGAGAGCATCACCAGACGGACCTTCGCGGTGTGCCTCACGATACGCCGCGGCGGCCGCTTCCTCTTCCGCAGTATGTCCACAGCCACCGCAGCCGCAGGTGCAAGGCTCGGACCCATCGCAAGTGCAAGGTTCTCCCGTGTCGGGACAAATATCGTGAGACATGGCAACTCCAATCGTCTAGGCGAGTAACTCGGCCGCCGCAAACTCCTCGGGCGTATTGACGTTCTCGAAGCAGAGCGTCGAGCCCGCGGCCTTAACGATCTGCGGCTCATCCATATAACCAGCTTGAACGCGATTGATCAGGCAGCGAATGCGCTGGCGGTCGCAGGCGAGCAGCTCTTGGGCGGCCGGCGCACAAGCGTCACGGCGCCAGACGGCGCAAAGCGGCTCAATCCCCCGCTCCTCGCGCGGCACGCACACGTCGAGCGCCTCGGCCTCAACACGATCGGCAAGCGCGCCGATAAGTTCCGGCGAGACAAACGGCATATCGCAGGCGACGATCGCCACGAGCGGCAACCGGGCCGCGGCCAACGAGCTCGCGATGCCGCGCATGGCGCCCGCCGACCCTTCAAGGTCCGCCACCACACGCGGCACCAAGCCGCCAAACGCGCACTCCTCAAGGTAGGCAAGCTCGCTGGGACGCGACGTCGTCACGACCAACTCACCGGCAACTGGCGCCAGCCGGCCCAGCACGCGCTCGATGAGCGGCTCGCCGCAAAACGCCATGCGGGCCTTATCGCAGCCCATGCGCGACGACAACCCGCCCGCCTGGACGACACAAGAAAGATCGGCCCGTCTTACGGTAGTCATACGGCAAACCACCCCCATCGGCATGCTCAAAACCCAGCACACGAAGCCAAATACCGTCGCCGATAAAGTGGGCGGCACGGCAAGCCCATGCAAAAACAAAACAGCGCTTTTGCGGCACGCAGCAAGACCGCGAGCACAAAAGCGCTGGTAGCGTATGGCGGGAACGTATGTGAATCGAACACATCCAAGACGTTTTGCACGCCTCGCAACGGTTTTGAGGACCGCGGAGCCCACCGGAGCCCATCCGTTCCCAAGTGCGGCGGTATTTTACCAAACCGAGCAGCCAATCTAGCGCAGGGAGCGCAGGCCGCCGGCATCCTTGTCGAGCACCGTAAAGCGCACGGCATCCAGGTGCTCCAAGACGCTGATGGCGCGTTTGCGCGACACGCCCAGGGCCTCGCGCAGCACGCTCGTGGTGGCAGCGCCGCCGGCTGCCTCAATGGCGGCGGCGACGAGTTCGCGTGCATGGGCCTCGGCGGCAGCGGACAGGGCAACGTCGCGCTCGACCTTAACGATAGAGCGATTGAGCGAAAGCTCGCGCAGGGCGCGCGTCATAGTGTCGCGGCCGAGCTGCAACTGCTCGCCCACCTCGGGCAACGTCGGTGCATCCAGACCGGCCTCGTCAAGCAGCGCGACGATCCGCTCGCATGCCTCGCGCACCACGCGTGCCGCCGCGGCGGCCGAATGCGGATCGAATACCTCGGCGCCCTCGGCGGCGCACACGCCACGCGAGCAGCCCTCGGCAATCAGAGCCGCGGCAACGACTTCATCGGCGGCAGGCCACGCGGCATGGGCGACGGCGCCGGGCGTAAAGCCCGTTTCCTTGGGAGACGCTGTGTGCATGGCTGACAGGGTAGCCGCCAGTGCGTCCATCGCAGCGTCGAGCGCGGCGGCATTCACATACAGCGCATCGCCCGAGCCGGCAAGCTCGCACACAGCACCTCGCGCCACCAACTCGTTCAGCGCGGCATCGACTCCACCAGAAACAAGATCCAGCGCTGCGGCAACGTCGGCAGCCACGACCGGCAACGTCTGCAGCGCCAGCCACGCCTCAACACCAGCGGCGGTATCGCCGGCCTCAAGCGCCACATACAGCGCACGCTCTCCTTCGGCAAGCTCGCGCGAACGACGGCAACGCGAAAGCAGCACACGCCCGCCGCCAATGAGCATAACGGGCGAATACGACAGCACCACGGCATGGTCTCCGGCGCGCAGCGGCAGCGGCTCCTCCAAGCGCACCTGTACGGTACGGGTCTCGCCCACCGCCATGGGGGCCTCGCCCTCCATGAACATGATGCGGCCGACAACCTCGGCTGTACCCGCCATCACGTGCACACGCGCACCCGGCTCGAGCACACGCGGCTTGGCTCCCTCGCGACCCAAGTAGGTAAACGTCATCATAAAGCGCAACGTCTGGCCAAAGCGGTCCACCACGCCCAGCATCTCGCCACGGTCAAGCGCCGCGACTCCGTCGCCGACCAGGTTGAGCGCCACACGCTGACCGGGCAACGCCTGCGGCGTATCGCCATGCACCTGAATTCCACGCACACGACAGACCGTACGCGACGGCAACGCGACAAGCTCATCCCCCACCGCGACGGGCGCATCGTGCAGCGTTCCCGTCACGACGGTGCCGACGCCCTTAATCGTAAAGCAGCGGTCAATCGGCAGGCGAGGCGCGGCATCGCTCCGCTCGGCACGGTCGCGACAGGCATCCCAGCAAACACCCACCTGCTCGTCGAGCACCGCAAGCAGCCCGTCGATCCCCTCGCCCGTCTTGGACGACACGGGCACAATCGACGCGCCCGCAAACACGGTACCCGACAAAAAGTCATCGACATCGAGCTCAGCAAGCTCGGTCATCTCGACATCGGCCAGGTCACACATCGTCAGCGCCACCACCATATGCGTGACGCCCAGCAGCTCCAGCACGTGCACGTGCTCGCGCGTCTGCGGCATTACACCCTCAACGGCAGAGACCACCAGCACGGCAACGTCGATGCCTGTCGCACCCTGCACCATGGCACGCAGGTAGTGCGCATGGCCCGGCACGTCGACAAGGCCGACGATCTTGCCACTCGGCAGCGCCAGCTCGCCAAAGCCCAGCTCCACGGTCATACCGCGACGGCGCTCAACCTCCAGACGGTCGGGATTCTTGCCGGTCAGCGCCTCGATCAGCGCCGACTTACCGTGGTCGACGTGGCCCGCCGTGCCAACGATAACGGGACACTCCACCAGCGCTTGAACCTCACTCATCGTGCAACCGCCTTCTTAACGCACGCGACGAGCGTCGATGCCGCCGTCTCGATATCGCGGTCGCCCACGAGCGTGCGTACATCAAACAGAATGCGGTCGTGCGAGGCGCGCGTGACGACCGGCGTGTCGAAATCTTGGACGAGCGAGCGCTTGAGCGCGTCGACGGACAGGCGCCCGTCGACCGGGCAGACGGCCACGCACATCGTGGGCAGCTCGACGGTAGGCAGCGAGCCGCCGCCGGGAGTCGACGACTCCTCGACGATCTCCACCTGAACGGCACACGGGCAGCCAGCCTTATCGAGGCCCGTCACCATCAGCTCGCGCAGCTTGCGCGCACGACGCTCCAGATGAGCCTGCGGAAGCGTGAGCATGTTGAGCACCGGCACCTCGCGATGTGCCACATCCGCTCCATCCATGTAAATGCGCAGTGTAGCCTCGAGCGCCGCCAGTGCGAGCTTGCCCGGACGCAGGGCACGCATAAGCGGATGCGACCCGCAGGCCTGGACCAAATCGCGACGGCCCATGATGATGCCCGCCTGCGCAGCACCGAGCAGCTTATCGCCCGAGCACGACACGATGTCGAGACCAGCGGCAACCGAGGTCGGCGTGGTCTCCTCGCCGCCGCGCACCAGGATGTCATCGGGCAGGAGCGCGCCCGACCCCTGGTCCTCGTAGAACAGTAGACCATGCTTGTGGGCCAAGGCGGCAAGCTCCCGAGAGCTAACCTCCTCGTGAAAGCCCTCGATGCGATAGTTGGAAGGATGAACCTTCAGGATCATGGCCGTGTCGGGCGTGATAGCGCGCTCGTAATCGGCAAGGTGCGTGCGGTTGGTGGCACCGACCTCGACGAGATGAGCACCCGAGGCCTCCATGACATCGGGGATACGGAAACTGCCGCCGATCTCGACGAGCTCGCCGCGGCTCACGATGACCTCTTTGCCCGCGGCATGGGTGGCCAGCACCAGCAGCACAGCGGCGGCGTTGTTGTTAACGACCAGCGCGTCCTCGGCTCCGGTAAGCGAGCGGATGAGCTGCGCGGCATGTTCCTTGCGCGACCCACGCGAGCAGGTGTCCACGCTGTACTCGAGTGTGCTGTACCCGCGCGCGACCTCAGCCACGGCCTTTGCCGCCGACTCCGCGAGCGGGGCGCGGCCCAAGTTGGTATGAATGACCACACCCGTAGCGTTGACGGCGGGGCGCAGGCTCGGCAACGCGGAGCGGTGCGCACGCCACTCGATGGCCGAGGCCAGATCGCGCTTAGAGCGCGGGGTTGCACCGGCGCGAATGGCGGCGCGCTCCTCGTCGAGCTCGGCCGTGACGGCGGCATGCGCCACCGCGTCGCAGGTCTCCCCCGCCGCCTTCACAACCGGCCACTCGGCAAGCAGCTCGTTGACGGAAGGAATGGCGCGCAGGCGGGCGCGTACCTCATCGGACATGTTCTGGCTATCGCTCATGTGCGGCCTTTCAAAAGAAACGTAGATCAGTCGAATACATCAGCTGAATCAATTACTCGTTATTATCCTCGCGCGCCGCAATCTTTTCCACGCGAACGGCGTTTTCCTGGGTGAGTGCGGCGCCCGTCAACGGGTCCCAGCGCAGCGGCGTGTGGTCGAGCGGGCCGACGCCCAGGGCCTGCCGACCACCACCCTCAGCACCCAATGCGCGTCCGCCGGGAGCGGCCGAGGTGAAGATGCACGCCGGGTGCAGATAGGGCGTCGTCTCCACGCGCACGCGATCGCGGCCCATGTCGCTCACAAGCTCGACGACCTCGCCATCGGCGATACCCATGCGCTCGGCGACGTCGGCATTCATCTGCACGGCGTCCAAGTCGGAACCTGCCTCGGCAGCACCCGCCGCAGCAAGTCTGCGCGAAGTATGCGACTCAAAGGGCCGGTTGCCGCTAATGAGGCGAAACATCCCCATCCCCGGCTCCACCATGGGCGCAATCCAGCCAGGCACACGACCCAAGCCGGCGCGCTCCCATACGTCGTTTGCCAGCGCAATCTTGCCGCCGTCGAGAGGAACCACCGGCTTGCCCGTACGCGACGGCAGCGGCACGCCCGTGTCTGCCCAACCGCGCTCCTTGAGCGCAGTGAGGTCGATCCCAAACGGAGCCACCTGGGCAGCCGCCAAGTCGTCAGGCGTAAAGTCAAAATACTCGCCCACGCCGCAGGCAGCAGCCAGGCCGGCAAAGATCTCCCGGCCGGGACGCGTGTCATCATGCTGCACAGGCAGCACGGCGTTGCGGTAGAACACGCGCGCATCGTTGGCGCCTGTCACCGTTCCCACGCCGCGGTCAGCCTCCAGATACGTCACGTCGGGCAGCACGAAATCAGAAGCACGCGCCGTCTCGGACCAGCGAATATCGATCGTCACGAGCAGGTCGAGCTGCTGCAAGATGCCAAGCCACGCATCGGCGTTGCCGTAACCCGCACCAGGGTTGCTGGCATAGACGATGAGCCCACGCAGGTCGCCGGCGAGGATCGATTTGCCGATGGTCGTGCACAGGCCGCGCACCGGATCGACGAGCGGATAGCGCTCGGAGCCCAACTTGGGCTCACGCGGCACCGTCGGCGTCGCAAAGCGTGCGGGATCGAGGTCGCCCAACACAAGCGGCGTGGGCGGGTTGAGCGCACCGCCCACATGCCCCAGGCAGCCCAACAGCACATCAACCAGGCAGATAGCGCGCGCCGTCTGGGTGCTGTTGGCATACGCAATGCCAATGCCACCGTGAAAGCCCGCGTCGACAACGGCGGCAGGCGCCGCAGCAGCCAGGTCGCGCGCCGTCGCGCGGATGTCATCTGCCGGCACGTCGCACATGGACTCGGCCCACTCGGGCGTCCAAGCGCCAGCCGCCTGCGCCAGCTCATCAAAACCCGTGGTATAGCGGGCCACAAAGTCGTGGTCGTACAGGTTCTCGGCAATCAGCACATGCGCGATGCCCAACAGCAGGGCCAAATCGCAGCCCGGGCGCACGCGCAGCCAGCGATCGGCAAGCGCGGCCGAGCCGCTGCGCCGAGGGTCAACCACGATGATTTTCGCCCCGCGCCGGCGCGCATCGTTGAGCGCATCGACGGCCCCCATCGTCGACGAATCGACAATGGAACGCCCCAGGTACATGATGCAGTCGGTATGCGCCAGGTCGGAGGCGGGACTATAGCCCAAGCTGTGCTCCCAACCGGTAAGTCGGCTTACCTCGCAGGCACCATCGGCACCGTATACGTTGGGCGAACCCAGCGCATGCATAAAACGATACGCCCAGTAGCGGTCGAACGAGGGCACGCCGAGCGTCATGCCCAGCGCACGGGCACTATGCTCGTCAATAATCTCCGCGAGGCGCTCCGCAATATCCGAGAACGCCTCGTCCCAGCTCACGGCATCGAAACCCGAGCCATCCTGGCGGCGGCGCATGGGGTGCAAAATGCGGTCGCGCTCGTCAAACGGCATTACCAGGCGATGCCGTCCGCGGGCGCACAGGGCACGTGCCGCGCACGGATGCCCCGGCACCGGCAACTCGGCCACCACACGCCCATCCTCAACATGGGCTGCAAAGGCGCAATCGGCATAGCATCCCCCGCATGTCGTCACCATGGAGCGACCGTCATGCATAGCTCTCGATGCCATCTCGATTATTCCTTCCAGCTCAGGGGTCCAAGCCCCACCGCACCACAGTTCTGCCACCAGCTGCCGCGACGCAAAGCCCGCAGCATCCACCGCAGCAAGACACGAAGAGCCTCCCAAAAGGCAAACGCCCCTCGGGAGGCCCGTACGTCATTCCGGCTTATTAAGCCTCGGACTTCTTGGCATAGATAAACCAGTAGCCGAGCGCGACCAGAACCGCGCCGCCCACGATGTTGCCCAGCGTGGCGGCGGACAGGTTAAATGCAATGCCCGCAGCGTTGAGCGCATCGGCGCCGGCGACCTTGGCACCGTAGCCGCATGCATGCATCACGGCGCCCATGGGCAAAAAGTACATGTTGGCGACGCAGTGCTCAAAACCGCAGGCCACAAAGGCGGCGATGGGCAGCAGAATGCCCACGACCTTATCGACCACGGTCTTGCCGGCGGTACCGATCCACACGGCCAGGCACACAAAGATGTTGCACAGGATGCCGCGGAAGAAGATCGTCACCCAGTCGATTGTCACCTTGCCGGCGGCAACGCTCACCATGGAGTTGGCGACCGCCTCGCCGTTGAGTTTATAGATGCCGGCCATGTACACCAAAAAGACGATGAACAGAGCGCCGACAAAATTGCCGACCCACACGACGACCCATGCCTTGAGCATCTGAGCCAGGGTGATCTTTTTGCTCTTGAGCGCGCAGACCATAAGCGAATTGCCGGTAAACAGCTCGGCGCCGCACACCAGCACCAACACCAGGCCCAGGCAAAAGCACAGGCCGCCCACGACGCGCTGGGCACCCCAGCCCAGCGTGCTGTCGCTCAAAAACACCGTAAAGAACAGGCCGCCGAAGGCGATAAACGCGCCGGCGAACATTGCCAACAGAAAGGCCTTAGCGACCGGCAGGTTAGCCTTGGTCACGCCGGCGGTCTCGGTCTTGGCCTCGATCGCGGCGGGCGCCAGGCAATCGGGAGCGGGATACTCCGCCTTGGAATCTGCCATGTCAATCACTTCTTTCCTAATCAGCAGGGACAAGCGCTCCTATTGCTCTTGTCCCAAGCGGACAAAGTGGGAAAAGTCGTTGGCGGCCACGGCGTCGTACACGGCGTCGACGGCGTCAAAGACTTCCGGGGACATGGGGTTGTAGAACTCCGTGTCGCCCGGCTGAATCCCTATGAAGACGATATCTTCGCACGATTGTTCAATCTCTTCGATCAGAATCGACAAGGGAAGCGAATGCGTGGTGAACATCGACTTGCGGGCCACATCACGTTTGTCGAGCAAGCGGATGGCGCCGACGGGCAGCGCCATGTCGGCGGCATCGACCAAAACCAAACGCGGCGGACGCTCGCGCTTGACCTCGATGATGTCATCCTCGGGCGTCTGACCGCCATCGATGGTGTACCAGCCGGCAAGCGGCGCGTCCTCCATCTTTTTGGAGAGAACGGGGCCAGCGGCATCGTCGGCGCGCAGCACGCTTCCCGCCGTGAGCACGATACCCGAAAACGGGGCGCCGTTCACACGGCCATCCACAACGCGACCCATTACTGCAACCTTCCCGTCAGATACACGCCCGACACATCGCGCACGCGCTCAACCAGATCGCGAAACTTCATTAAGAACGCGACCTGCTGGGCATGCAGGCCAAAGTCGTCATCGAACACCGAGATGCCGGCCTTGGCAGAACCGCGAAAACCGCGCTCGTCGAGCAGCGTGTCGCAGGCCTCGAGCAGCGACGGCACCGCAGCCTTGTCGAGCTGGCACTCGCCAAAGGAGCGGATGGCCTCGAACTTGGTCTTGGCCTCCCCCTCCGGCAGCGCGTCGACGAGCGAATAGAACACATCCACCGGCACCGACAGGCGCGGCTCAAAGCAGTCGAGCACGCCGGTGTGGTGGCCCACGGCGAGCGTGTAGTACAGCACGTCGCAGGCCTCCTGGGGAACGTCTTCCTCGGTCTCCACAAACTTACGCGTGAGCTCATAGAAGACCACCTGGTCGGGCGCATGGCCCAGGCAGGGGTCGGCGACGCCCTCGGCGGCCTCGTCGCTTGCGCGCGAGGCATCGCCAAAGGAGCCGCCGAGCATGCCGGGGCCCGCAAAGTAACCAGAGCGGTCCGTGAGCTCCATCTAGCGACCTCCGGCCAGCACCAGATCCTGCAGCGCCGAGTACACCTCGACGCGGCGCGGATCGTCCTGTTTGTCGATGAGCAGCGCCATAGCACCGCGGATATCGCCCTTGGGCGCGCCCTCGAGCGTATCCATAAACTCATTGGCCAGGTCGCGGCCGTAACGGTAGCCGCTCATGGCGCGAGCCTCGCGCTCGATGGCAACGCGCAGCTTGTACGGCACGCCGGGGTGCAGGATATCGGCCTGCTCGCCGGCGGCCTCCACCGTGGTCTCGGCATGGAGCTTTTGGTCCAGCAGGCCAAGTGCCATAGCAAAGCCGTAGATGGTCTGCGCGGGACTGGGCGGGCAGCCGGGGATATAGACATCGACCGGCAAGATCTTGTCCGTGCCGCCCCAGACGCAGTAGTTATCGTAGAAGATGCCACCGGTGCAGCCGCACGCGCCATAGGACACCACGATCTTGGGATCGGGTGCAGCCTCAAAGGCGCGCAGGGCCGGCATGCGCATGGCACGCGTCACGGCGCCGGTGTACAGAAGCACGTCGGCGTGACGAGGCGAGGGCACGACCTTGATGCCAAAACGCTCGACGTCAAAGACGGGCGTGATGGAACCGAAGATCTCGATCTCGCAGCCGTTGCAGCCGCCGCAGTCGACACGGTAGACGTACACCGAGCGCTTGATCTTCTTAAGAAGGGTCGCCTTGGCCTTCTCGATGCTCTCGTCGAGCTCGATCTTGGTCGGGCGGTACTGAAGCCGCTCGGGCAAAAGCGTGGGTTCGGCCATGGTTACTCCTCCTTCGTATCAAAATCCATGATGATGCCCTCGACCGGTGCAGGACCGGCGGGAATCTCGGGCGCATCGGGGTTGAGCTCGCGGTCGATATACTCCGGGTTCACGCCGTGGCCGCCCAGATACTCCATGCCGGGGCCCTGGGGCTCGCCGGACGCAAGCGTCTCGTTGGCAGCCATGCCAGCAGCGTTGCCGGTCTTTACGGCCGAGGCGGCGCGCAGGGCGTCGAGCTCGCGCTTGCACTCCTGGCACATACCGACGGTACGGGCGGCCTGCTCCGCCTCCATGCCGCCGGCCTTTTGCAGCAGGCGCTTAGCGTAGTCGATCTCCTTGTGCGGGGCAAACGGCTTGCCGCAACGCGAGCAGTGCTCGAGCGTGTAGACGCTCTTGCTGGTGAGGTCGTCCTTGCTCATGACGGCCAGCTCAAACTCCTCGGTGAGCTTGATGGCCTCCATGGGGCAGGCCTCCTCGCAGCGGCCGCAGAAGATGCAGCGGCCGTAGTCGATCGACCAGGTAATGGTATCGGCCGCAAGGTCGGTATCCATGCGAATGGCATCGGCCGGGCACGCCACGCCGCAGGCACCGCAGGCGATGCAGAGCTCGGCATTGTGCTCGGGCTTGCCGCGCATGTCCTTGTTGGTGGGGAACGGCGCAAACGGGTACTTGACCGTCGCGTCGCCGGCCTTGGCGTTAACCTTCCAAAGCTTCAGCATATTAGAGCGCCTCCTCATCGAGCGGAGCGGCCATGGTGCCCTCGCCCGCGAGCGGCGACTTGTCGCGCCAGACGTTCTCGAACTGCTCCTTGTCGAGCACGTGGTCGCGCTTGGCGGCGACATCGGTCACCGTCACGCGGTCGGTGCAGGAGTAGCACGGGTCGAGCGAGCCGACGATCAGCGCCGCGTCGCCCACGGTGTTGCCGCGGAACATGTAGCGCAGGACCGGCCAGTTGCTGTACGTGGCGGCCTTTGCGCGCCAGCGGTAGCACTTCTGGTTATTACCGAGCATGGCCCAGTGCACGTCCTCGCCGCGCGGCGCCTCGGTGGCGCCGATGGCGTACTTGTGCGGGGTGTACTCCCAATCCGTGGTGAGGATGGGGCCCGACGGGCAGTTCTCGAGCATGGTCTCGATCATGTCGATCGAATCGTAGACCTCCTGGATGCGGACGGCGGTGCGGCCGAAGGCATCGCAGGTGTCGGCCGTAGCGGCGTGCATCTTTTGGACGTCCGGATCGGCGTAGCCGTCGAAGGGATGGTCAAAGCGCACGTCGCGGGCATAGCCCGAGCCACGCATGAGCGGGCCGACCGGCGAGAAGTCGCGTGCGATCTTGCGATCCAAGATGCCGATACCGCTCGTACGCTCAATAAAATTGGGCGTGGAGAGCAAGACGTCGACGAGTTCCTGAACCTCGGAGCGCAGCTGGTGGATGGTCGTGAGCGTGGAGAGCTTCTGCTCAGCCAAAATGTCGCGACGCACGCCGCCAATCACGTTGAGGCCGTAGGTCTTGCGGTGACCGGAGAGCTTCTCGGCCAGGTCCATGGACTTCTCGCGGACGCGGAAGAACTGCTGGAAGCCGGAGTCGAAGCCCGTGTAGTGCGACGCCAGGCCAATGTTGAGCAGATGCGAGTGCAGGCGCTCGACCTCGAGCATGATGGCGCGGATGTACTGGGCGCGCGGCGGGACATGAATGCCCTGGGCGCGCTCGACGGCCTCGGCATAGGCCACCGAGTGGGCGCAGCCACAGATGCCGCAGATACGGTCAGCGAGGAACGTCACGGCGTCATAGTTCAGGCGCGTCTCGGCGACCTTCTCCATACCGCGGTGCACGTAGAACAGACGGTAGTCGGCGTCGACGATCGTCTCGCCCTCAACGAACAGACGGAAGTGGCCGGGCTCGTCGGAGGTAATGTGCAACGGGCCCATGGGGACGAGTGTGGTCTCCTTGCCCTTGGTATCGGCCAAGAACTCGTAGTTTTCCATGTCGCTCGCGGGAGCGGGACGGAAGCGGTAGTCCATGGAGTCCTTGCGCAGCGGGTACAGGCCGCTGGGCCAATCGTCGGGCAGCACCAGGCGGCGACGATCGGGCAGGCCCTCGGGAATCAGGCCGAACATGTCGCGAAGCTCGCGCTCGCCCCACACGCAGGCGGGGACGAACGGCGTCACGGACGGGAACGTCATCTTGGCGGGATCGACCTCGGTGCGCACGGTCACCCAGCCGGGGTCCTCCCCCTCCATGGAGATGACGTAGTACACGGCGTAGCGACCGCACAGACTGCGCTCATCGTTGCCGACGATCACGGGAATCCAGCCGTAGCGCTCGTAATACAGGTAGTGGACGGCCTCGGGCAGCTTGTCCTGCTTGACGGTAATCGTCAGCTGGTCCTCGCACTGCCACTCGACCTTCTCGATGCAGCCCGGAACGGCGCGGCGCAGGGCCTCGACATGGCTCTCGCAGCGACGGGCATACACCTTGTTCTCAGTTTCAATCATTCGTTACTCCACCTCGCTCTGAGCGGTCTCGGTACCGAACACAGCGCGGTACATCGGCGTCGCGTGAAGTTCCTCGGTGCTCTGCTCGAGCACAATGCCGGTCGCGGTCTCCACACCGTGCACGAGAGGCAGCGGGGTGGCGATGCCAAACCACAAAATCATGACAGCCAGGATGATTTCGGGGATAAGCATGAGCGCCGGGGCCTCATGCTTGCCCATGCCCTGGGGCGCATGGCCGAATACCGACTTGAGTGCGATGCGGGTGAGCGCGGAGATGGCCACGGTAAGACCGAGGGCGACCACGACGACCAGCCACATGGGACCGGCGGTAACACCGGCGACAAAAGTCAGGAACTCGGAGATAAACATGCCAAAGGGCGGGAAGGCACCAAGACCGAGCAGCGCCAGGACGGCGAGCGCGGCGGTTGCGGGAGCAACCTCGACGACACCCTGGATCTTAGCCAGGCTACGCGTGCCAAAGGCGTGCTGAATGTTGCCGGACACGCAGAAGGCAAGCGTCTTGGTAAAGCCGTGGAACACGCAGTGCAGCAGGGCTGCGGCGATACCCAGAGGGCCACCGATACCCAGGCACAGGGCGATAACGCCCACGTTCTCCACAGACGAGTACGCAAAGCGGCGCTTGAGGTCGTCCTGGCGAAACATCGAAAGTGCCGCCACCAAAATGGACAGCGTGCCGACGATCAGCAGCAAAAGCTGCGGATACTCGGCGCCCACGGCCTGGATGGTAAAGCCGTAGAAGCGCATGATCACAAGCATGGCGCACTTAAGCAGCACGCCCGAGAGCAGGGCCGAGACAGGGCTCGGGGCCTGGGAGTGGGCATCGGGCAGCCAAGTGTGCATGGGGAACAGGCCGGCCTTGGTGCCAAAGCCGATCACGATAAACGCAAAGGCGAGGCGCATGAGCGTCGGGTCGAACTGGTCGGCATACGGCAGCACGCACGACAGAAATGCGGCCTCGTGGGCGTTGGGAATCACGTCGGCGGCGTTGGCGTAGATCAGCAGCGTACCGAACAGGCCAAAGGCCACGCCGGCGGTGCAGACCATCGCATACTTCCAAGAAGCCTCAAGGGCCGTCTTGTTCTTGTAGATACCCACGAGGAACACGGTGGAAAGCGTGGTTGCCTCCACGGCGGCCCACGTGAGGATCATGTTGTTGGACAGGCACGCGAGCAGCATGGTGAACACGAACAGGCTAAACAGCGCAAAATACTGCTTGGCGCGCTCGGCGGGCATGGAGCACTCCTCGATATCGGCCTTTACATAGGGCAGCGAGAACAGCCCCGTAAGAAAACCGATAAAGCCGATGAGCAGCACAAAGATGGCGCCCAGCGAATCGAGGTGAAACCACAGGCCAAGAGCGCTCGCGGTGTCGCCGCTCATAAGGACGTCACCGGCCGTCATAATCGACAGCACCAGGACGGCTGCGACGGAGACCAGGTTGAGACCGGCAAACACGTTATAGGACGTGTTCTTGGGCAAAAACGCCATGACCAGCGAGAACACCAAAGGAGTCGCGAGCAGGGCGAGAATCAACGTTTCCATGGACTACCCCCTCAGCTCGGACAGGTCGCGCGCATCGAGCGAGTGGGAGTCGTCCCAAATGCGACGCACGACGATGGACATGATGATGACGGCAAAGATGGCGTCGGTGGCGATACCGATCTCGATGATCTCGGGAGCGGTGGGGGCCAAAAGCGCGAGCGTCACGTGGCTGCCGTTTTCCATAAGGCAGTATCCAAAGATCTGCTTCATGATGTTGCGCTGCGAGATGATGCAGGTGAGGCCCACAAAGAAGTGAGCGAAGCTAATGGCGAGCGCAGGCGTTGCGACCTCGGCCGTGGGCAGGCTGATCTGCGTCACGACGGCAAAGCAGATCGCAACCTCGACGGCGATGATGCAGATGGCCCACGCGGGCTTAAGGCCGGCCTTGAGCGATGCGTCGCTCGGTTCGCCCATCTTCTTGTATGCGCGGTTGAGGATATATGGGACCAGGACGACCTTGGTGATAAAGGCGGATCCGGCCCACATAAGCAGCTCCTGCGCACCGGTAGTGGCACCGAGCGTAGCGAGCAGCCCCACGAGCACCAGCGACTGCACCGCATACCAGCGGATGGCGTGCTTGATGTTCTTGGAGACGACCACCATGGTGGATGTGACGATCAGAAGGCCGCCAAGGATGTTGACGATCGAATAACCCATGTCGTTCTACCTCCTAACCGATCCAGCTGGCCGAAAGCGGGCCGCTGACGATGACCATGATGATGAGCACGATGAACACGAACGCCATCGCACGGGGAAGCGGGGCTCCCGC
The DNA here is from genome assembly GCA_036301625.1 of Collinsella sp. GTDB lineage: Bacteria > Actinomycetota > Coriobacteriia > Coriobacteriales > Coriobacteriaceae > Collinsella. The sequence continues at coordinate 32,887 of JAXJEC010000027.1, read as the reverse complement.
AGCGACCTCGTCGCTCGGCTCGCCGGGCAGGCAATAGCCCATCCACTTGAGGAACCAGGCGAAGGTGGCGACGGTTTCGGCGACCATAATGCACACGAGCACCAGGATCGCGACGTTGCCGGCACCCACAGAAAAGCCGCCGGCGATGATCTGGAACTTCGAGAAGAACGTGTTCATGGGCGGCACGCCGGCAATGGCGAGTGCCGCGACACCAAAGCCCACGCCCGAGATCGGGTACTTCTTTACGATGCCGCGAAGCTTGGGCAGCATACGCGTACCGAGCGTAAAGGAGAACGAACCGGCGATCAGGAAGAACAGCGTCTTGGCGAAAGCGTGGTTAAAGATGTGGCACACGGCGCCATCAAAGGCCAGCTGGCTGCCAAAGACCGAAAGGCCCAGACCAAAGAACACATAGGAGAGCTGGGCGATCGTGGAGAAGGCCAGCAGACGCTTCATGTCCTTTTGCGGCAGGTACATAAGGAAACCAAAGAGCATGGTGACCATGGCGTCGATAATGGCGACCCAGCCCACGATCTCGGGAATCTCGCCGGCAGAGACGAGTGCGCGCGCGAACACGCACACGCCGACCTTGACCATCGAGGCACCATGCAGGTAGGCCGAAACAGGCGTCGGCGCCTCCATGGCCGAAGGCAGCCACATGTACATGGGGACCTGTGCAGACTTTGCCCAAGCCGCAAACAGCACGAGCAAAAGGACGATAGCCTTGAGCTTGGCGTCGAGGCCGGCAATCGCAGTGATGGCGAAGGTGCCGGTGTGGGCAAACACGATGGCGGCGCCCAGATACAGGCCGAGCGCACCGATATGCGTGATGATGAGGGCCTTCATGCCGGCCTTCTTGGCCGTAGGCGACATGTAGTAGCTAATGAGGCCCCAAGAGCACGCACCCGTGATCTCAAAGAACACGAGCTGGCCCAAAAGGGTCGAGCTGTACACAAGGCCGGCCATGGCGCCGATGAAGGTCGCGAGGTACGCGTAGAAGCGACGACGCGGTGCGTCGGGATGCTCACGGTTATTCTCGCTCATATACGGAATCGAATAGATCACGACAAGCAGGCCGATACCCACAAAGGCGGGCGCGAGCAGCGTGCTCATGCGATCAAAGGTGAATCCCATGACAAGGGTCTGCCCAAACGAGATCAGGGGGACCTGCGTGTCGGGCATGCCGGCGCGAGCGAAATTCGCGGCGAGGGCGATGGTGCAGACCGTCGAGACGGCGGCACCCAAAACGCTGAACCACTTGGCGTACGGACGGGGGAACAGGGCGACGAGCACCGAGGCCACCATCGGGGCCGCGATGGCGACCAAGCCGAGAAGGGACAGACTGACTGCAAATGACATTGTTTCTCCCTTCTCCTACACGCCGACGACCACGAAGACAAACGCCAGAACGGCGATGCCAACGACAGCCCAGGTCTGATTGCCAAGCACCTTAAAACGCGAGCGCGAGCAGGAGTTCTCGATCACGCCGCATACGACAAAGTCGATCAGGCACTTAACAAGGAAGATGACCGCGCCCAGAACGGCCGCGATACCCACGGCCGCGGGCTCGCCCCAGGGGACGAAGATCGCGCAGAACCAGGCGACGACCAGGACCTGCTTCATGGACATGGCGAGCTTGGCCATCGCAAGCGACGGGCCGGAAAGCTCAGCGAGCGGACCTTCCTGGAGCTCCTGCTCGGCCTCGGCCTGATCAAACGGCAGCTTGCCGAGTTCCATGTAGCAGGCAATCGCAAAGGCGATGCCGGCGAGGATCACAGCGACCGGCGCGTCGATGGCGCCCGTCATGATGCGCTGGCCCATGGTGGCGATGTCGGTGGAGCCGCACACTAGGGCGGCGGCAAACAGCGCCAGCAGCATGGACGGCTCGATGAGCACGCTCATGAGCAGCTCGCGGACGCCGCCGATACCGGCGTAGGCGTTGGACGAATCCACACCGCAGAGGGCGAAGAAGAAGCGGGCGAGCGCAAGGCTGTACATGATGGTGATGGCGTCACCAAAGACCGGGATGGGGCTTTGTGCCGTAAAGAGCGGCAGGCCCATAGCGAGCATAAAGGCGACGGCGAAGAACAGCGGCGGCATAATGCGCAGCGCAAAGCTCGCGTCCTCGCTCTGGGACTCGGGGCGCGCAAAGAGCTTGGCCAGGTCGCGATAGTCCTGCATGATGCTGGGGCCGCGACGGTTGTGCATCTTGGCGCGGATAACGCGACCGAGACCGGAGAAGAACGGCGCGACGGCCATAACGACCACGCCCTGCAGAACGGCAAGTACGATGTTGTTCATGCTCTCCCCTCCTTAACCCATTTGCACGGCGAGCACGAGGAACACCACGAGTGCCGCGACGATGTAGCAGATATAGATGCTGTAGTTGCCGCCCTCGAGCTTAGTCGCGAGGTCGGCGAGCTTCTCGACACCCTTATGCGGGGCATCGACGAGGACCTTGTCGGGTACGGGCTCCACAGCCTCGGCCACACCGGTGAGCTTCTGGAAGAAGTGCGCGATGGACCAGCAAACGGCCGTGCAGCGGTCGCGCAGCGTGTAGAGCGGCTGCATAAACCAGGACACCTCGGAGGCAAAGGTCGTGGCCACGACGGGCATATGCTCGTTGGGAGCATAGCCGCATGCCCACGGCTGGGACTTCTGCACCTTGCCGACGGTCTTGAGCTTGCGATAACCGCAGGCAAGGCCGACGAGCACCACGAGCGCTATAGCGATCGCGGGCGTGGAGGTGGCAGCGCCGGAGTATTGGTTCATGAGCTCCATGCCCTCGGCGGCAAACACGCCACCGTACGGATGCAGCACGGACGCGGCGACATCGACCAGCACGGGCGCGATCACGGGAGCGCCAATGCCCAGCACGACGCAGATGGCCGCGAGCAGGCCCTGCGCAAACACCATGGGGGCGGGAACCTCCTTGGCATTGGCCGCGGCCTCGGAGCGGGGCGCGGAGGCAAAGGAGACGCCATAGGCCTTGACGAAGCACGTGACAGCCAGCGCGCCGGTAATAGCAAGCGCGACGGCAGCGAACACGGCCACGATCATGACGGCCTTGTCGCCCTGCATGGCGGCGTTAAAAAGCGACTGGTAGGTAAACCACTCGGACACAAAGCCGTTGAAGGGCGGGATGGCCGAGATGGCAAGCGCGCCAATAAGGAAGCAGATGGCCGTTGCCGGCATACGACGGAACAGGCCGCCCATCTTCTCCATATTGCGCGTACCCGTGGAATACAGCAGCGCACCGGCACCCAAGAACAGCTCGCCCTTAAACATCGCGTGGTTAAACGTGTGATAGAGGGCGGCCATCAGAGCCAGGACGGCGATGCCGACAGAGTTGAGCGCCATGGCGGCCATGGAGGCGCCGACGCCGAGCAGAATGATGCCGATGTTCTCGACGGAGTGATAGGCCAGCAGGCGCTTGATGTCATGCTCCTGCAGGGCGAAGGCCACGCCGAGAACCGACGAGATCGCACCGAAGACCATGACCATAAGGCCCCACCAGACCTGAACGCCCGAGGCGGAGAGCAGGTCGAGACCCACCTTGAGGATACCGAAGATACCGATTTTGATCATGCCGCCGGACATGAGGGCCGACACGTTGGACGGCGCCTCGGGATGTGCCTTGGGCAGCCAGCCGTGCAGCGGGATGATACCGGCCTTGGCGCCAAAGCCAAAGAAGGCGAGCACGAAGCACACGGATGCGACCGCGGGGCTAAACTGCGTGGCGCGGAAATCCGCAAAGGCAAACGAGCCACCGGCGAAGTTGGTCATGGTGAGGAAGCTCGCCATGATGAGCACAAAGCCCACATGCGCGATCACAAAGTAGAGCCAACCGCCATGGATGGAGTTCTCGTTCTCCTCGATCACGACCAGGAAGTACGAGGTCAGCGACATGAGCTCAAAGGCGACCAGGAACCAAAACACGTTGTCGGCGGTGATGACGAGCATCATGGACGCCACGAAGGTGTTAAAGAAGAAGCCGGCGCGGCCCTTTTTGCCCGGGTACTCATCAAAGTAGTTGAGACCGTAGATCGAACCGGCAAACGCGAGCACCGAGATGAGCGCCACGAACAGGCCGGACAGCTGATTGAGCAGCAGCTGGAAATGGGCAAACGGGAAGAACACGATGGTGTCGACCGACGTGACATCGCCCAGCACGGCCTGGATACCGGCCACAAACGAAAGCACCGCGGCGACGGCGCCGATCAGGCAGCCGGCGGTCTTGGCGGCGTTGTCGGCCTTAATCAGCAGAACCGAGGCGAGCGCACCGATGCACGAGACGGCAAGCGATGCGATAAACAGCGTCATGCTATCCATTGTTTACGCTCCCTTCTGCTTTCTCGGACAGGCCCTGGGCCACAGCGGTAACATCGACGGCCGGACCGTTTTCGATCGAGCGCAGGCGCTTGGCCTCGTCGAGCTCGCGATCGGCCGCGCCGCCCATGACGGTCAGCGCCTTGGTGGGGCACGCCGCCACACAATGCGGGCCGTCCGGATCGAAGGCACATAGGTCGCACTTGACAGCGCAGGTGTACTGGCCAGGAGCCCACGTAAGCAGGCTGCTCAGGGACTTAGGATACGAAGGCGTCGGGTCGCACATGCCTGCGACACCGGCGATAGACGTGCCATCGGGATGGATGGCTCCGAAGGGGCACGCAATGGCGCACAGCCTGCACCCGATGCACTCCTGCTCCTTGACGTGGATGCGATCGCCATCGTGCTCGATGGCATTCACCGGGCAGACCTCGGCGCAGGGGGCACCCTCGCAATGGTGGCAGGCAAGGGCGGCCGAAATACCGCCGGTCTTCACGAGCGCCAGGCGCGGCGTATCCTGAAGACCCTGCATCCGGTGAGCGTCGGCACAGGCGGACTGGCATGTTCCGCAGCCGATGCACCTCTCCGGGTTGATGTCGATGAAGCGGTTCATCCCCACTTCCTTTCAAAATAACGGGCCGGGCTCCCGAACGTACGGGACGCCCGGCCCAAAAAGCCAACGAGAACGGGACTACACGATTTGGTTCACGTGCGTCTCGTCGTCGAACTTGGCGGCGCCGGGCTCAACGTCCTGGGGAGCGGCGGCGTCCACCAGAGCCTGCTTGAGCTCGGTGTACTGACGCTCGACCTCGCCCTCGGCCCAGACCTGGTCGGCGATAGCGTCGACCTGGCAGGCGGAGAACTTGTCCTCGGGCGTATGCGAGACCGGGTCGACCTTGTGAATGGTCAGCTCGTTGCACTTGCCGATCCACCACTGGTAGGTCATGTAGACCGTGCCCTTGTTGATGCGATCGCTCACATCGGCGCGGCTGTATACCTGGCCGCGGCGGCTGTGAATCGAGACGATGTCGCCGTTCTTGATGCCGCGCGCATCGGCATCCGCGGGATTCATGCGGACAAAGCCGGGCTCGTCGGCAAGCAGCGCCAGCGTCTTGCAGTTGCCGGTCATCGAGCGGCAGCTGTAGTGGCCGACCTCGCGGACGGTGCACAGGATGAGCGGGTACTCATCGTCGGGAAGCTCGGAGGGCGCCTCCCAGTCGTGCGCCATCAGGTTGGCGCGGCCGTCCTTGGTGGTGAACTTGCCACCAGCGAACATGTCGGGCGTACCGTGGTCGTTCACATCGGTGCTCTTGACGGGCCACTGGGCGTAGCCGCCCTCGGGAGCCATCTTCTCGTAGGTCGCGCCCACAAAGTTGGGGCACAGGCTAATGCACTCGTTCCAGATCTGCTCGGTGTTGTCGTAGTGCATGGGGTAACCCATACGCGTAGACAGGTCCGCGAAGATCTCCCAGTCGTGACGGCACTCGCCCTTGGGCGGAACGGCCGCGTCAAAGTGCTGGAAGCTACGGTCGGATGCGGTAAAGACTCCCTCGTGCTCGCCCCAAGAGGTAGCGGGCAGGATGACGTCGGCGAGCATGGTCGTCTGCGTCATAAAGATGTCCTGGCAAATGAACAGATCCAGCTCGGAGAGCGTCTTGCGCATACCGGCCGAATCGGGCTCGGTCTGCACCGGGTCCTCGCCGTAGTTGTAGAAGCAGTGCACCTTGCCCTCGTCGACCAGGTGGCCCAGGTCGGTGAGCTTGTAGCCCTCCTCGAGCGGGAGCTTTTCCTCGGGCACGCCCCAAGCCTTGGCAAACTTGGCACGCACAGCCGGGTCGGTGACTTTCTGGTAGCCAGGGTACAGGTTGGGCAGCATGCCCATATCGCAGGAGCCCTGGACGTTGTTCTGACCGCGCACGGGCGCGAGGCCGGAATTGGGTTTGCCGATCTGGCCAGCAACGCAGGCGATGGAGGCGATGGTGTGCACCGTCTTCAGGTTCTGCTTCTGCTGGCATACGCCCATGCCCCAGCCAATGATGGCAGAGGGCTTCGCCGTGGCGTACATCTCGGCAGCTTGGTGGATCAACGCGGGCTCGACACCCGTGATGTCCTGTACGGATTCGGGAGTGTAGTTCTTGATGGTCTCCCACCACTCGTCAAAGCCGTTCGTGTGCTCGGCGACGAATTCCTTGTCGTAGAGGCCATCGTTGACCAAGCAGTTGGCAAAGGCGTTGAGGAACGCGACGTTGCAACCGTTCTTGATCGGAAGGTAGAGATCGGCGATACGCGCGGTTTCGATATGGCGCGGATCGGCGACGATGATCTTGCAACCCTTTTCTTTGGCTCGCACGATACGCCTTGCGACGATGGGGTGCGAATCGGCAGGGTTATAGCCGAAGAGGAAAATGCAGCCCGCATCCTCCATACCGGGGATGGAGCATGACATGCAACCTGAACCAACCGTGTCCATCAGACCGAGGACAGTAGGGCCGTGTCAAGTACGGGCGCAGTTGTCCACGCTGTGGGTGCCGATGCACGCACGCGTAAACTTCTGCATGACGTAGTTCGCCTCATTGCCGCCGCCTCGCGAAGAGCCGGTGGTCATGACAGCGTTAGGACCATATTCGTCAATTATGGCCTGCATCTTAGATGCGGTGAAATCCAGTGCCTCGTCCCAGCTTACGCGCTCAAGATCCGCGCCCTTAGTGCGGCGGATCATCGGGTGCAGTACGCGGGGAGTCAAGATCTTGGTGTCGTTGATGAAGTCGTAGCCGCTCATGCCCTTAAGGCACAGCTCGCTCTGGTTGGTGATGCCGTTGAGCGGTTCGGTACCCACGACCTGGCCGTTTTGGACCAAGAGGTTAAACTGGCAACCGGCGCCGCAGTACGGGCAAATCACTTTATGCTTCTCCATGACACCCTCCTTCCTTTCTCTGCTACCGAATACTCGGTACTTATTTGACAATCATTGGGCCTGTATGGCCGCCCGCTTACGCCTCGTTTTCGATGGTGGCGCGGGCACGCTCGGCAGTCAGTTCTGCCAGGCGCTCCTCGTCAACCAGGGTGAGGCCCTTGGTCGGGCACGCCTCGGCACACGCCGGACCGCCGGGACGGTCCACGCACAGGTCGCACTTGAGCACGAAGCTCTTGGTCTGCGAACCCACGCGAACGTCGCCCATCAAGACCGGAACCTGGGTGGTCGCCACGCTCACGGCGCCAAAGGGGCATGCCATGACGCAGCTCTTGCAGCCGATGCAGTTGTCCTCGTTGACGCCTATACGATGGTTCTTTGGATCAAAGAACAAGGCGCCCGTGGGGCAGGCCTTGGCGCACGGGGCATCCTCGCAGTGATGGCACGCCACCGGTGCGGAGATCTCGTACGTACGTGTCACGCGCAGGCGCGGCGCGGCGATGTTGCCGGGGATGTCGTGCGCCTCGATGCACGCCGCCATACAGGTTTGGCACCCAATGCAGCGTGAGGAATCGGCTACGACTCGTTTATTGCCCATGTTGTTCACTCCCTCCTGAATCCCATGCCGGAGAGACCCTGTCGACGTTGCCCCGGACCGCCCGTGGTCCGGCATCGGCGTATCGAGTGCATGCGGCGAAACAGGCACTTCGATAGAATTCCTCCAACGATATACAGGTTAAATATACGCAGTTGCAGGTGGCAAACTTGAGCATACGACCTGCAATACGGGTGTATTGCAGGGGTTTTGGCAGGTTGGGATTATTCTCTATAAGCTATAAAGGTGAGTGTATTACATGCGTACATCCCGGGGAGATTTCACACTCGTTTATAAAGGATGTAATACGTTTGTAATATCGTTTACACTCAATTACTCTAGTGCAATAAAGTAGTGGTTGTAAGATTGGCTATTATTAGCCGATGTTGTATTTGACTATTCAAATTGCACGCTCATTAAGGGAGGCCAGCGATGTCATCGACTCAAAAACGAGCCATCCTGCAGGTGCGCATTCGCGAGGAAGACAGGCAGCATGCCGAGCGTCTCTACGACGCCATGGGCACATCGCTCGCCGAGGCTGTCCGTCTATTTGTCGCGCAGAGTATTTTGATGCGCAAGCTCCCCTTTCAGCCGGTCGCCGTGCGCTCCAAGGACGGCACGTCCGCCTATGGACTGCTCAAAGCATATGGGGACCCCAATCGCCGCGCCGAGGAGCGCAATGCCTGGATTGAATACCTTGCCACAGAAAGCGACGATTCGATTTTGGGTCCCGAGGAAGTAGATATCCATGAGTAGCACCATCATCGACGAAACCGTCATCCTGCGCTATCTGCTCGACGACGACGAGGTTCTGTCACCGCGCGCCGCCAAGGTCATCGCCACGCGCACCGCTCGCGTCTACCCCCGAAATCATCACGCGCGTCGTGGTCACGCTGCGCGACGTCTATAAGGTTCCCCGCGTTGAGATTGCTGCGGCCATGAAAAGGTTGCTCGATGACGTCATGGTCGACGAGCCCACCGTTGTCGCCCTTGCCGTCAAACTCTTTGGCAAGACCCATATGGACTTTACCGACTGCCTCCTCGCAGCCCGAACCGCCATCTACAACGATGATGTCGTGAGCTTTGGCAAGCCCATCATCCAAGGCATGATCGATTACCGCCGCCAGCGCCAAACCGCTGCCGACGCTCGTGACCGCGCCGCCGAATCCCGCAGTCACAGCACCGACTCCACCATCGACAAGCTCCGCCACCAATCCCGCCACTAGCCCCATCCCCTCCTAAGTTGCGGTGAAATACGGACTGTTTTATGTCTCTGAGTAGCCTTTAGTCCGTATTTCACCGCAACTTATTGTTGGGCGGCGGAGTCGGTTGTCTCTGCTATCAGGAATCCGCAAAAGGCTTTGTAGTTGGGATACCGTAGCCGCGCATCATAGCGCCAAACTCTTCGACATCATATGTGTCCGATAGCTTGAAATGAATGACGTTATGACCCATGGCACGTAAGTTCGCATCGCGCAATAAGGCGGCTCGATAGGTTTTTGCCGCAGCATGTTCCAAATCTTTTTGAGTTTCGTCCTCAAACTTACCCAAACCATGAAGCTCTGCCAACATCCATGACCCATCTGGCATCCGCCAACCATAATCTGCCAGATAATAGCCGGCATTTCCTGGTCGAGCAATCTCAACCTGAAGCTCAGGCGCAACGACTCCAGCAAGGATCATTGCCGCTCGCGCCTCGGACTCTCCCCCGTTATCCGACCTCCCGTCCATATGCTCGAACACGCCAAACGCACGGGCGATGCCATGCAAACCGCGACAATTGGCCTGTGCATACGCACGCAGCTCCTCGCGGTCGACATCATACTCACGAGCCAATCCATCGGCGTAGCCAAGCGCATACCGAAATGCACTCGTTCGGGCGATATCAATAACTGTTCGGAACGGATCCGTCAGTGTAAACAGACCAAGCCGCCACACTTCGCCCGGGCGCCAGCGCTTGTATTCAACGAACTCATACGTATCACGCCTTGTAGACCGTGGCAGCAGCACTTGCACTTTATTCAGAAGCGTATACGCCGAGCCGATGCCGTAGAGCAGCGCTGCTGTCGCTCCGCAGAACACAGCATCCGGTTCAACGACCGCAATAGCGGATGCCAGCTGAAAGATACGATCTTCAACCCCAAGATTATTCCAATAGACCGGATCCGCATACACGTGGTTGTAAAGACGAAGCATGAGCTCTTCCTGCATAAGCTCACGCGCGCGGCGTTCATCCCAAGGATCAATTGTTATAAGCAGCTGTCCATCTTGATGAATTCCAACGGCCGAGAATAGCATCCTTGCATATGACTGCGGAAAATGTTTGCCTTTATCGAGCATGGCCAACCCCATAACCATCACGGCGGAGAGAATACCATTACGCTATCGCATGCTTCCGTTCGCAGGCCTTGCCAAAAGCTGACCAAAAGCTTGACGCCGCAGGTCAGAGCTTCAAAAAATATTTCCACTCTCGGTAGACGGTCGCTACGACCCTCCCAACGGCATCAAAATCCAACCTTACAAATAGTTGCGGTGAAATACGGACTACATGGGCCATAAAAGCCGAAAAACAGTCCGTATTTCACCGCAACTTAGAAGGGGATGTGGGGTCCCGGCATGTATATGAAAATGGCTCTGGTCCCAAAAGGAACCAGAGCCATTCATCTATCTTATGGAGCGGGCGACGGGAATCGAACCCGCGTCATCAGCTTGGAAGGCTGGGGTTCTGCCATTGAACTACGCCCGCAAGATATGGTCGGGACGACAGGATTTGAACCTGCGACATCCTGCTCCCAAAGCAGGCGCGCTACCAAACTGCGCCACGTCCCGAAGGTGTTGAGCAGCTAAGGTCTAAACCTTGCGTGTCCCAAAGCGAAGGAAATTATAGGGGAGACTCCCCGCCTGTGCAAGCGCAGAAACCCTAGCTCCTCGAATGTGCGACAAACTTGCTGTGGAGCAGACCGATCACAAACGCCGCCACGGCAACCGGCGCCCACGCGGCACCGATATCCGCCAGCGGAAGAACATCAAACGGTAGCCACGCGCCCGCAAAGAACGCATCGCGGACCGAGGTGATCACACTCTGCACAGCAACCACGCCGCCGACCCACACCCACACCTGCGGATGAGCGTCGCAAAAGCCGTGCACCAGGCCCATCAGTACCAGTACGATGGCAACGGGATACAAGGCGTTGAGCATAGGCACCGAGAACATGAGGATCACGTCGAGGCCCACGTTGGAGAGCAGGCACGAAAACGCCGCGAACACAAAGGCGAGGATCGCGAAGGGGCGGCGCATGGCCTCCTCGGAGGCCTCCGCTCCCCCTTCAACCACGTACGTCTCACAGAAATAGCGCGCGCAGCAACTAATGAGGCCAATGCACACGTTCATGCAGGCGAGGAAGAAGATGGCGAAGACCACAACCGTGCCGGCAAGGCCAAAGTGCATGGAGGCCGAGCGAGCAAGGATTGCAGCGCCGTTGGTGGCGTCGGGCATCACGGTGCCGAGCTGCATACCGGCAAGGGCCAAGCCGCAATAGATAATGGCCATGAGCACGCCGGCGATCACACCGGAACGCGAAATCTCGAAGGCCACGCGCTTGTCATCGGTAACGCCCAGTTCGTGAATGGTCTCGGCGATGATAATGCCAAAGGCGAGCGATGCGAGCAGGTCCATGGTCTGATAGCCAGTCAGAAAGCCCTGCACGGCGGCGCCTGCATCGTAGGGAGCCTGAGGCGCGGCAGCCGGTCCCAATGGCGAGATCACGGCAGCACCCACGACCAGTACGATGAGCGCAATGAGCGCGGGGCCCGTAATGCGACCGAGTACGCGTGTAATGACACCCGGGCGCAGCGTGAGCGCAAACGCGATGATGAAGAACCCGATGGCAAACGCCAGACGTGCCGTGCCGAGCGAAACGCCCTCGGGCAGCAGCGGCACCAGCATCTCGAAGGCCGTGGAGCTTGTGCGCGGAATAGCCAGGCACGGGCCGATGGCCAGGTAGACCGCCGCAACGAAGAATTCGCCAAACTTAGGATGCACGCGGCCGGCAAGCTCGCGCGCCGTTCCGGCAAGTGCCACGGCGATAAAACCCATGACGGGCAGGCCGATGGCGGCAATCAGAAAGCCGAGCATGGCGACCGGCGTGGCAGAACCAGCCTGCAGCGCCAGCAGCGGCGGAATAATGAGGTTGCCGGCGCCAAAGAGCATCGAGAACAGCGCAATGCCGACGGTAACGACATGGTCGGAGCGCAAACCGCGCGGAGCGGATGAGGCCATATGCACACCTTTCGGGTCGAAACAAAAACGGGACGGGCAAAAGACCCGTCCCGCAAGTATATACGCTCTAGCAGGCTAAATCGCGCAAAGCGTCAATCGCGGTGTCGACTTCCTCGTCCGTGTTGAAATACCCAAACGAGAAGCGGACGACACCCTGGCGCTCGGTCCCCAGCGCGCGGTGCATGAGCGGAGCGCAATGGGCACCGGGGCGCGTCGCAATCCCCCACCCTTGCATGAGCGCGTCCGAAATCTCGGCAGAGTCGATATCGGCTACGTTGAGCGACACAATCGCAGAGCGCGCCTGCTGGTCAAAGGCACCGTAGAGCGCAATGCCGGGGATTTCCCGCACGCCAGCGAGGAAGCGCTCAGCAAGCGAGCGCTCATGCGCTGCAATCGCCTCGACCCCGCCTTGCGCCTCGATAAAGTCGAGGCCGGCAGAAAGGCCCGCGATGCCGTGACCGTTGAGCGTGCCCGCCTCAAGGCGCGTGGGCCACTCGAGCGGCTGCAGCGCATCGAAGCTGTGCACGCCGGTGCCGCCCATGGCCCACGGAGCCACGTCAATGCCCTCCGCCACGGCCAGACCACCGGTGCCCTGTGGACCCATGAGTCCCTTGTGGCCGGTAAAGCACACAATGTCGAGCCCCATGGCCTGCATATCGATATGCATCGCGCCGGCAGACTGCGAGGCATCGACGATCACCAGCGCACCGGCCGCATGGGCCATGGCCGCTACGCGCGCAATGTCGACCGCGTTGCCGGTCACGTTGGAGGCATGCGTCACCACCACGGCACGCGTACCCGGCGTGACAAGCCGCTCGAGTTCGTCGTAGTCGAGCACACCATTTACGTCACAGCCCGCATGCTCAACTGTCACGCCCCGCTCCACTGCCAAGCGGTTGAGCGGACGCAGCACGGAGTTATGCTCGAGCACCGTCGTGACCACGCGGTCGCCGGGGCGCACCACGCCACAGATGGCGGTGTTGAGCGCCGCCGTAGAGTTGGGCGTAAAGCACACATGGTCTGCCCTCGGGCAACCCAACAGGCACGCGAGCTTGGCACGGCAACCGTGAATCGTACGAGCGGCATCGAGGGCGCCCGACGTGGCGCCGCGCCCGGCATTGCCGAGCGAGCACATCGCCTGCGTCACGGCATCGATGACCGTCTGCGGCTTGTGCATGGTCGTCGCCGCGTTATCCAGGTAGATCATCGCACGACCTCCCACATATCGATCACGGTAAAGCCCTCGGTGGGGACGCCCGTCGCGGCAAGCTCGCCGCGCAGCAGCTCCTCATCGGCAGGCAGCGCCTTCCACGCCAGACCGCAGCCGGCAGCGACCTCCCCGGGCACGGGAATCGTTCGCCCGGGAAGGCCGCGCTCGACGCACAGGGACTCACAACCCATGGCGGCCGCCGTGGTGGGAAACGTGATGACAAGCGCCGGGCGCTTCTCCCTCATGGCAACTCCAACCAATACGCTACGGGCGCACGACGCGCACGGCCTGCTCCATCTTCTCCACGATCACGTACATGTTGGTGACCTCGCCCACCGCAAGCTGGTCTTTAATGCCATAGTGGTCGAGGCAGGTACCGCAGGTGAGAATCTCGACGCCCTGCTCGGCCAGGCCCTTCAGGTCATCGAGCACCGGCGAGCCCTCGACGGTGAGCTTGGCGCCGCCGTTATAGAACAGCATGGTCGCGGGCAGCTCCTCCTGCTGCGTCACGGCAAAGATAAAGGCCTTCATGAGCTTGTGGCCCAGCTCGTCGTCGCCGCGACCCATGCAGTCGGTGTAGACGGAAATGACGAGCTTGCCCTTGCCGGCGCTGGCATCACAGAAGGCAGCGCCATCCTGCTCAGGATCGGCCACGGCAACGGCGCCAGAGGTCGCCACGGTCACGTGCCACTCGGCGTCAGAAACCTTCTCGACCGAGGCCGTGCAGCCCTTCTCCTGCGCCATCTTGGAGATGTTCTTGACGGCGGTCTCGTTGTCGACCGAGGTCACCACGGCACCCTCGCCATCAAGCTGTTTGAGTGCCTTAAGCGTCTTGACGACGGGCAGCGGGCAGGCATCGCCCATGGCATTGACTTCAATTTTGGTAGACATAGTTTTTCCTTTCGAATAAATCGTTTTAGAACGGTATATAGCTCAATAAACGTGTCGCTAACGCACAACGTGGACGGCAGGACCGCCCGGCTCCGCCTCACACACGCGACCGACGACGGCGGCGATACGTCCTTCAGCATGTAGACGGCGCGCAAGCTCATCCACATCGGAAGCAGGCGCCGCGATGAGTAGGCCGCCCGAGGTCTGCGGATCGTACAGCGCATCCAGCATGCCCGGCTCCAGGTCCTCGTCGGCAGCCACACGCGGGCCAAAGAAGTCCTGGTTGCGGTAGGCACCGGCAGGAATAATGCCCAGACGCGCCATATCGAGCACCTGGTCAAAGAGCGGCACCGCCCCCGACGCAAGTACAATCTGCACGCCCGAGCCCTCGGCCATCTCGCACGCATGCCCGATCAGGCCAAAGCCCGTAATATCGGTACAGCCGTGAAGCTCGAGTCCCTCGGCCAGACGGATCGGGGCCTCGTTGAGGGTGCGCATCGAGTCGAACATCGGACCAGCCTCGTCCTGCTCGATGAGCTCGCCCTTAATGGCCGTGGTGATGATGCCCGAGCCGATCGCCTTGGTCAGCAGCAACGCATCGCCCACGCGCGCGCCGCTGTTGGCGAGCATGCGGTCGAGCGCGACAAACCCGCTCACGGACAGGCCGTACTTGGGCTCGTCGTCGTTGATGGTGTGGCCGCCCGCGATGGAGCAACCCGCCTCAACGCACTTGTCGGCGCCGCCCGCCAGAATCTGACCGGCAACCTCAACACCCAGACAGCTCGGGATACACAGCAAGTTCATGGCATGGCTCGGCCGCCCGCCCATGGCGTAAATGTCCGACAGCGAGTTTGCCGCGGCAATCTGGCCAAACAGAAACGGGTCGTCGACCATCGGTGGGAAGAAATCGATGGACTGCACGAGACCCAAGTTATCGCCAACGCGAAAGACGCTCGCATCGTCGGAGGTATCGAACCCCACGAGCAAGTTGTCGTTATGCACATTGGGTAAATCGCCCAGGACCTGGGCGAGGGCTCCGGGGGCCAACTTAGCGGCTCAACCGCTCGCGGCCGTCATAGACGTGAGCTTAATCTGATCGTCAGCCATCGATACCTCCTCTCATCGGTCAATCATTTTCTCCCAGTATACGCATGAATGCGAGCCTGCGGCCGATGCATTAATCGAGCGCCTGTGCGCGAATCGCCGCGCCGATCGCTCCGGCAAAGCGAGCCTGGGGCGAGGTGGTCACCGGCGACCCCAGTAGCTCGCCCAACCGCTCCACCACGAAGGCGTTCTCGCACAGGCCACCGGTCAGGTAGTACGGGGCGCCCGCGGCCTGTCCGGCCATGGTCGCCACGCGCGAGACCACGCTGTCGATCACGCCACGCGCAATGTTCTCGCGCGGCTCACCGCGACCGATCAGGCTGATGACCTCGCTTTCGGCAAACACCGTGCACATGCTGCTGATCTTGGTGGGCTCGCCGGAACGCGCTAGGTCGGCCATCTGCTGCTGGGAAGTGCCTAGGCGGTCGGCCATGATCTCCAGAAAGCGCCCCGTGCCGGCGGCGCACTTGTCGTTCATGGCAAACTTCGCCACGCGGCCACTTTTAAGCTGAATGACCTTGGTATCCTGGCCGCCCACATCGATCACGGTGCCATGGTCACCAAACAGACGCACGGCACCGGTACCGTGGCAGGTAATCTCGGTCACGACCTTGTGCGCATAGGGCACGGCGACACGGCCGTAGCCGGTCGTGATCACGCGCACGTCGTTGGCAGCCACGTCATAGCCAGCCGCTGCCAGTGCCTCGCGCAGCCGTTCGGCCGCATCGACCGAGGAGAACCCGGTTGGCTGCACGCACGTCCACGCCACCGAACCCTCCCCGTCGACCACAGCAGCCTTAGCCGCCGTAGACCCGATATCGATCCCGATCCCTATCATGGCTCTCTCCCAATCTAAACATCAAAGGTAGCGGCGCGTTCAGGCGCCTTAACTCTAGGTTTCTCAGGTGCCGGAGGTTACCCCGAAAGAGGAGCGCAGCGTACTTTGGTACGCAAGCGACGGTTTGAGGGGCAAGATCCGGTGCCTGAGGAAGCTAGAGGGTTTCGATGAAGGCGGCGATGCGCGTCTCGATCTGGCCCATGTCGCCGTTGCTGTAGTCGGTCTCGATCTTCATATACGGAATACCCGCACCCTCGACAGCCTCCTGCATGCGCGCACTCTCCACGTTAAAGGTGTGGCACGCCTGGAGCACGCTCTCCACTACGCCATCGACATGGTACTTCTCGCACATGGCCAGTGTGTTCTCCATACGACCGTCGTTGGGCGTCATGACCGAGCAGTTGATGTCTAGGTAGCGGTCGGCGATGGCGCGCAGGATGTCGGGAGCCTCCGGGTCGATCATCATGGCCGCCGTGCGCTCGCCCGAGCAGTCGTCCATGCACACGACCACACCGCCGTTGGACTCGATGGTACGACCGATCTTGTTGATCACACCGCCCACCGGGCAACCGGTGATCAGAATGCGCTTGCCATCCGCCGCGACCGGGCGCTCGCCCGCATCGTAGGCCTCGCGCAGCTTGGCGACCTTTTGCTCCAGCTGCTGCGTATAGGCCTCGATATCAAAGCTGAACGTACCGGCAAACATGGTGCTCATCAGGTCGACGCCGCTCATAGCCGCCGGCTGATTGGCCTGCAGTGCAAACATCTCGAGCTGGGCGGCACGCAGGCGGTTGCGACGACGGACGGCAGCGCGCAGGTCGTCATCGGTAATCGTGATGCCGTAGAAGCTCTCGAGCTCCTCCTTAAGCAGACGGCACTCCTCGTACCAGCCCTCGCGCTCGTAGGCGCGATCGCGACCCTGCGGCAGGTGCAGAATGTGCGTGCGCTTGAGCTCGTTGAGTAGCTCGTACATCTTCTTCTTGCCGTCGCAGGTGGTCTCGCCGATGATCATGTCGCTAAAGTACGTAAACGGGCACTTTTGCGAGTAGGCAAAGCCGTACGTCGACTTGATGAGCGGGCAGAGGTTTGCCGGTAGTACCTTCTCGGCCTCGGGAATCACCTCATCGGACGTACCGCATAGGGCAACGCTCGAGGCACCCGCAGCATCGATAATCTCGAGCGGCGTATAGCTGCACAAGAAGCCGACCAGACGATTACCGGCCTGCTTGTAATCCTTAACGCGAATAAACGCCGCCTTGCGCTGCTCGTTGAACTCCTCGAACGTGCGCGGCAACGGCTGTTCCTCGATATCGGACATAGTAGTTCCCCTCTCTTGCACCGATAATACCGACAATTAAACAACGAACCCACGCCATACCCAAAAGGAAGCATCCTCTAGGGAATGGCGTCGATAAGCTCCTGCGTATACGGATCGCTCGGGTGCGCGATCACATCCTCGGCCGCGCCTTCCTCGACAAGACGACCATGGTAGAGCACGCCAATCCGATCGGACATATGCCGAACCACACGCATATCATGCGTGATAAACAGCAGCGCCACGCCCGTCGTGCGCTGCAGGTCGCGAAGCAAGTTGAGCACTTGGGCCTGAACGGACACGTCAAGCGCCGAGACCGACTCGTCGCATACCACAAGGCGCGGCTCGCAAATAAGTGCCCGTGCCAGATTGAGTCGCTGACGCTGTCCCCCCGAAAGGTCATGCGGATAGCGGTCATAATGCTCTGCCAGAAGACCGACCGAGGCCAGGGCCGAGAGCGCGCGCCCATGGCGCTCATCCGCATCGCGCACGCCGGCGATAATCAGCGGCTCCTCCAAAATGCGGCCGACACGGTTGCGCGGGTCAAAAGCCGTAGAGCTATCCTGGAATACCAGCTGGATCTCGCGGCGAAACGGCTTGCGCTCGCGCTCCGACATCGTAGCGAGGTCGTGCCCGCGATAGACAATAGAGCCGGAATCCGCACGCTCGAGACCACAGATCAGGCGTCCAGTCGTCGACTTGCCCGATCCAGATTCGCCAACCAGGCCATAGACCTCGCCCGGCGCGATCTCAAACGACAGATCGTCCACGGCGGTAAAGACCTGACGCTTAAAACCTGAGCCCGGCATGGGATACGTTTTAGTCAGATGTGACACCCTAAGTAGAGCTTCGCTATCAACAGCCATGGCACTCCCCTTTCTCGACAAGCCAGCATTTAGACCGGTCGCACGCATTCACGGCAAACAGCGGGGGCTCCTGCGCGCGGCAACGCTCGTCCGCCCGGGCGCAACGAGGCGCAAAGCGGCATCCACAGGGTATTGCCGTAAGTGGCGGCACTGTGCCCGGAATATCCGCCAGCGTGTCAACGCGCTCGCCTTCGAGCGGCGGAATGCTCGCGATGAGCCCCTGGGCATACGGGTGGCTCGGGCGCTCCATAAGGCCGCAGGCGTCTATCTCTTCTACGATTTGGCCCAGATACATGACGTACACGCGCGAGCAGATGCTCGTGACGACACCCAAATCATGGCTGATAAAAAGCACCGCCATGCCCTCGGAACTGTTGAGGTCGCGCAGGAGATCCAAAATCTGTTTTTGAGTCGTCGTGTCGAGTGCTGTGGTGGGCTCGTCGGCGATAAGCAGGCGCGGATGGCCGGCAAGCGCCATGGCGATCATCACGCGCTGGCGCATACCGCCGCTAAAATCGCCCGGATACATGTCGAAGCGGGCCGCGGCATCTCGAATTCCCACACGCTCCAACAGCGATAGAGCCTCGTTGCGGGCTTCGCGTCGGCTCACCTTACGGTGGGCCCGCACGGCCTCGACGACCTGGGCCCCGACCGTCATGACGGGGTTAAGCGAGCTCAAAGGGTCCTGGAAAATCATGGCGATATCGCAGCCGCGCACCTTGCGCATCGTCTTGAGCGGACGCGTTAGCAGATCCTCACCATCAAACACAATCTGGCCCTCATAGGCCATCTTCTGTTCATGCTCCAATAGGCGCATGACACTCTGGGCAAACACCGACTTACCGCAGCCGGACTCACCGACAACACCAACGATCTCGCCGGCATCGATATGTAGGTTGAGTTTGTTGACGGCTTCCAGCGCGTTGCCATCGCGGCCCACAAACGAGATGCAGAGGTCGCGCACGTCCAAAAGATGTTCGCTCATGGGCTAGTCCTCCTTGGTCTTGGGGTCGAGGGCGTCGCGCAGGCCGTCGCCGGCAAGGTTCAGCGAAAGCACGCTCGCGATGATGGCCGCTGCCGGGAAGAAAATCATCCACGGGGCTTTGCGCATCACGTTCTTGCCCGCCTGCAGGATGTTTCCCCAGCTGGCGTCGGGCGCCTTGATACCCAGGCCCAGAAACGAGAGGGCGGCCTCCGAGAGCACGGCCTCGGCAAAGACGAAGGTCGCCTGCACCAGGAAGGGTGCCATAACGTTGGGCACGATATGCAGCCACACGATGCGCGCGGTCGAGGCACCCTGCACGCGCAGGGCTTCTACAAAGGGCTCCTCCTTGACCACCATCGCGCGCGAGCGCACGATGCGCGCCATGCTGGGCGTATAGACGATGGAGAGCGCGATGATAACGTTCCACACGCTCACCCCCATCATCGCCATGAGCGCGATGGCCAGCAGCACGCCCGGAATGGACATAAGGCCGTCGCAGATGCGCATGAGAATATGATCGAGCCTCTCGTTGTAGCACGCATAGGCGCCGATCACCAAGCCGAGCGCACTCGTCGCAAGCGTGACGGCAATGCCAACGCCAAGTGACACGCGCGCGCCCGCGATGACGCGGGCAAGCAGGTCGCGGCCAAAGTCATCGCAGCCAAAGGGATGCGCGGGCGAAGGTGCCGAAAGACGCAACGCCATCTCCTGCGCATTGGGATTAACCGTCCACACCAGCGGACCGACGAGCGCGATCAGCGCAATCGCCAGGAATATGCAGCCGCCGACCACAAACCCCTTGTTGGCAAGAGCCTTCTTAACGTTTGTCATCATGCATCGCCCCATTTGCGAGCGCGCGGGTCAAAAGCGCCGTAGGCAAGATCGACGGCCAAATTGATCACCGAATTCAACAAGGCGATGACCAGCAGCACGCCCTGAATCACCGGATAGTCGCGACGCTCGATAGAGCTCGTGACCAGCTGGCCCAAACCGGGGATGTTAAAAATGGCCTCAGTCACCACGGCACCCGTAATCAGGGCGCCAAAAGAATAGCCGACCGAGGTGAGAATCGGCAGCGCTGCGTTGCGCAGGGCATGGGCTAGCACCACGCGAACCTCGGAGACGCCCTTGGCACGTGCCGTCTTGACGCAGTCAAGCTGCATGGCCTCGATAACGCTCGAACGGGTCATGCGCATGAGCAGGGCCGCCTGAACGCATCCAAGCGATATGGCCGGCAACGCAAGATAGCGTAAATGGCTGAACCAGCCCTTCGATAGCGGCGCATAGCCGGCCACCGGGAACACACGCAACGTGACGGCAAACAGCCACATAAGCATGAGCGCCATCAAAAAGCCGGGTATCGCCACGCCCAAAAGAGCAACGACACGCAAGACCGCGTCGGTGCGCGACCCATGTTTGAGGGCAGCGACGACGCCGCAGGGCAGTGCAATCAACAGCGCGATGAGCTGTGCCAGAAGCGCGAGCGATAGCGTGGGGCCAAAGTGCTCGGCGATCGCCTGCGTGACGGGCTGGCGCATAAAATACGAATCGCCCAAGTCACCGGTAAGCACGCCGCCCATCCACTCAACGTAGCGCTGCGGCAGCGGCTCGTTGAGTCCCAGGCTATCGTTGACGCGCTCGATCTGGTCGGCCGTAGCCTCCATGCCGAGCATCGAAGAGGCCGGGTCGCCCGGCGTGAGATAGATAATCAAAAACACGACGACCGAGATGATGAGCATCACCGGAACCATCGCACCTATACGTTTGAGCGTGTACTTCAACATGCGAGGCGTCTATTTCCCCTCTGAACGTGGACAGGGTGTGGCGGCCACAGGGGACCAGACCCCTCCAGCCGCCACACCATCTATTGCATTACTCCGGACGCTTGGCATTCCAAACGATGGCGCCGTCGAGCACCTCGACGTCCTCGACGTCTGCCTGGGTGCCCGTGATGGAAGCGTAGTGGCAAAGCGGCTCGATGACGGCGATCTCATAGAGGCGCTCCTGAGCCTCGGCCCACTTTTTGGCCGCGGCGTCGGTGTCCTTGGCGGTGCGGGTCTCGGCCACGAGCTTGAGCGCCTTCTCGTCGGACAGGCCATAGAAGGCCTTGGAGACCGAGAGGGACTGGGCCGGGATGGGCTTGTAGTTGGTGGAGGCCACAAAGAGGTCCCACTGCTCGGGCTTGCCGGAGCGGATGTCCATGAAGGTCGCGAACTCATAGCTCTCGACCTCGGCGGTGAAGCCGGCCTTCTCGAGCTGCTCCTGCAGCGCGACGGTAGCGTTGTACATATCCTTGTAGTCGGGGGTGGTCAGCAGCTTGACCGTCTCACCGGCATAGGAGGTCTTGGCCAGAGCCTTCTTGGCGGCCTTGGCGTCGGCCTGGTTGAAGTACTTCTTGCCCGCGTCGGTCGCCCACTGAGCGTTCTCGGGGTTGCCAAGGTTGGGATCGATGTTGAAGAGCTCCTTCTCGCCATAGGCGGCAAGAGCGGCCGCCTCGCAGTCGATAGCCATGAGGGCGCACTTGCGGATCTCCTCGTCGGCGAAGACGCCCTCGTTCATGTTGAGGAAGGCGGTCAGAACGCCGGCGTTATGGGTGTAGAGCTTAACGTCGTCGTTGCCGTCGAAGTCGTGGTAGTTCTCGGTGGGGATCTCGCCAGCGATATCGTACTCGCCGGTCTCAAACCCGCTCACGCGCGTGGAGGCCTCGGTCACGAACTGATAGTAGATATCCTTGGTGGGCGCGGAGACCTTGCCGGTGTAGCCCGAAGCCTTGCCGTGGGCGGCGACATAGTCCTCGTAGCGGGTGAGATGGATGTACTGGTCCTGCTTCCACTCCACAAGTTTGTAGGCACCGGTACCCACGTACTCGGTCACGCCGGTATCGCCCGCGGCCTCGATGACCTCGGAGGGGAAGATGCCCGGATACTGGGAGTGGTTGCCCAGGATGATCAGAAAGTCGATGGCGGGCTCGGTCAGCGTGCAGGTGACCTCGTGGTCGCCCGAGGCGGCGAAGGTGGCGCCGGGCAGCAAGCTCGCGGCGCGGTCGTTGACGGTGAGCCAGCGGTTCATCGAAGCCACGACGTCCTCGGAGCCAAACTCCTTGCCGTTGTGGAAGGTGACGCCCTCGCGCAGCTTGATGGTGTAGGTCAGGCCGTCGTCGGAGACCTCATAGCCCTTGGCCAGCACGGGTTGGGGCTCGTAGTCGCTATCGAGGCCAAAGAGCGGCTCGACGACGTTGCAGATGATGTCCATGGTCACAAGCGACGACGTGGTGTGCGGATCAAGACCGTCCGGGCTCGCCGGGAGCGCGATCTGCAGCTCGTCGCGATACTCCACATCCTGGCCGGAGGCAGCGGCGCTACCGCTCTCGGCGCCCGAACCGCCGCAGCCGGTGAGGCCGAGTCCGGCCAACACGGATAGCGTGCCAAGGCCGGCTACAAAGCTGCGACGGGAAATGCCCGCCTGGGTAAGGTTGTTGTTCATAAAAATCCTCTCATAGCTGAACAAACGGACAAATATATGCAAAGCCGGACAGCGCCTTGCGGTGCATCGGGGTACCGCCCGGCAAAAGCAACGATACGTAATGGGGCCATCAAAGGGCCGACATACCCAAGCTCCGCCACATCGGATGAAAATCGAGAGCTTCAGCCATAACGGGTCCCCTCTCGAACCAAAACGAGATACGACGGCATGGATGCACCACGGATGGTGACAATCCAGGCGCACTCAAACCCGGAATCTTGGAGAACCTGCCTTGCGGACAGTTATTTAGTTGTACGTCGTCTCTCCCGGAGCCGTGAACATACCTGCTCATATGCGGCTCCGGGCCATATATAGGGCACGCGCGGCAACGCGGCGAATGTATGTCGTCTGCGGCATGTGCGCACCCTCCTTTACAAGTTGATGTCAACTATATCAACGGTCATCGACTATGCGAACATCGTTGACATTCGTACGACAGAGTCGTGTGCCGTCGCTTAATAAATAATTATCTTGATTGATAAGAGTTTATCATCCCTTATTCGACGAGCAACAAGACAAAGCCGCCGAGGCTTATATCCCCGACGGCATTACCCGGCGCTATCGACAAACCAAATGGATCTTACTCGCATCGAAGTGCATGCGCAGTGTGTCGCCTGCCTGCGGCAGCTCGTCGACAGGCATGCCCACCTTGTTGACCTTCCACTGCAGACGCGTGGGCGCATCAGCACGCGGCGCGTCCAGCAGCACCAGGCGCTCAAAGCGTGAATCGCTCACACGGGCCACATGCAGGTCGTAGCTGTTGCGACCCCGCTCGGTACGGTTATCAACATGGAAGTAACTCGCGCGAATGCCCAGGTACGCCACATTATCGGGAACCTCGCGACCCACGTTAAAGGTCATGCCCCAGTCGAGGGCCTCAACTTCTTCGGGCCCGATCTTTTGTGCGCGGCTTGTGTTCTTGCACCCCGTCAGGCGCAGCGCCGCCAGCGTCTGTGGGCGGCGGACCACGTCCTCGATGGAGCCGACCTCCTCAACATGCCCGTCGTGCATCACGCAGATACGCTGGCACAGGCGGCACGCTTCGTCGATGTCGTGGCTCACGTAGAGCACGGTGCGGTTGCATACATCGAACAGGTCGAGCATGTTCTGTTCGAGCGCGCTCTTAAGATAGGAATCGAGTGCGCTCATGGGCTCGTCGAACATAAAGATGCCCGGATGCGCCGCTACCATGCGGGCAAGCGCCACACGCTGCTGCTGACCGCCCGAGAGGCGCGCGGGATAGCGGTCGGCAAAGTCGGCCAGGCCAAAAATGCCCAGGTAGCGCTCGGCAAGCTTTTTGCGCGCCGCGGCGTCGCCCGTATCCTCAACGCCCGCGCACACGTTGTCGGCCACCGTCATGTTGGGGAACAGCTGATAGTTTTGGAACAGCAGAGCGCATTTACGCTCCTGGGGTGACAGGTTGATGCCCGCCGACGAGTCAAAAAAGGTCACGCCGTTGACAACGATCTTGCCCTCGTCGGGCGTCTCCACACCGGCAATACAGCGCAGCGTACAGCTCTTGCCGCAACCCGAGGCGCCCAGCAGCGCCACGCGCTCCTCGCCAGCTTCAAGCTGCATGTCGAGCATAAACTCGGGGTAGTACTTTTTGATATCCAGAACGAGCGACATGGCTTATCGACCTCCCTGCGGCGCCGCATCATCGCGCATGAGCTCGGCCAGCGCCTCGCGATCGATACGCAAGGCATCGCCGCCCGCCGGGTCGAGCGAATCGCCCTGTCCGGCAAGATCTTTGACCTGTTTGCGCTCCACACAGGAAAGGCCCCGCTCGCGATACTTTTGCGAATGAGCGGTGTACATATTGATAAACAGGATGACCAGGAAACTAAACACGATTACGACGGCTACCCAAAAGAGCGCCACCGACGTGTTGCCGCCCATCCACTCAAAGTAGATGGCGATGGGGATGGTCTGCGTAATGCCGGCGTAGTTGCCCGCAAAGAACAGGGTGCAGCCAAACTCACCCATGGCACGCGCGAAGGCGAGCACCGTGCCGGCGGCGATGGAGGGCCAGCCGAGCGGCATCATAAGCTTGGCAAAGATGCGAGATTCGGACCATCCCAAGGTTCGCGCGGCGTCGAGCATCTGCGTGTCGAGGCTCTCGAAGGCTCCGAGCGCCGTGCGGTAGACCAGCGGAAACGACACAACGACGGCTGAAATGACCGCCGCGGGCCAGGTAAAGACGATCGAGATGCCGTGCGCGATGAGCCACTGCCCCACCCCGGTCGAACGGCCAAATAGCATAAGCAGCAAAAAGCCGCACACCGTAGGCGGCAGCACCATGGGGATCGTAAAGACCGAGTCGAGCAGGCCCTTAATACGGCTCGTCGTACCCATGGTCTTCCATGCGGCAAACAGGCCCAGTGCAAACGCGATCACCAAGGCAAGACCGCTCGTTTTGATGGAAACCCAAAACGGCCGGTAGTCGATGCCGCCCAATAAGGAGGCCAGAGAGGTCAAGGGCCCCTGCTCATCCCGCAACACGACAGACGATGCCTCTACCATTTGAGCGCTATCAAGCCAACGCGCGCCGCCCTTGGCATCACCCGAGGCTGATGCAATCACTACATAGCGGTCCCCATCCGCACCGCGCTCGTCAAAGCCATAGGTATACCCGCCGGCATCAAACGTTGTTTCCGCCGTGACATACCAAGGAAGATCCACGTCCCCTAGCTGCGCACCTCCCATGCAGTTTGCACTGTCGAGCTTACAGACGAGGGCCTTGAGACCCGATACGCACTCGTTATCCTGCGGATCCAATCCATACTTCTCGACCGCCTTGGGCGATATCCACACCACAACGCGATCGGCAGCAGGCGCCACTACAAGGTCCACGTCCTCGTCAACGGGAAACCGGTAGCCCTCAGGCTGGCCCTCCATGGCACGAGCGGTCCCCTTGGCCAATCGCTCAAAACCCTCAATCCCATAGGAAAGCCCATGAGCGGTCGCAGCAACCTGGGCCCCGTCCTCAGCGTCCCCAGCAAACGCAAATCCCGGCACCCAGCAAAGCGCGAAGGTCAAAGCACAGGCGACAAGGATGCGGAATCTATTAAGC
The DNA here is from genome assembly GCA_036301625.1 of Collinsella sp. Classification (GTDB taxonomy): domain Bacteria; phylum Actinomycetota; class Coriobacteriia; order Coriobacteriales; family Coriobacteriaceae; genus Collinsella. The sequence continues at coordinate 6,969 of JAXJEC010000027.1, read as the reverse complement.
ACGAAAAGCTCCAAGCGAATATAAGGACGGAGTGAGACACAAAACGATGGAATTATCGCGCCAAGCCGCACTACGCGGAAAGCTCAAAGCCGTACTTAGCCCAAATCTTCTGGGCCTTCCTGTTGGACAGGCAAAAGTCGATAAACGACTTGGCCTCGTCGGCGTGCTCGGAGCTCTCGGCAACGGCACCCGGGTACACGATGGGCTTGTGCGAATCCTCGGGACACACGAAGGCTTCCTCGATGCCGTCGTAGCGGAAGATATCGGAGCTGTAGACAAAACCTGCCACGCAGTCGCCTGTGGACACATAGGCGGCGGCGGTACCAACTTTGTCGGCCAGCGCGACCTTGTCGGCGATCTCGGGGGCATACTCGCCGTCGTCACCCTCGGTGCCGGTGTAGAGGCCCACGGAGGCCAGGGCCTGGTTGGCGTACTTGCCGGCGGGAACGGTCTCGGCGTCGCCGATGGCGATCTTACCGTCCAGATTCGCGACGTCGGCGATGGCCTCGACCTTGGTGTCGGAGCCCTCGGCGCGAATGATCACGAGGTCGTTGACGAACATGTCCTCACGCGTGTCGGCGTCGACGAGTTCGGCGGCCTCGGCGTCGTCCATGGTGCCCTTGGAGGCCGTGATGAGCACGTCGACCGCAGCACCGGCGCGCATCTGCTCGACAAGGTCGCCGGACGCCTTGAACTGCGTGTCGGCAAACGTGGTACCGGTCTGCTCGGTGTAGAGCTCCTGAACCTCGGGCAGAGCCTTCTCGAGCGAATTGGCAGCAAAGACCTGCAGTTCGACAGCCTTCTTAGAGGAAGACTTGGCGGAGCCGGCATCGGAGCCGGTCGACTCAGGCTCCTTGTTGCCGGAGCAGCCGGCAAGCCCAAGGCCGGCAGCGGCGACAGCAGAAAGCGAGACGAATCCGCGGCGAGAAACCATATCGAACATGTTCAACCCTTTCGGATCTTGTGCCCGGGTACCCCACCGCGGGCTTTAATCTGCAATCAGATTATACTTCTGCGAGAATAATGATAGTGAGAAATTATTCTCGCCAGAGAATATAGTTTCGAGTTGCCATACACCTTGGCGTCGCTTCGGCGGAAAACAAAGGCGGAGCAGCCGTTCAGGTCGCCCCGCCGCAGGCAAACCGCTTATTTGGCGTGCCCGCCGCCCGCTGTCATCTGAGCCGCATGCTCCAGCTGGTCTGCTATGGCCTCCCAGCTTTCGCGAGCGGCCTTCGTAGAACCGGGAAAGTTTACGACAAGTGTATGACCTCGTTGCATGCAAATAGCGCGCGAGAGCATAGCGCGGTGCGTCTTGGTCATGGAGTACGCACGGATTGCCTCGGCAATACCCGGCACATCGCGGTCGCAGACGGCACGCGTCGCCTCGGGCGTCACGTCGCGCATCGAAAGACCCGTGCCGCCGCAGGTGAGCACGACATTGGCGTGGCACTCATCGGCGGCTTCCGCAATGGCATCACCGATCTCGCTGACGTCGTCGCGTACGACCATATGCGAGGCGACCGTCCACCCCTGCGCCTCGATAAGCTCCTCGAGTGCGGCTCCGGCCTCGTCTTGGGCAAGGTCGCGCGTATCCGAGCACGTCACGATCGATATCTTCAACTCCATAGCATTCCTCCTATAGTACCGTGCCCTCGGGCAGGTCGACACGCACGACATCCACGACGTCGCCCGCCTTGAGCTCGCACGGTCCTTCGTCAATACGCAGTAGGCAGTTGGACCGCTGCATCGTGCCGAGCAGCGCCGAATTCTGCGTCTTGGCCTCGGTCACCAACAGTTCACCGGTCTCGGGGTCGCGCAAAACCGTGGCGCGATCGAAGAATCGTCGGTTCTGGCGCTTTTTCACGCCGTGTGTGAGCGTCGCCTGCTGCACGGGACGCGCAACCTCGGCAAAACCGCGCATCTTGCGAATCGCCGGACGGGCAAGCATCTCAAAGCCCACATACGCCGCAGCCGGATTGCCTGAAAGCCCTAGGTAGGGCTTAACCCCGAGCAAGCCAAACGTGATGGCCTTGCCCGGACGCATCGAGATGCGGTCAAACAGTACCTCGCCCTCGCGCCGGACGAGCGCCGTCACGAAATCGTAATCGCCCGCCGAGGCGCCACCGCTCGTAATGACAAAGTCGCACTCCTGCACGGCACGATGCACCAGCTCGGCGATCGCCTGCTCATCATCGGGCGCAATGCCGTAGAATACGGGCTCGGCGCCGGCATCGAGTGCCTCGGCCATCAACGCCGACGAGTTGGAATCGCGAATCTGCCCGCGCGCCGGCAGCTCACCCGGCGCGACCAGCTCCGTGCCCAGCGAGATAATGCCCACACGCGGGGCAGCGTGCACCTTCACGCTCGCGTATCCGGCGCTCGCCAGCAGACCCGCGCCCGCCGGAGCCACGACCTCGCCGGCGTGCATCACAACATCGCCGGCATGGGCCTCCTCGGCAGCAGAGCGAACGTTCTCCCCTACCTTGGCCGGCGCCGAAAAGCGAACGTGCGAGCCCTCGTTGCCGTCACCGTCGAGCACATCGACGATCTCGTACTTCACCACGGCATCGGCACCCTCGGGCACCGGCGCGCCTGTCATGATGCGGACCGCCTCGCCCGCACCGATTGCGCCCTCAAACACATGGCCCGCGGCCTCGTGTCCGATAACGTCGAGCGTCACCGGCGCCTCGCCAGATGCCTGCACCAAGTCCGCCGAGCGCACGGCATATCCGTCCATAGCGCTGTTGGCAAACGGCGAGATATCGATATCGGCCACCGCGTCCTCGGCCAAGGGAAAACCAGCCGCCTGCCACACGGGAATCTCGACGAGATCGGTCGGAGCAACGTGCGACAGGACAATCGACTGTGCGTCCTCCAGTGGAATGAGTTTCTCTGCCATATGCACCTCTTAATGCCACGGCGCACAACAGGGGCGCCAATTCTTTATGCTTGTCTCAGTATAATCCCCCAACGCACGACAGCGACTCGGCCTGTACCCGCAAATACACCTGTCGGTTGCAGGCCGCGAAACAGAATGGAAACCAACCCACCGGCTCGTCGCGTTTACCGCGTTTTATAATGCTTGCGTTGCAACCTAAAAGAGGAACGTATGGCTCATAACGACAAACCCGAAAGCGCAAACAAAGCGCAGGATCATTCCCAGCCGCTCGACGACGGCGGCTTTTTCTCCCTGAACGACGTCATCACGGCAGGCAGGCATCAACTTACCCGCTCCGAGCATCTCTTGGCTGCCGACACGCGCCGCAACGCCCGCAACCTACTTGCGAGCGCTAAGTTGCTCGTACTCGTCGTCATCGTCTCGCTCGCCATGGGCGTTGCCGCTTGGGCGTTTTTGGCCTCGTTGAATATCGCGACCGACTATCGCGAGCACCATGTGTGGGTCTACGCCTTGCTTCCCGTTGTGGGCGTTGCTACCGCATGGGTGTACAAAAACCACGGTCTTGCCGCCAAGCGTGGCAACAACCTGGTCATCGACTCCGCTCTGGGCACGCGCCTCATCCATATGCGCATGGCCGTCCTCACCTTCGTCTGCTCCACGCTCACGCACCTAACGGGCGGATCGGCCGGTCGCGAGGGAGCCGCGGTGCAGATTGGCGGCACCATCGCCAGCAACATCTCGAGCCTCGCCCACCTCAAAAAGCATGACCACCACGACCTCATGCTCGCCGGCATCTCATCGGCCTTTGGCGCCGTATTCGGCTCGCCCCTTGCCGGAGCTTTCTTTGGCATGGAGATGTGCTTTATCGGCAAGATCGACTACACGGCGGGCATCTACTGCCTGGTCGCCTCATTTACCGGCTACTTTACATCACTCGCCCTAGGTACCGAGTACGAGGCGAATGTTATCGCCAGCGTTCCCAACATGACACCACGGACGGTTGTCATCGTTGTTATCAGCGCCATTATCTTCGGTCTGACGGCACGCCTCTTTGCCTGGTCAGTTCGAACCGTCAAGAGCCTGTACGGTCGCTTTATCACCAATTATCTTATTCGCGCACTCATAGGTGCACTCGTGGTTTTGGCCGCCTATGCCCTTCTCGACGCTTGGAACTACGCCGGCCTTTCCACGTGGCTTTCCGGCGCCGGATTTGCCGGCAACACCACCCTGGCGGACGCAGCCATCAAGTTGGTCGTCACAGCGCTCACCCTGGGCGCCGGCTTCCAAGGCGGCGAGGTCACGCCCCTGTTTGGTATCGGTGCGGCGCTCGGCGGCTGGATCGGTTGCCTCGTCGGAATCGACCCCAGCTTTCTGGCGGCGCTGGGCATGCTCGGCGTGTTCTGCGCCGGCCTCAACGTGCCCATCACCACCTGTATGATGGCCATCGACCTGTTCCACGGCACGGCAGCCGGCTTCTTCGTGATCGTAGCGTTTATCAGCTACCTAACCGGCGGACACCGCGGCGTGTACCCCGCCCAGCGCATCATCTCACCCAAACGCCGTTCGCTTATTGTGGATGAGGGCGGTACGGTAGCGGATGCTATCGAGCGCCACAACGACCTGATAGAGTAGACGTAAGTATTCGCCGTGCAGCCACAATCGGGGGCAATTCGACCTGAGCGCGACCGCACCGTCACGCCATACGCCAGGAGTCGCCCCATGCACGCAACTAATTTTGGTCGCACGCTCATCATCGCCAACCCTGCCGCCCAGTCGGGTGCGGCGCGCGAGGTCGCTGAGCGCCTGCAGCGCTTTTTGGACATGACCGCGCGCGCATCCCAGTTTGATCTGGTGCTAACCGAGCACATGGGACACGCCAAGGAGCTTGCCGCACAGGCTCAGGGCTATCGTACCGTTATCGCACTCGGCGGCGACGGCGTGATCCACGAGGTCGTCAACGGGCTTATGACACAGGATGAGGCGGTCCGGCCCGCTCTTGCCGTCCTGCCCGTAGGCTCCGGCAACGATTTTGCCCAAACGCTCGGTATCGATGATTTCTCCGGTAAGGATTTTGGCGCGCTGCTCACCTGCGAGCTGCAGCGTCAGGACATCGGGCGCATTCGCTCATGGAACCCCGCAAACGGCAGCGGCGAGGCTTCCGTTGTGTACTACGACCAGACGCTTTCGGTCGGCATCGATGCCGCCATCGGCCTGGGCACCACCGAGCTGCGCAAAAAGACCGGCTTGACGGGCGCGCCGCTCTACACCCTTTCGGGACTTGAGCAGTTTGGCCTGCGCTATCGCAACTACCCCATGACAGTCAGCTTTGACGGGGCGCCCGCCGAGCGCGTGAGGGCGATCATCATGGCGATTCAGCTGGGCCCCACGTATGGCTCGGGCTATCGCATCTGTCCCGATGCCGACCCCTGCGACGGCATACTCGACGTCTGCTACGCCTGCGGCCCCGTCCCTCGTGCGGTCGCGCTTCCCATGTTCCTTTCGGCCAAAGACGGCCACCACACCAAGCTGCCACCGGTTCGCATGCGCCGTTGCCGCCATGCCGAGCTTACCTTTGAGGAGCCAGACTACCCCATCCAAGCCGACGGCGAGCCCATCGTCGCCTCGCGCATCGAGGTCGACATCCTCGCCGGCGCCCTCCATGTCTGGCGCCCCACCCGCTAACCCAACCTAAGTTGCGGTGAAATAGGGACTGTTTATGTAGCTAAAGCCGCAAAACAGTCCCTATTTCACCGCAACTTATGAGTAGGCTATTCGTCGCTGCCCGGCTTGCGACGGTTGGCCTTTTTAATGGCGTTGAAGTGTTTGTCGCTGAGCCTGCGCTGGCGAGAGCGCTGAGGCACCTTGGTCTTTACGCGTCGGCGCGGTGGACGCCCGCAACGCTCAAGCTCAGCGCGCAACTTACGCAGACAGCTCGCGCGATTCTGAAACTGGCTGCGGCTCTCACGCGCCGTCACGACAATCCCCGAAGGGATATGTTTCATGCGCACCGCCGAGTCCGTCGTGTTCACGCCCTGTCCGCCCGGACCTGTCGCGCGAAACACCTGCACCTCGCAATCGCGCGCCAACTCCTCGACCGACATCTCGGCATAGCGCGCATACTCGCGCCATCCCATCTTGTTCTCATCCATATCAACACCTCCCCTCATAAAAAATGTGACAAAGGGAAAGTCCCTTTGTCACATCGCATACCAATCGCTTGTGTTGCGCGCTTAGGCGAAGATGATCTCGCCGGTATCGCAGTCCATATCGGCGATACGGGCCAGGCTCTCAACACGGAAGCCGCGCTCGCGGAGCTTATCGCCACCGCCCTGGAAGCCCTTCTCAACGGCGATGCCAATGCCGGCAACCTCGGCGCCCGCAGCCTCGCAGATTTTGATAAGGCCCTCGAGCGCGCAGCCGTTGGCCAAGAAGTCGTCGATGATCAGGACCTTGTCGCCCTCGGACAGGAAACGCTTGCCAACGATGACCGGATACTCCTTCTGCTTGGTAAAGGAGTAGATGGTCGTGGCATACTGCTCGCCGTCGAGGTTGATGGACTGCGCCTTCTTGGCAAAGACAACCGGCACGCCGCCAAAATGCTGGGCCGCGATGCAAGCCATGCCAATGCCCGAAGCCTCGATCGTCAGGATCTTGTTGATCTCGACATCCTTGAACAGACGGGCCCACTCGGCGCCCATGTGGTCGAACAACTCAACGTCGCACTGGTGGTTGAGGAAGGCATCAACCTTAAGGACGTTACCGGCCTTTACGATGCCGTCATGGCGAATACGATCCTCAAGCTCCTGCATGGCGCAACCCCTTCTCGCGGCAACGATACCGCGCGATTAATAAACGTTGTTCGATAGTCTACCACGGACCGACCCCCGCCCGCCCCACAAGCCGCATCGCACCACAAACCAGTCTTTTTGGCCTTGATTATCAACTTCATCCGAACACTTCCCACATTCATCCGCACATGTGCGGATGAATGTGGGAACCCGATACCCTGAGGGCCGGACCGGCCGGCCCCGGGAGATCGGAGGACGGCATGTCCGGAAAGAAGAATAGGG
>JAXJEC010000026.1:0-45073 GCA_036301625.1 Collinsella sp. | reverse complement strand
CGTCAAGGAGTACGAGGACCCCTTCGGCAGGGGGCCGGGGCGTAAATAGCGCCGGTTTGACCGGCCCGTCACGGGTCAATCTGCAGTGCGGCCCGAACCCCGTGAGGGCCGGCGCCTTTAGACGCGTGCCGGAAATCCAAGGGTTATACCCTAAGAGCAAACCACCCCTTTTAGGGGTGGTTTTGATTGCACGGTACGGATGTGTTTTATTGCACGTTGGGCGGGCTTGCAAACCGTTCGGACGCTAAAACGAACCGACCGCGCCTTCGTGCCGTCGAGGGTGTTCATAAGTGGATAGTATGGGCTTACTTATTACAACGTGCGCCGTGTCTGGGAAGCGCGGTGCCGCTTATTGGGAGGAACAACATGAAAAAGAAGCTGCTGCTTGCGCCCCTCATGGCCGTCTTGGTTGCGTGCGTGGTCGTGCTCTCCGGCTGCGGAGGCCCTTCGATCGAAGAGCTCATCACCGAGGACCTTACGACTCAGTTCGATGAGGTCAAAAACGGTGGTGACGATTTCCTCTCTGGCCTGGAAGAGGCTTCGGGCGACGAGTTCGAGCAGCTGGGCATCGATCCCAAGGAGTATGCCAAGACCTATCTCGAGGGTTTTGATTACGAGATCGGCGACGTGACGGTCGACGAGGACAAGGGTGTCGCGACCGCCGAGGTCTCCATCACCTGCAAGTCCATGAACAAGATTGTCGAGGACTTCTCCACCCAGTATCAGGAGAAGGTTGCCGCGCTTGATACGGTTCCTTCCGATGACGAGCTGTACAAGATGGCAGGTCAGGTTATGGTCGATGTGACCAAGGCCACCGAGCCCAGGAAGACCACGGTTATCTTCAAGTACACCTGCAACGACGACGGCGAGTGGTCTGCCGACGACTCCGTCAACTCCGAGATGATGGATGCAATGCTGAGCTAGTTTGTTGCGGCGTTTTACCAAACGCCGCAACTGCTCGACGCTGTGCGGGCACCAGAGCGACAACTTGTCATTCAAAGAGGACGGCATGACCAGAAGGTCTATGCCGTCCTCTTTTCATGCCAATTTGTTCGCTCTGGTGCCCGCTCGCTGTCCGCCCTCTACCTGCGGCGTTGCCATGGTAGTCATTGGGGCGGCACTTGGGGACGTTCCTTTTCTGCCGGCAGTTGGGGACACTCCTTGCGCCAGCGTTGCATCGAATGCTCGGGAAAATACGAGCCGGTATTTGGCCGAATAGCGGGTCACGGTTTCCGGATGGCGTGGGTTGCGGAAAGTGCGACCCGGAATATTGCTCTGAAACGGGATGCCGTTTCCCCGACAAGGCTCAACCGGAAAGCGCATCCCATTCTGAGGCGGCAAAACGGGACGCGCTTTCCGCGCGACAGAATCTATGCAGCCGTGTTGAGCGACAGCCCCGCTACTCGCCCAGAATCAGCGCCGCGAGCTCATCCTGGGTGTCCACCACGTAGTCGGCGCCGGCGGCTTCTAGCTCTGCGCGGCCACGGAAGCCCCAGGCGACGCCGGCGCTCTTGAGGCCGGCGTTGTGACCGGTCAGGATATCGACATTGGAATCGCCCACATAGAGTGTGGTTGCCGGGTCGGCGCCTAGCTCTTTCATCACATGCAGCGTAACAGGCGCCTCGGGCTTGGGAGGAAACGCGTCGACGCGGCCCTGCACCAGCGCAAAGCGCTCGGAACCAAAATACTTCTCGATAAGCGGAGCGGCCGAGACATGGTCCTTGTTGGTGAGCACGGCAAGCTGCACGCCCGCGACGCGCAGGCGGTCGAGCATCTCGATCGTACCGGCGTACGGTGCGGTGTGGTCTTCCTTGTGCTCGCCGTAATAAGCCCTAAACTCGGCAAGCGTCTGCTCAAACATACGGCCGTCGACCGCATACTCGGCGGGCATAAAGCGCTCGACCAGCTTGAGCATGCCGTTTCCCACCTTGTAGCGGTACTCGTCTACGGCAAACGTGGGCCAGCCGTGCATCTCGCAGGTATGGTTGCCGGCGGCCGCCAGGTCCTCGAGCGTGTTGAGAATGGTGCCGTCCAGGTCAAAGATCACATGGGAAAAAGCTGCTGCCATGGGTGCTCCTGCCGCTTGAGTTGTAAAACGCACCCCATGATACTGGGCATGCGTGCCGGGCATGTTTGGAATCTGAATATCTTTAATAGCCCTGAGCCTTTGTCGTTAGCAAATCCTCGGCAGCTGCTCTCCCACGAGCATGTCGAGTATGCGGGTCGAGCCCCAGCCGGTGCGTACGCGCACGGCGGGGCGGGCGTCCTCGGCAAGCGGCAGCACGCGACCGATGATGGCGGCATTCTCGCCGTAGCGGGCGGCGCGCATGGCGGCCAGTGCCGCATCTGCCTGTTCGGCCGGCACCACGGCGACCATCTTGCCCTCGTTTGCCACCTGCAACACATCATAGCCGAGCATCTCGCAGGCTGCCTGCACGTCGGGGCGTACGGGCACGGCATCCTCGTCGACCTCCATGGCAACGCCGCTGGCCTGGGCAAACTCGTTGAGCGTGGACGCCAGGCCACCGCGAGTGGGGTCGCGGAAGCAGCGTGTGTCGGGTGCTGCGGCAAGCACATCGGCAATCAGGTGGTTGAGCGGCGCGGCGTCGCTTTCGATGGTGCTCGAAAACGCCAGACCCTCGCGCTGACTCATGATGGCGATACCGTGGTCGCCGAGTGTACCCGACACCAGGATGACATCGCCAGGCTGGCAGTTGGCGCCGCTGAGCGCCACGCCCTCGGGCACCTCGCCCACGCCGGCGGTATTGATGTAGACGCCGTCGGCCCCGCCGCGCTCGACCACCTTGGTGTCGCCCGTGATGATCGCCACGTCCGCCTCGCGCGCCGTTTCGGCCATGGTCTGCACGATTTGACGCAGCTTGTCCATGGGGTAGCCCTCTTCGAGGATAAAACCGCATGAGAGGTAGCGCACGTTGGCGCCCGAGGTCGCGACGTCGTTAACGGTTCCGCACACGGCGAGTCGGCCGATATTGCCGCCGGGGAAGAACTGCGGCGAGACTACAAAGCTGTCGGTCGACATGGCGATGCGCCCGCTCGCGGGCAGCGCAGCGACGCCGGCATCGTTGCCCTCGAGCAGTTCGGGCGACCCAAAGGCATCCAAAAAGACCTCATCGATGATGCGTTTCATCATCTGGCCGCCAGAGCCGTGGCCCAACAGGACAGTGCTATCGGTGGCAGTACGGGACATATCGAAAACTCCAATCGAGGACGGAATTATATGGGTGAGGTGCAGCGTCGACCGGCCCGCCGTTCGTTAGAGCGGCGGAACCCATTAGCCTCGGTAGCGGAAATATGCTGCACAGCTGCCCTCGGAACTCACCATGCAGGGGCCGACGGGATGCTCGGGTGTACAAGCTTGGCCGAACAGAGGGCAGTCGCTCGGCGTAATGGCCCCGCGCAGCACGTCGCCGCAGCGGCACCCACGCGGCTCGACCGTCGTCTCAACGGGCACGTCAAAGCGAGTGCGGGCATCAAAGCGCGAGAACTCGGGGCGGATGGAAAGGCCCGAGTTGGCAATCGGCCCCAGCCCGCGCCACGTGGTGTTGCATGGCTCAAACACCTGCTCGACCAGCTGGCGCGCAACGGGGTTGCCGTCTGCGTTGACGCCACGGCGGTAGGCGTTGTCGATCGCCGGCCTGTTCTCGACAACCATCTGGACCAGCATGCAGATGCCCTGCAGGATATCGACCGGTTCAAATCCCGTGACCACACCCGGGGTATTGAACTCGTCGACCAAAAAGCTAAAGGGCGCCAGGCCCGTGATGGTGGCGACGTGGCCCGGCAGGATAAAGCCGTCGATAGTGGTCTCGGGATCGTTGGCGATGGCGCGCAGCGCCGGCGGCGTGGTCTTATGGGCACAGTAGACCGAGAAGTTCTGCAGCCCGCGCGCGTCTGCCTCCAGGATGGCGGCGGCGATGGTAGGCGTCGTGGTCTCAAAGCCGACGCCCATAAAGATGACCGGGCGATCGGGGTTGTGTTCGGCGATATCGAGTGCATCGAGCGGGGAGTACACAATGCGAATATCGCGCTCCGCCGCCTTTTGCGCGGCGAGCGAGGTAGACGACCCGGGCACGCGCATCATGTCGCCAAAGGTGGTGATGATGGCGCCGTCCATCTTGGCGAGCGCGATTGCATGGTCGATATCGCGGTTGGCGGTAACACAGACGGGGCAACCCGGACCGCTCAGCAGTTTGAGCCCGGCAGGCATAATGGAGCGAAAGCCATAGCGACCGATGCTCACGGTGTGCGTGCCGCAGACTTCCATAAGGTTGATGCTGCGGTTGCCGACAAGCTCATGAATACGATCGATGAGCTCGCGAGCCAGCTTGGGATCGCGGAATGCCGAAAAGTCGATACCGGAGCGAGCCGGCTGTCCGGCCGCCACTAGTAAGCCTCCTCCGGGTTGGTGGCCAGCTGGTCTTCTTCGACCAGTTCGGTCATGGTGTTGACCAGGTCGAGCGTCTCCTGCGCCTCCTGCTCGTCGACAATCTGAATGCCAAAGCCGGCGTGCACGAGAATATAGTCGCCTACCTGTGCCGTCGGCACGAGGCGCAGCGAAACGGGGCGCTCGATGCCCATCATGTCGACGGTCGCCTTAAGGTCGTCGTCGCGTTTGACCACTTTACCGGGAACGGCAAGGCACATAATGTTCCCCTTTTATACGTTTTGCGCTGGATAGGCGCCTAATTACCCATCAGTTGATGGTAGCGCTCGCGGGAGTCACGAGCAAACGCGTTACACCTGTGAGACGGCGGCGCGCAGACTGGCAAAACAGCCTATCGCGATGTTGTCTGCGCAAGACGAGCGCTTGCGACCGCCGCCTGGCCGTAGGCGATGCAGCCGTCATTGACGGGTGCGGTGTGGGGGACAAGGACAGTAAGGCCTGCGCTTTTGAGCTCGCGGGTGAGGAACTGAAGCAGGAGTCGGTTCATGAACACGCCGCCCGAGAGCACGACGGTGTCGATGCCTTCACGGACGCAGATCTCGCTTGCGATGCGGGCCGACGCGCGTGCGATGGTGACATGGAAGTCGAGCGCGAGCTTGCCGGCGGGCACGCCGGTCCTGATTCCCTCCAAAAGCGCCTCAAAAAGCGGTCTGGAGTTCAGAACATGGCAGTCGTCCGGACGGGATGATTCGGTTACGGAAAAGCTGGCCATATTGCCGGTGGGGCAGGCACTTTCACTGCTGAGCGCGTGCCAGGCGGCGGCTTCGAGTTCTATGGCGGGTTCGCCCTCGTAGGTTGCCTTGTCGCAGATGCCCAGAATCGCTGCCGCGGCATCAAAGAGACGTCCCATGCTGCTGGTACGCGGGCTGTTGATGCCGCGCTCGATCATGGTGGCTGTCACGCTGCGCGTTTGCTCGTCGAGGCTGTCCAAAAGCCGAGCGGCGCCTGGGTGCTCGAGCAGGCCGAGCTCACTGAGCAGGGCAAAGGCGTTGCGGCGGGCGTCGCGCACGGAGGCCGCCCCGCCGGGGAGCGCCCAGGTGCGCAAATGCGCGGCGCGCTCAAAGCCGCCAAGGCTGGCAACAAGAAACTCGCCGCCCCAAATGGTTCCGTCGGTGCCAGCGCCCGTTCCATCGAAGGCGATGCCAAGTACGCGCGCATTGGGTGCAAGCTGTCCTGTGGCGATAGCCTCAGCCATCACGCTCGCGATGTGCGCATGATGGTGCTGGACTTTGATAAGCGGCAGATTGCGCTCGCGCGCCTGTTCGCGTGCCCACTGACTCGATAGGTAGCTGGGGTGCAAGTCGCAGGCCAGCGCGGCGGGCGCTAGGTCAAAAAGGTCTTCCAGTCGCGTGCGTGCCGCATTCCACGCATCGAAAGTCGCACCGTTTTCGACATCGCCGATATGCTGCGACACAAAACAGGCCGACGTTCCATTCGCGTCTTCGCGCGTGAGTGCGATCGTGGCCTTTTGCTGCGGGCCACAGGCGAGCACGCAGGGCGCGGCGCTGGCGAGTGCCGGCAGCGGCAACGGCTGCGGGGCGTACCCGCGAGCGCGGCGCACGGGCATAACGACCCCGTCGACCACACGTACCACGGAGTCGTCGTAGCGCGAGAGGATCGCGCGGTCATTGCCGAGCAGCGCGTCGGCGATGCCGGCGGCAACGAGATGCTCCCAGGCAAGATCGTCATCGGTCTCGATGGGCTCTTCGCTCAAGTTTCCGCTGGTCATAACCAGCGCGTGCATGCCATGCGTTTCTGCCGCGGCAAGCAGCAGATGCTGAAGCGGGGTGTAGGGGAGCATAACGCCGAGCTCGGGCAGGTCGCGCGCGACGGACGGTGCGAGCGCGAGGGCGTCGGGAGAATCACCGCTCTCGCAAACAGCACGTCGGCGCAGCAGCACAATGGGGCGAATGCTGCCGGCCAGCAAGCCGCGCTCAACGTCGCTGATATGGCACAGGCGTTCAGCGTCGGCAAGGCTGCGCACCATAACGGCAAGTGGCTTGTTGCTGCGGCGTTTACGGCGGCGAAGCTCGGCTACCGCCTGCTCGTTGGAGGCGTCACAGGATAGATGGAATCCGCCCAGGCCCTTGATGGCGACGATGCCACCAAGGGCCAGCAGCTCAACGCAGCGGTCGATAATGGCGTCGCTGGTCTCGCGCGTGGTGCCGACGGCCAGCGGCGCGGCGGCTTCGCCCGGCTCATCGCCCACGCTCGCTTCGCGCCACATGATATGCGGCCCGCAATTAAAGCAGGCATCGGGCTGCGCGTGAAAGCGACGGTCGAGCGGATTGGCATACTCCGCGGCACACTCAGGGCACATGGGAAAACGGTCCATCGAGGTAGCCGCTCGGTCATAAGGCAGCGATCGGATGATGGTAAAGCGTGGGCCGCAGTTAGTGCAGTTGATAAAGGGGTAGTGATAGCGTCGGTCGGCGGGATCGAACAGCTCGCGCAGGCAATCGTCGCAGGTGGCGATATCGGGCGAGACGAGCGTCGTGTGCATGGTCTGATCCCGCGACGCTACGATACGAAAGACCTGCTCATCGTCGGCATCCCAAGCGTCGGGCTCCAGGTCTGCGACAGCGACATGCTCAACACGGGCCGCGGCAGGTGCGTGCTCCGACAGCGTGGCGACAAAGCCGTCGAGTGCCTCGACCGAAGCATGCGCTTCGATATGCACGCCGTCGCCCGCGTTGAGCACCCATCCGCAAATGCCATGCGCCATGGCCTCGCGATACACAAACGGCCGCATGCCAACGCCCTGCACAATGCCCGTTACATGAATATGCACATGCCGCATGCGACACCCCTCATCAAAACCGACCAAATAGGGACAGGTGCGCTACAGCCCCAGGCTCTGCTTGGTGGCGGCGCACGTGAGCTCGCCGTGCTTAACGCCGCGCAGGCCCAGCAGACGGTCGGCTAGTTCGTAGACGCGCTCGCCGCGACCCTTGAGCGCCAGAATCTCCAAGCAGTTGTGGTGATCCAGATGCACGTGCATGGTCGATACGATCTCGTCGGTGTAGTCGTGCTGCACTTCGTCCAGACGGCGCGTCAGGTCGCCGGTATGGTGGTCGTAGATCATGGTGAGCGACCCGATAACATGCTCATCGGGCGTGCGCATCTGCTCCTTGGCGATCGAGGCGCGAATCAGGTCGCGTACGGCCTCGGAGCGGTTGGCCACGTCACCGCGGCGCGCGATCTGTTCGTCAAAACGGCGCAGCAGGTCGTCCGGTGCGGTAACCGAAAAACGGACCAGCTCGGAGCCGGAACCACTACAGTGGCAGCCCGCGTCACCGTCCGCCCCGTGCGGATGCTCGTGCTCGTACCCGCAGTCGTGCTCGTGTTCGGCCACGTTACACCAGCTTCACGGAGCCGACGGAGTTGTGGTCGGCCTCGATGGCCTCTTCGTAGCCCTCGAGTGCGTCGTGGGCCTCGTGCAGCGCGGCCATGGCTGCCTCGAGCTTGGCGCCGATGCGCTCCATGTCAAAATTCTCGGTCGCATGCAGCAGCTGATGGCTCCACTCGTGAGCGAGCTCGATGGTGTCGTCGACCTGCTTGACGCTCATGGCAAGCTGGCTCATGTTCATTCCAACATCATGCATGGGAAATCTCCTTTTGTATGGGGCAGTTCAGTGGTTCAGATTTTACTACGCCCACTCTGTGCGCAGCTGCATAAGAAAACGGGTGCGAGTCTGTGCGACTCGCACCCGTTCACTGGGGGCTGTTTGTAACTACCATACTATCCGTGGTCGCACGCGCCGCACCCGGCAGTCCGGCGAGCGGTGCAAAACCGCTCATGGACGGCGGGTAAGTAACAAGCGTATTACAGGTGCTTCTCCAGCAGCGCCTGCAGCCTCGCCTTGGGCAGAGCGCCAACCGAGCGGTCAATCTCCTCGCCGTTCTTAAACACAATCAGCGTGGGGATGCTCATGACGCCATACTTCATGGCCAGGTCCTGGTTATCATCGACGTTGCATTTGGCAACGGCAAGCTTGCCCGCCAGCTCATCGGCAACCTCGTCAACGATGGGCGAGAGCGATCGGCAGGGCCCGCACCACGGTGCCCAAAAATCGACCAGCACGGGCAGGCTGCCGTTAACGATGGAATCGAAGTTCTCGGGGGTAATCTGCTTAATGTCAGCCATGGTGACCTCCATAATGTGACGCGGCTCAGCCGCGTAAAACTCAGTACGACCGTGCTTATACCCAGCGGCCCGCAAAGCAACCACTCGCGGGCGGCTCTTTTATCAAAAGCGCCGCAAAACCCCTTTCTTCAGATATGGGGATATAAGGCGCATCGGCGTCAGCCGATATACATATACGGCTGCAAGTGGTATACTATTTTCATGGATAGATACAGGAGCAACGACAACATAGTCTGGGACTGCGACTACCATGTGGTCTTCTGCCCGAAATACCGCAGGAAGGTGCTCGTGGACGGCATCGGCTCCCGCTTCGAGGAGATCGCGCACGAGGTCGCGGAGGAACTCGATTTCGAGATAAGGGAAATCAAGGTCATGCCCGACCGCGTGCACATGCTCGTCTCAGTCGACCCCCAGTTCGGCATCCACCGGGCCGTGAAGCGCATCAAGGGCAGGACCAGCCACGACCTGCGCGCCGAGTTCCCGCAGCTGAAGCGCAAGCTGCCGACGCTCTGGACGAACAGCTACTTCGTCTCGACCGTCGGCGGGGCGACGCCCGAGGCCGTCAGGCAGTATATCGAGGACCAGAGGAACGCGTGAGGGCCATGGACAAGACCTTCGAGTACCGCATATACCCGAGCGCCGAGCAGGAGGCCCTCCTGCAGAAGACCTTCGGCTGCTGCCGCTGGGTCTACAACAGGGTGCTGGCGATGAGGCGGGACGAGTACGCGTGGACGGGCAAATCGAGGCACATCAACTCCTACATCACCCAGATCCCCGCCTGGAAGAGGGCGGACGCGCCGTGGCTCTCCGAGGTGGACTCCATGGCACTGCAGCAGTCCCTGCGCGACCTGGACAAGGCATTTAAGAACTTCTTCCGCGCACCAGGCAAGGTGGGCTTTCCGAAGTTCAAGTCCAAACGCGCGGGGAGGAAGAGCTACCGCACGAACGGCGTCGGGATAATCGACGCCAGGCACGTGAGGCTGCCAAAGCTGGGGACCGTCAGGGCGCGGGTGAGCCGTCCCGTGGAGGGGCGCGTCCTGTCCGCGACGGTCAAGCAGGTGCCGAGCGGCAAGTACTACGTGGCGATATGCTGCGCGGACGTCCCCGCCACGGACGCGCCGGCCCCGACCGTCGGGTTCCTGGGAGTCGATGCGGGAATACACGACATAGCCACCTGCTCCACGGGGGAGCGCCTGCCCAACCCCAAAAACCTGCAAAGGAGCGAGAGGAGGCTGGCGCGGGAGCAGCGGCGGCTCTCGCGCAAGCGGAAGGGCTCCGCAAATCGCGCCAGGCAGCGTGTCAGGGTCGCGCGGGCGCACGAGAAGGTTGCCAACCGGCGGAAGGACGCCCTGCACAAGTTCACGACGCATGCGGTGGGAGAAAGCCAAAACATCGCGGTCGAGGACCTGAACGTCAGGGGCATGCAGAGGAACCGCCGCCTCGCCAAGGCCGTGGGCGATGCCGCCATGTCGGAGCTGGCGCGCCAGCTCGAGTACAAATGCGCATGGTCGGGGCGCGGCTTCGTAAGGGTGGGCAGGTTCTATCCGTCCAGCAAGACGTGTTCCGCATGCGGTTACGTCTACAGGGGACTGACGCTGGCCGAACGGGTATGGGACTGCCCCGCGTGCGGCATGCGTCACGACCGCGACCTGAACGCCGCCGTCAACATCGCCCGCGAGGGAAGGAGAATCCTGGAAGGTACCGCAGGGCATGCGGGAACCGCGGCAGACGCCGCAAACGCTTGTGGAGAGGGCGTAAGACCTACGGCTGCATGCGCAGTCTAGGCAATTCTCGGTGAAGCAAGAATCCCCTGGCTTTAGCCATGGGGAGTGTCAAATAATGGTGGGCACGCAAACGATTGGAGAGCGCATACCTATGTCACAAAGCCAGAAAAAAGAAGCCATCGCCCAGGCGGCCGAGCAGGAGCTCGCATCGCTTGCGGGTCGTGGCGTGCGCATCGCAGGCAACGCGTGCTCGCCGATTGTGCTGGTAAAAGGCGATTTGGATGAGGCCGAGCGCTCGGGCGGCGAGCTTGCCGCAGGCGCGGATGGCGCGGCGCTGCGTAAGGCGCTCGGGGCCATCGGTTATGCGCCCGAGGATTTTTGCGTGCTGGCAAGCGTCGCCGGTGCGGGCGACGGAACGGTGGCGGTGGGCCATGCCCTGCCGTGCGAGCTGTTCCGCGAGGCGCTCGAGGCGCTGGACCCCGAGGCGGTGCTGTTGCTGGATGATCGTGCGGCCGATACCATGCGCGAGACCTATGCCGATATGCTCGTGGCGATCGACGACTTCGACACCGCCATACTCAAGCCCGGCCTGGTCGCCCATGTGCAAGGGCGCCGCGTGCTCGCGCTCGACGGCTTTGAGGCGGCGCTCACCGACAAGGCCGCCAAGCAGCGCATGTGGGCCTACATTAAACAGCTGACTCCGGCCGCCGCGCCGCTGTAGCGGACCGGCGCTGGCAAGGTGGCCCCGGCGGGCCGAGCATGCCGGCAGCTTGTCGCGTCCCTACATCACGGCACGCAGCTCAAATCGGTCGCCGTGAATGCGGAACTGGCAGTTGCCGTTCATGCGCTCGACGGCGAGCTTAATGCTCTTGGTGCCAAAGCCGTGGCCGGCGTGCTGGGCCACGGGCACGCCGTCAACCATACGCGGCGGGCGGTCAAACGTGTTAGAGACCAAAAGCAGCAGCTGCCCGTCTTCGTAGCGCAGGTCCAGATCGACGAATCGTTTGCCCTGGGGAGCGGCGCTCGCGGCGACGATGGCGTTGTCCAGGGCATTCGAGAGCACGCTAAACAGGTCGACATCGGCCACATGGACGTTCTCTGGCACGGCGGCGCGCAGGTCGGCGGTGATACCGTTTCGGTTGATATCGGAGCTAAATGACGAAAGCACGATGTTGACCGTTTCGTTGGCACAGTAGCGGCGCACGGCGGTGCGGTCGTTTGTCTCACAGAGTTCGTTGATGCGCCCGAGCGCCTCGTCGACGTGACCCTCTTCGATTAAAACCGCAAGGCCGCGCAGGAAGTGCCGCATGTCATGGCGCAGAACCGAAAGCTCGCGTCCAGATTGACGCCAGGCTTCGAGCTCTTTGATAGCTGCGCTATCGCGGGTCTCGAGCATCCAACGCTCGCGCTCGGCGGCCTCTTTAGCCTCGTATTCGCGCAGATACACAGCAAGAAACATAAGGTAGAAAGCGCAAAGCGCAAACGCCAAAAACTCAACCGTCACCACCGAGCCCGAGTGGAACAGCGTGGTGTAGACGTTGGTGGCATAGTCAAAGACGTAATAGACGAGCGGCAGGATTAAAAGGATGCCCAGCTCGGTGGTGCTTTTAATCGCCAAGCGCGGACCGATGTCGCCGGCCCAATGCAGCAGGACGGCAAAGACGGCGAGTGTGGTCGCGATGCGCGCCAGATAGTACGCGATCTGAGAATCGGTTGCGGCAAATGCGGCGATGCCCATCCAATTGCTGAACTGGCAGCTCAGATAGGCACTCGTAATGCCGAGCACGGCAAGCAGCGGGCTCAGGCGGTAGCGCGCGCACAAATAGATGACGAGCGGCAGATGCACGACGATCGGATATACCTGGCGGGCGAAAAGCTCGCCGCCGACGGCATTGGCGAGGCCAAATGCGCATCCGGTTACGGCACCGACCAGCACCAGTTCAAGCGCATGACGCCGGTTGATCTCGACACCGCACAGCGCCGCCGAGGCAAAGACGCCAAAGAGCAGCGTCGTGGCGTGGTGGATTGCCCAAAGGACCATTTCGACCGAGGAGACCATCAGTGTCTCCCACCCTCAAAGCGCGCCGCAAAGTAGGCGTCTTGGAATCCCTGCTTGCAGCTGCGCGAAAGCGGGATGCACGCGCCCGAGCGCATGACGATGTCCGTGCGGTCAAAGTGATCGATATTGCGCAGGTTGACCTGGTAGCTGCGGTGGCATTTAAAGAAGGTGGCATTTTGCACCAAACGGTCCTCGACGCTGCGGAATGACTCGAGTGCCTCGATATCGCGTCCGTCGCGCAGGTGGAAGACCACGTGCTTGTTGCGCGCTTCGGCATATTCGATGTCGGACAGGCGCAGGGCATGGTAGCCAAAGGAAGTTTTGATCACGAGCTCGTCGGTTGCCGCCGGGCGCATGCTCGAAAGCTCGTCGAGTAATCGCGCCAGGCGTTCGTAGGCCACGGGCTTGAGCAGATAGTCGAAGGCGCGGACCTCGTAGGATTCCAGCGCGAACTCGGGCGACGAGGTGAGGAACACCAGGCGCACGGCGGTGTCGGCCTGGCGCAGTTCGCGTGCGGTGTCCATGCCGTTGACGAGCGGCATGATCATGTCGAGCAGAATGATGTCGGCGCGCGATGCGGCATGGCGGGCCAGCAGGTCCTCGCCGCGCGTGACGAGCGCAACATCGACCGCCGTGCCCGTCTCGGTCGACCAACGGTCGATCATCCGGTGCAGTCTATCTAGAAAAGCGACATCATCGTCGCAGGCGATAATCTTGAGCATTCGGCCCCCTTAAGTAGTTCGATTTTGCCACATCGGGCACGCGCCGCTTGCGGGGGTGCGGACCGTTTGCGCCCCACGGCGTGCAGCTCGCGCCAAGCGGTGTTGCGGTGGCGAAAGATGCCTCCTGCGCCATCGAGAGCTCAGCTATCCTCAGCTTGCCAGTTCGAAAATGGACCTGCCACATGATTGAATCTTTATTTCAACTTTACACCTAGGTTTACAGCTGTCTTGTCAGCTGTAAACCTAGGTGTCATACTAAAGCCCCAAGATTCGCCAAAAGAGAGGGGCCTTGATGGCACAGAGCGCGAACATGGATGCGTCGGAGCTTGCACGCGATATCGCGGCCGGCCTAGCATCGGCAACGACGGCAACGGAGCGTGCGGCACTGGTGCCCGCAGAGCTCGTCGAGGCCATTCAGCAACTAAAAACCCAACGTGACGCGGTGATCCTGGCGCACTATTATGTGGCGCCCGAGGTCCAAGCCGTTGCCGATTACGTCGGCGACAGCTTCTACCTGGCAAAGCTCGCCAAGAGCCTTCCGCAGCAGACGATCGTGCTGTGCGGCGTGGAGTTTATGGGCGAGAGCGCCAAGCTGCTCAATCCCACCAAGACCGTGCTGCTGCCCGAGCCGGGCGCGGACTGTCCCATGGCGCACATGGTCAAGCGCGAGACGGTCGACGCGGCACGCGCCGAGTATGGCGATGACTTGGCCGTGGTGTGCTACGTCAACTCGACGGTCGAGATCAAGAGCTGGAGTGACGTGTGCGTTACCAGCTCTAACGCCGTCAAGATCGTCTCCGAGCTGCCGCAGCAGCACATCTTGTTCATTCCCGACCAGAACCTGGGCCGCTTTGTGGCCGAGCAGGTGCCCCAAAAGCACGTCATCCTCAACAACGGCTACTGCCCGCGCCATCACATCATCACCGTCGAGCAGATCGTCGAGGCGCAGGAGGCGCATCCCGACGCGCTCGTGCTGGCGCACCCCGAGTGCAAGGTCGACGTCCTGGCCGAGGCCGACTACATCGGCTCCACCGCCGGCATCATCAAGTATGCCGAGGAGTCGGACGCCAACGAGTTCATCATCGTGACGGTCCGCGGCGTGCTCTACGAACTCGAGCGCCGCTGCCAGGGCACCGGCAAGAAGTTCTACTTCCCTGCGGTGCAGCCCACCTGCGTCAACATGGATCTCATCACGCTCGAAAAGCTCGTGCACTGCCTGGAGACGGGCGAGGGCGAGGTGCAGATTGGCGTGTCGGACGAGGCCGCCGATCAGGCCAAGCTCACGCTTGACCGCATGCTCGAGTACGCGGCGCGCTAAGCCAATGTGACATGAGGGACCATCCCTTATGCCACATTACAAGGGAGAGGATTCCTGTGGAAACCAAACAATACCCCGATATGGAGTGTGACGTCGTCATTGCCGGTTGCGGCGTGGCGGGCCTGTATGCGGCCCTCAATCTGCCGACGAGCACGCGCGTAATCATGCTCTCCAAGGGCGCCGTCGATGAGTGCGATTCGATGCTCGCGCAGGGCGGCATCTGCGTACTGCCCGAAGGTTCGGACTACGATGCCTTCTTTGAGGACACCATGCACGCCGGCCATTACGAGAACCGCCGCGAGAGTGTTGACATCATGATTCGCTCGAGCCGTTCGGTCATCAACGACCTGCTGGCCATAGGCGTGGACTTTGAGCGCAAGGCCGACGGCAGCCTCGACTTTACCCGCGAGGGCGCGCACAGCCGCCCGCGCATCGCCTTCCATGCCGATATTACGGGCAAGGAGATTACGACCAAGCTGCTCCAGGCTGTCCGCAAGCTGGATAACGTGCAGATTTTTGAGCACGTTGCCATGACCGACATCCTGACCGCCGAGCGCGATGGCGCCACAGTGTGCACCGGCGTCGTCGCCGTCGACGTGGACGAGGACGATTCAGCTCGCCCCGCTGACGAGCTGGCAAATGCCGCTGAGGACGTGCATACCGGTAAGCCGTTTAAGATCCATGCCTGTCATACGCTGTGGGCAACGGGCGGTATCGGTGGCGTGTACGACCATTCGACTAACTACCCGCAGCTCACGGGCGATGCCTGCTACATCGCGCAGGAGCATGGCATTAAGATGGAGCACCTGGACTACGTGCAGATTCACCCCACGGGTCTGTTCTCGCCGCAGCCGGGCCGCACCTTCCTGATCAGCGAGAGCTGCCGCGGTGAGGGCGCGATTCTGCTCAATGCCGCCGGCAAGCGTTTTACCGACGAGCTGCAGCCGCGCGACGTTGTCGCCGCCGCCATCCGCGAGCAGATGAAGCAGGACGGCACCGAGCACGAGTGGCTGAGCTTTGCCCCCGTCGAGCGCGACGTGGTGACCGGGCACTTTGCCAATATCCGCGCGCGCTGCCTGGAGGACGGCCGCGACATCCTGGACGAGCCCATTCCCGTCACACCCACGCAGCACTACTTTATGGGCGGCGTATGGGTCGACAAGGACGGCCGGACCTCGATGCCCGAGCTTTACGCCGCCGGCGAGACGGCCTGCAACGGCGTGCACGGCAAGAACCGCCTGGCTTCTAACAGCCTGCTCGAGTCTCTGGTTTGGGGCCGCCGCGCCGCGTGGTACATGCGCACCGGCGAGTCGCTGGCCGTGGAGCAGGCGGGTGAGCCCGTGCTCGATGGACGCCATCGCGCCCTGAGTTCCGATACCCTTGCAATCGATGATTTGGCCCGCGCTGCTGGCACGCAGGCCGTGGAGGAGTAGACCATGAATCCCATTACCATGAAGCTCGTCGTCGATGATCTGATTTTGCAGGCTCTGCGCGAGGACATCACGTTTGAGGACGTGAGTACGGCGAGCGTGTGCCCCACGGCGCGCCCCGCTACCGTTGAGCTCATCGCCAAGGCCGACGGCATTATCGCCGGCCTGGACGTATTCGCCCGCACCTTTGAGCTGCTGGATCCGCAGAGCTCCGTGTTGTTCGATGTCTCGGATGGCGACGAAGTGCACGCCGGCGATCACGTGGGCCAGGTGCGCGGCGACGCGCGCGTGCTGCTTTCGGGAGAGCGCGTGGCGCTCAACTACCTGCAGCGCATGAGCGGCATCGCTACTTACACGCATCGGATGGCGGCTGCGCTCGAGGGCACCAAGACCGTGCTTGTTGACACGCGCAAGACCACGCCGGGCATGCGCGTCTTCGAGAAGGCCGCAGTCGAGATCGGCGGCGGCAGCAATCACCGTTACAACCTGTCGACGGCCGTTATGCTCAAGGACAACCACATCGACGCCGCCGGTGGCGTGGCGCGCGCGATTGAGATGGCGCGCGCCCATGCGTCGTTTACCACGACGGTCGAGATCGAGTGCGAGAACCTGGACATGGTGCGCGAGGCCGTGGAGGCCGGCGCCGATATCATCATGTTCGACAACATGACCCACGACGACATGGCCGCCGCTATCGAGCTTATCGCCGGTCGCGCCAAGACCGAGTGCTCGGGCAATGTGGACGCCAGCAATATCCGCGCGCTTGCCGACCTGGGCGTTGACTTTATCAGCTCGGGCGCCCTGACGCACTCCGCGCCGATTCTCGACCTCTCGCTCAAGCACCTGCGTCTGCTGGACGGTAAATAATGGACGCCCGCGAGCGTCGCCGTGCCATCATGGCCGTGCTCGAGAGCGCCAAAGATCCTGTCTCGGGCAGTGCGCTTGCCCGCGAGGTGGGCGTGAGCCGTCAGGTCGTGGTGCAGGACATCGCCCTGCTGCGCGCCGACGGGCACGATATCGTCGCCACCAATCGCGGCTATGTACTACAGGAGGCGGCGAGCAGCCCGGCTGTGCCCACGCGTCTGGTCAAGGTTCGCCACGGCGTGGAGCAAGCGGGCGATGAGCTCACGAGCATCGTCGATGCGGGCGGCGCCGTGCTCAACGTGATCGTCAACCACCGCGTGTACGGCAAGATCACGGCCGACCTGGACATCCGCAATCGTCGCGATGTTGAGCGCTACCTGCACGATATCGAGAGCGGTAAGAGCTTTCCGCTGCTGACGGTAACCAGCGGCTATCACTTCCACCGCATTGCGGCAGAAGACGAGCAAACCCTCGACGAGATCGAGGCCATGCTCAAGGAGAAGGGCTATCTGGCAGACCTAATGCCCTACGAAGACGATTTGTCCTAGTCGACGCCGCATCTATAAGTTGCGGTGAAATAGTTCCTAAAATCGGCATCCAAGACATAAAACAGGAACTATTCCACCGCAACTGCCAAGGGTCCCGCTCCAAATTAGCTGCCCACATATGCAAAAGGAGGCCTCCGCGGCGATGCGGAAGCCTCCTTTTTTGTGCACGGTGTACTTTTGAGTGTGCAAGTGGGGGAGTTGTTACTCCTCGACGATCTCGGTGATCGCGCCAGCGGGGCAAGCGTCCTGGCAAGCGCCACAGGCGACGCAGGAGTCCTCGTCAGCGACGGTAGCGACGTCCTGGAGCTCCAGAACGCCAGCGGGGCAGGAGTCGACGCAAACGCCACAAGCGATGCACTCGTCGGCATCAATTACGGGATGAGCCATGGTAGTTTCCTCTCTGTTGACCGACGCTACAGGCGATGCGCGCCGGTTTGATTCGGGCAAAAACATACCACGGGAGCGACCGTTTGCAATACCCTCTGGCCGGCATCTTCATACCGTTCGCCGAGTATGCCAAGGTTTACTAAAAAACGCGCAGGTGGGGCCGTTGAGCTGCATAAATGTTAGCTAAAGGTGACTTGAAATATAGGGCGATTGAGCGTGCTTGCGGAAACCGCATCCCATTATTTTGTCGAAAAACGGGTTGCAGTTTCCGGTTAGGCCCGCTAGCGGAAAATGCGAGCCGGTATCAGCTCTCAAAACGGGATACGGTTTCCGGTTGAGCCTTCAGACGGAAACTGCGACCCGGAATCCACGCTCAAACCGGGATGAGCTTTCCGCAAGACGGCCCCCAGGCACCCCCGGACGCAAACCTCAGCCATCTCTACATAGATCTCGATAGATTTGCCGAGAACTCAAACAGTGCGTCTACCTGCGCATTTAAGAACCTAAACTCTCAGCAATAAGAAATCTTATATGAATTGACTTAGATTTTGTATATTCCGGCCCATAAGGGGATACACTACATCCTGAAAGACAAGCCGAAGCGCCACGCGGCAGACCGCCGAGTCGGTGCAAACGCACAAGAGAGAGGGAATTTCTAATGGGCAAGATTCTTGGTATCGACCTTGGTACTACTAACTCCGCAATGGCCGTCCTCGAGGGCGGTTCTCCGACCATTATCGTGAACGCCGAGGGCGACCGCACCACCCCGTCCGTCGTGGGCTTCCGTGCCGACGGCGACCGCGTCGTGGGTAAGGCCGCTAAGAACCAGGCTGTCACCAACCCCAAGAACACCGTGTTCTCCATCAAGCGCTTCATGGGCCGCAAGTACTCCGAGTGCACCTCCGAGATCAAGACCGTGCCGTATGAGGTCAAGGAGGGCCAGGGTGGCCGTGCCGTCGTCGACATCGAGGGCAAGGATTACACCGCCGAGCAGGTGAGCGCCATGACTCTCGCCAAGATGAAGGCTGACGCCGAGAAGTATCTGGGCGAGACCGTCACCGACGCCGTCATCACCGTCCCGGCCTACTTCAACGACGCCCAGCGTCAGGCCACCAAGGACGCCGGTAAGATCGCTGGCCTCAACGTCAAGCGTATCGTCAACGAGCCGACCGCTGCTGCTCTGGCCTATGGCCTGGACAAGCAGGGCACCGACCAGCGCATCCTGGTCTTCGACCTGGGCGGCGGCACCTTCGACGTCTCCATCCTCGACCTCGCCGACGGCGTGTTTGAGGTTCTGTCCACCTCGGGCGACAACCACCTGGGCGGCGACGACTGGGATCAGCGCGTCATCGACTGGATGGCCGATAAGTTCCAGCAGGAGAACGGTGTCGACCTGCGTCAGGACCCCATGGCCCTGCAGCGTCTGAAGGAGGCCGCCGAGAACGCCAAGAAGGAGCTCTCCGCCGCTCAGCAGACCACCATCAACCTGCCGTTCATCACCATGAACCAGTCCGGCCCGCTGCACCTCAACTACACGCTGACCCGCGCCGAGTTCGAGAAGATCACCCGCGACCTGCTCGAGCGCTGCAAGCAGCCTGTCACCAACGCCCTGCGCGACGCCAAGCTTAAGCTCTCCGATCTGACCGAGGTCATCCTCGTCGGCGGCTCCACCCGTATGCCCGCCGTCCAGGAGCTCGTCAAGACCATGACCGGCAAGCAGCCCAACATGTCCGTGAACCCCGACGAGGTCGTTGCCGACGGCGCTGCCGTCCAGGGCGGCGTGCTCACCGGCGACGTCGAGGGCATCCTGCTGCTCGACGTTACCCCGCTGTCGCTGGGCGTCGAGACCATGGGCGGCATCATGACCAAGATGATCGACCGCAACACCACGATCCCGACCTCCAAGACCGAGGTCTACTCCACCGCTGCCGACAACCAGACCAGCGTCGAGATCAACGTGCTCCAGGGCGAGCGCGAGCTTGCCCGCGACAACAAGTCGCTCGGTAAGTTCCAGCTGACCGGCATCCCGGCTGCCCGCCGCGGCGTGCCGCAGATCGAGGTCACCTTCGACATCGACGCCAACGGCATCGTCAAGGTCTCCGCTAAGGACAAGGGCACCGGCAAGGAGCAGCAGATCACCATTTCCGGCTCTACCGCTCTATCCGACGACGAAGTCGATCGTATGGTCAAGGACGCCGAGGCTCATGCCGAGGAGGACAAGAAGCAGAAGGAAGAGGTCGAGGTCCGCAACCAGACCGACAGCCTGTGCTACTCCACCGAGCAGACCCTCAACGAGCTGGGCGACAAGGTTTCCGCCGACGTGAAGTCCAAGGCCGAGGCCGCTATCGCCGACGCCAAGAAGGCGCTCGAGGGCTCTGACGTCGAGGCCATCAAGGCCGCCGGCGAGTCCCTGCAGTCTGTGGCCTACGAGCTGGCCCAGGTTGTCTACGCCGACGCTCAGCAGCAGACCGACGGTGCCGCCGGCGCCCAGCCTGCCGACGATGACGTTGTCGACGCCGACTACGAGGTTGTGGACGACGAGGACAAGTAATCATGTCCGCCCGTAAAGCTCGCACGGAGGCGGCTGCCGCTGGCGCCGCCCCCGTTGACTCTGAGGAGAAGGACGTGAAGATTCCCGTAGAGGCCGTCGACGATACCGAGGCCAACGAGGCCGCGGCCGCCGAGGCTGCCGAGAACCAGGTAGAGGATTCCAACAAGGAGGCGACGATGACCGAGGACGAGATGGTGGAAGCTGCTATCCGCGCCGGTGAGGAAGCCGCCGACAACGACTTTAAGCTCAAGTTCGAGCAGGCCCAAAAGGAGCTCGCCGACGTGCGCAGCGAGCTCGATGCTGCGGCAGAGGCTCAGAAGGCCGCAGAGGACAAGGCAAAGGACGCCACCGAGCGCACCGCCCGTCTGCAGGCCGACTGGGAGAACTTCCGTCGCCGCACCGCCAATGAGCGTATCGCCGAGCGCGAGCGCGCGACCGAGAAGCTTGTCACCGCGCTGTTGCCGGTGATCGACGATATCGAGCGCGCGATTGACCATGCCCGCAGTCAAGAGCTTTCCGACGACTTTAAGCAGTTCGTCGATGGCGTTGACGCGGTACATGCCAAGCTGCTCGACGTGTTCGCGCACGAGGGCGTTGAGCCAATCGACCCCAAGGGCGAGGCGTTCGATCCGCTCGAGCACCAGGCCGTGGGTCGCGTCGAGGACGCGTCGCAGTACGACGAGACCGTCAACGATGTGTACCAGAAGGGCTACCGCATGGCGGATCGCATCCTGCGTTCCGCGATGGTGACGGTGACCTACGGTGGCGAGAAGCGCCCCGCACCGGAGCCCGAAGCGGCGCCCGAGGATGCTACGGCCGATACGGCCGAGAGCACCGAGGAGTAATTGAGAAGGGCCCCGGGGCAACACCCGGGGCCCTTTCTGGCCTAGTGCCATATGAAAGCATGAACCGTCGTCTGCATGGGCGGCGGACGTAACAGGAGAGGAGCTACGATGGCTGCAGGCAAAACCTTCTATGACATCCTGGGCGTATCCAAGAGCGCCTCCGACAAAGAGATCAAGAGCGCGTTTCGCAAGCTCGCGCAAAAATATCACCCCGATGCCGGCGGCGACGAGGCCAAGTTTAAGGAGATCAGCGAGGCCTATGAGACGCTTTCGGACGAGAAGAAGCGCAAAGAGTACGACCAGATGCTCATGTTTGGCGGTATGCCGGGCGCGGGCGGCGCGTATGGCGGCGGCTACGGTGCCGGCGCGGGTGCCAGCGGCTGGGGCGACATCTTCGACAGCATCTTTAGCGGCAACGGCGCCTGGGGCAGCGATTGGGGCTCGGGCTTTGCCGGGGCTGCGGGCGCTGCCGGTGCCGGCGCTGGCCGCAGCCGTGCTCGCAAGGGCGGCGACCTGTCGCTGACCGTCGATGTGACGGCCGAGGACGCGTTTCGCGGTGTGACGCACAAGGTCACCTATCGCATTCCCTCGACAGGTGAGCAGCAGACCATTACGGTCTCGGTGCCTGCGGGTGCGGTCGACGGCGGCAAGCTGCGCTACAAGCGTCGCGGCGAGTATGGCGTTGCGGGTGGCGAGCGCGGCGACCTGGTCGTGACCACGCATGTGGAGGAGCACCCGCTGTTTAAGCGCAAAGGTGCCGACGTGACCATGGAGGTACCGGTCTCGGTCTACGAGGCGGCGCTCGGCTGCACGGTGGACGTGCCGACGCCCGGCGGTGCGACGGTTCGTCTGAAGGTGCCCGCGGGTACCCAGACGGGCAAGAAGTTCCGCTTTAAGGAAATGGGGGCGCCCGACGTTAAGCACCGTGGCCGCACAGGCGCGCTGCTCGTCGAGATCAAGGTGCAGGTCCCCACGAACCTATCCGATGACGAGCGCGATGCCATGACCAAGCTGCGCGAGACCGACACACGCGACTATCGCGAGAAGGTCAACCGTTACAAGGCGACGTACTAGGGCGGTCGCGGCGCACGCCCGCGCCCACGGGCTTATGATGGACGATAACGAGACGGAAAGGGGTCAGGTAGCATGGCCGAGGACAATAGGAACAAACCGCTGTACATGATCAGCGTGGCGGCCGAGCTGACCGGCATGCACCCGCAGACTCTGCGCGTCTACGAGTCCAAAGGCTTGGTGAATCCCCAGCGCTCGGGCGGCAACACGCGTCTGTATTCGCGTGCCGATATCGAGCGCCTGGAGCTCATCAACCAACTGACCGACGAGGGCATCAACCTCGCCGGCGTGGTGCGCATCCTCGATATGAAGGAGCGTGCCGAGGAGCGCGAACGCGAGAACGAGAAGCTCCGCGCCCGCGTACGCCAGCTCGAGGACGAGCTGCACGAGTACAAGATGCAAAAGAAGATCACCGCCCTGGCCCCGCGCGACGGCTCAGTTAACCCCGAGCAAGTCATGCGCAAGCTGCTGGGCGCCGGCGGGGATTTGTAGTTACGCGGTTTTACCAAACCGCGTAACGGGCCGACGCTGCTCGACGTCCAGAGCGACAATTTGTCATTCAAAAGGCAAGGCATGACCAGAAGGTCTATGCCTTGCCTTTTTCATGCCAACTTGTTCGCTCTGGACGTCGCTCGCTGTCCGTCCTCTACCTGCGGCGTTGCCTTGCTCCGGATACGGCAGGGTAGTCATTGGGGACGTTCTTAAATGACTAGTCAAAGGGGACATTCTTGCGGCATTTGGCACTTGGGGACGTTCCTTTTGTGCCGGCACTTTGGGACACTCCTTGTTAGGAGAGTGATGCAAGGGGCTCGTCCTTTACTTTACCGAGATAAAGTGAACGTGCAGATTCGCAACCCACTCGCAACTGTTCTATGGCACGATATTGAATGAATGTATGCTATGCGCCCGAGCCTTTCGGGCAGAGTGGGAGACAGTATGGTCAAGCTGTACGAGGACGGCATCTACCTGCGCGGCGGCAGCGAGGTTGTGCCTGCGGCCGAGGCTGCCGAGCGCGGTATTACGCAGACGCCCGAGGATGCCAAGCGTGGCACCATCGCGTATTCGATCCTCCAGGCACACAATACGTCCGGAGATCCCGAGGCGCTCAAGATCCGCTTCGACGCCATGGCGAGCCACGACATCACCTTTGTCGGCATCATCCAAACGGCGCGTGCCTCGGGCATGGAGCAGTTCCCGCTGCCCTACGTGCTCACCAACTGCCATAACTCGCTGTGCGCCGTGGGCGGCACCATCAACGAGGACGACCACGTCTTTGGCCTTTCCGCTGCTAAGAAGTACGGCGGCATCTTCGTTCCGCCCCATATTGCGGTCATCCACTCCTTTATGCGTGAGAACTTCGCCGGCTGCGGCAAGATGATCTTGGGCTCCGACTCGCACACCCGCTACGGCGCCCTGGGCACCATGGCCGTGGGCGAGGGCGGCGGCGAGCTGGCAAAGCAGCTGCTGCGCGACACCTACGATGTCGCCTATCCCGGCGTCGTCGCCATCTACCTCACGGGCGCTCCGCGCCCCGGCGTCGGCCCGCACGATGTGGCGCTCGCCATCATCCGCGCCGTCTTTGCCAAGGGCTACGTCAAGAACAAGGTCATGGAGTTCGTGGGCCCCGGCATCGCGAGCATGACGACTGACTATCGCAACGGCGTCGACGTCATGACCACCGAGACCACCTGCCTTTCCTCCATCTGGGCCACCGACGAGGACACACACGCGTTTTTGGCCATGCACGGCCGCGGCGACGACTACCGCGAGCTCAAGCCCGCCGATGTCGCCTACTACGACGGCTGCGTCGAGGTCGATCTGTCGAGCATCAAGCCCATGATCGCGCTGCCGTTCCATCCTTCCAACGGCTTTGAGATTGACGAGCTCAACGAGAACCTCGAGGACATCCTGCACGAGGTGGAGCTCGAGGCCGCCAAGATCGGCGAGGGCAAGACGCACTTTAGCCTGCTCGACAAGATCGTCGACGGCAAGCTGCACGTGCAGCAGGGCGTTATCGCCGGCTGCTCGGGCGGCAACTACGACTCCGTGGTCCAGGCTGCCCGCGTGCTCAAGGGCGCCAACACCGGCTGCGGCGAGTTCTCGCTGTCGGTCTATCCCACGAGCCAGCCCGTGGCACTCGAGCTTACACGCCGCGGCTACATCTACGACCTCATGGAGGCCGGCGCGATCGTGCGCACGGCGTTCTGCGGCCCGTGCTTCGGCGCCGGCGACACGCCCGCCAACAACGGCCTTTCGATCCGCCACACTACGCGCAACTTCCCCAACCGCGAGGGTTCCAAGCCGGGCAATGGCCAGCTGAGCGCCGTGGCCCTGATGGACGCCCGCTCCATTGCGGCGACGGCTGCCAACGGCGGCGTCCTGACGCCGGCGACCGACCTGCCCGAGGAGACTTGGGACGAGGCCTGCGAGTACACCTTTGACGACGCGCCGTACAAAAAGCGCGTGTACTGGGGCTTTGGCAAGGCGGAGCCTGCCGACGAGCTGGTCGAGGGTCCCAACATCAAGCCGTGGCCCGCGATGGAGCCGCTCGGCGACGATATCCTGCTCAAGGTGTGCTCCAAGATCATGGATCCGGTCACCACGACCGACGAGCTCATTCCTTCGGGCGAGACGAGCTCCTTCCGCTCCAACCCGCTGGGCCTGGCCGAGTTTACGCTCAGCCGTCGCGATCCGGCCTACGTGGGTCGCTCCAAGGAGGTCGACGCCGTGGAGAAGCGCCGCGTTGCCGGCGAGGCAGCAGGCGATCTGGCGGCACTCGATGCCGAGCTTGCGGGCGTGTTTGAGGCGCTGGTCGGCGCGGGTGTCGCGGCCGATGCCAAGGCGACTGAGTACGGCTCCATGCTCTATGCCAAGAAGCCCGGTGACGGTTCCGCCCGCGAGCAGGCCGCGAGCTGTCAGCGCGTGATCGGCGGTCTGGCCAACATCGTCCACGAGTACGCCACCAAGCGCTATCGCTCCAACGTGATGAACTGGGGTATGGTGCCCTTCCAGATGGAGGCCGAGCCCAGCTTTGAGGTGGGCGACTATGTCTTTGTGCCGGGTATCCGTGCCGCGCTCGACGGTGACCTAAAGGACATCGCCGCCTACGTGGTGCGCGCCGACGGTGCGGTCGAGCAGATTGAGCTCTACATTGCCGATATGACGGCAGAGGAGCGTGCCATCGTCAAGGCCGGCTGCCTGATCAACTACAACAAGTTCAAGGCCGCTGCCGAGTAACGCACATACTTGTCCGCCCCGGTTATACCTTTCCCTGCCGCTCACGCGCTTCGCGAGGGTCGCGTCAGAGAAAGGTATAACCGGGGCTACTTGTTAAGTGCTGCTCGTTGGGTCTTGAGGGCGCTAAAATCGAGGTTGCAACTCTCCTCTATGGGGGAGTGCGCCTTTGTTCATATGCTATCTAGAATTGACAGTATGAAGTTGGCGCTTTAAAGTGAGCTCAAAACACTCTCGTTTGTGGAGTTGAAGATGAAGCGTTGCACTTCTGTTTTGTTGCTGTTGGTGGCTTGCGTCGTCGCTGCTGCGGGCGTGGTCCTATTTGGCTCGCTTATCTTCTATGGGCCGAGTGGGGTTGAGCAGACGGTTGAGATGGCGTCCCTTGTTGCATCGATGCCCGGGCAAATGATTTCGGACGTTACAAAGCCCGATGAGATAACGCTCGATATCGAGGAAACGCCGGGCATTCTAAGCATAAGCAACTACCCCATGATTGAACTTGGCTCGTCTCGCTATACCAAGGACGAGAAGTTGTCCCGACAGGCGCTGGACTTGCTAAACGGGCGTTCGTTCAAACGCTGGGACGGTTGGGATGCCTATGAGCGCCGACGTGGTTCTGTGAACGGTGGCTACTATACAACGCTGAAGTTGTATTCATCTGATGGCAAACTGATGCGCACCGTTAACTACAATCCGGAATACGCAAAAGCCGGAGGTGGGGACGGCGTCTATATCCAAGATGGCGGCGTGACCTACATTCTTGAAGGCGACCAGCAGCAGGTGATCGATTTTTTGGATCGTTGCGTGATGGACGCGTACGACCAGACCTGCCTGCCCGACCCGCAGACTGCACGCGATGGTGGATCTGCTCGTACATGGCTATTCGAGGATGAGATGCCCTGGACCGCCGAATCGGGAAGCACGGGCTCGGCAAAAGAGTAGAGAACGCGACCACCACAAAGGTGCCCCTTTGCGGTGGTTTTCAGTCTGTCTCGATCTGTAACATCTGGGCCGTTAAAAGTGGGCTTGGTGTTGCAGATTTAGATTATCGATTCGGGTGTCTTCTGTTTATCTCGATCTGTAACAGGTGGACCCTTATTTGCCGAGTAGTTGTTACAGATTTAGATAAACGGGCGCCGCTGAGCATTTCATCTCAATCTGTAACATCTGGGGTCAAAAACGGCCGCTAGATGTTACAGATCGAGACAGATGAGCGCCGGAGTCGAAAATCACCACAAAGGTGCCTGTCCCCTTTGTGGTGGTGGGGGGCGGGCTCGATGTTATTGTGATCGCTGGGCAGCATTTTAATGAATGTCTCTACAGGATTTCATCTGGGGTGGCGGGTTTGGTTGTTTTGGGGATGCCGAGTTTGGATGACGCGAAATCGTCAACATCGTCCTCGATTCCATCTTTGGTGTAGACGGTGACCGTATAGGTGCTGTGCCCGAATTCGCTCTTGTCGCGTGTCGCCCAGGCCTGCCAGTAGGCAGCCCCGTTTCGCCCTTTGATTTTTCCGACACGGCGGAGTTCTGTTCGCTTTAATTTCCGGTTGCTATAGATGGTTCGACCGGCTTCCGCGGTGAGCCCGCACTGTCCAAGCAGCTTGTCGAGGACTTGGTTCATGTGGCGCTCATCGGTGTTTGGTGCGTAGTCGTAGGCGAGGGTGATGGAGTCGAGTGGCTGGTCGTCGATCAGATAGTTTAGCGCCTGAGGTTCAAGGCAGAAATAGGGGGAGCATCCGTCGACCTTGCCGAGCAACGGTAACTTGGACTGCCAACTTCCGGTGGGAATTGCATATTCGTAGAACACGCCACGGCAGACAAAGGAGAGCGAGGTGGCACGCGAGCCGGCGTCGATCATCCCGCAAAGATCGAAGGGCGAGGCGATACCAAAAGAAAAGGGCGTGATGACGATAAGGAAGAGCATCACGATGGGTATGGCGAAAATGGTAATGACGTTGCGACCGGTGGAATGAGACGGCTTCATATGCGCTCCTCGAGACAAAGATCTGTTGAGGATAGGCAGAAATGGATATGTTCAGAGAACAATTCAAGTTTAATCTCATGGCGCGAGATGGTCGACCGTTAGCGTCGAAAACCACCACAAAGGTGCCTGTCCCCTTTGTGATGGTGAGGAGCGCGCGGCTTCTTTTGGTAATAGTGTTAGCTGGTGGTATCATTAGTGCAGGTGGCGAAGGTTTGCATTGTGGGGTGTTTTGCCGTGAGCCGTTCTGCCCGTATTGGATTGATTGTCTTGGCGCTTGCGATCGCTGTGGTTGGCGCGGGTGCTGTCGGTATGGCATTTCTACCTGCTGCGGTGACGGAGCCGGTGGTCAAGCCTGTGACTCAATCTGTCGAACTTCTGACCGGCGACGACAAGCCCGAGACCATTACCGTTGATTTTGATGAGCAGCCGGCTGTGCTGGGTATTAGCAATTATCCGCGTATTCAGCTTGGGGCCATGCGCTATACCACGGATACAAGCCTGATCGATAGGGCGTCCGAGCTACTCAAGGGCAAAACATTTAAGCGCTGGTACGGATATGCGTCCTATCGGGCAAAAGCGAACGACATGGTTGGCGGATGCCACTCTTCTATCGAGCTGGACACTGCAAACGGCGCAAAGTTATGTGATGTCTCGTACGATCCGGGCTACGAGGGCAATGAGGGTCCGGGCATCTACATCATGGACGGCGATGTCGCCTATGTCATGGAGGGCGACCAGACCGAGCTCAACGATTTTATGGGTCAGTGTATCCAAGATGCCTATGAACAGACCTGCTTGCCTGACCCGCAGACTGCACGCGATAGTGGGTCTGCCCGTACATGGCTGTTCGAGGATGAGATGCCCTGGACCGTCGAATCGGGAAGTATGGGTTCGGCGAAGGAGTAGAGACCGCGACCACCACAAAGGTGCCTGTCCTCTTTGTGATGGTTTTCGGTCTGTCTCGATCTGTAACATCTTGGCCGCTAAAAGTGGGCCTGGTGTTACAGATTTAGATTTTTGATCCGGGTGTTTTCTGTTCGTCTCAATCTATAACATCTGGAGCCATAAACAGTCGCTAGATGTTACAGATTGAGATAGTGAGGGGACGAGGCCGCAGCGGGTGAGCGCACCTGCTCCCTATCTTTCAATCACTCAGAAAATCTTATATATAGAGACTTAGATTTATGTATAAGATCGCGCAAAGCTGGCAACAATACTTCTCGAACAACGTGAAGCCGCCCCGTAGGGCGGCCACCCCAAGAGAGGTGATTCCATGAGAATCGATAAGCTAGCAATGACGTCGCGCGAGGCGCTGCAGACCGCCATGAGCACGGCTGCCGACGCGCAGGCCGGCGCGGTGGAGCCCGTTCACCTGCTGTCCGCCCTGCTTGGTGCCGGTGAGCGCAATATCTCCGTAATCATCGAGCGCATCGGCGCCGACCCGGCCCAGCTTGCGCGCTCCACACAGGATGCCATCGACCACGCGCCCAAGGTTTCGGGCGAGGGCCAGCAGATGGGCCTGTCCAATGAGCTCGTCCGCGTCATCGAGAAGGCCGAGAAGAAGGCCACCAAGATGGGCGACAGCTTTGTGGTGACTGAGCATCTGCTGATGGCACTTGCCGAGGACAAGGGCGAGGCGGGCCGCGTGCTGCGCGACGCCGGCGTCACCAAGGAGCGCATCGAGCAGGTCTACGAGGAACTGCGTGGCGATGACCGCGTGACGTCTGCCGAGGACAAGACCCAGTTTGAGGCGCTGGAGCAGTACGGACGCAACATCTGCGACCTTGCCCGCGCCGGCAAGCTCGACCCGGTCATCGGCCGTACCGACGAGATCCGTCGTACCATCCAGGTCCTGTCCCGTCGCACCAAGAACAACCCGGTGCTCATTGGCGAGCCGGGCGTCGGCAAGACGGCCATCGTCGAGGGTATCGCCCAGCGTATCGTGGCCGGCGACGTTCCGAGCACCCTGCGCGACCGCGACCTCATCGAGCTCGACATGAGCGCGCTGGTCGCCGGTGCCAAGTACCGTGGTGAGTTCGAGGACCGCTTGAAGGCCGTGCTCAAAGAAGTGCAAAAATCCGAGGGCAAGG
Organism: Collinsella sp.; assembly: GCA_036301625.1. GTDB lineage: Bacteria > Actinomycetota > Coriobacteriia > Coriobacteriales > Coriobacteriaceae > Collinsella. The sequence goes on along the minus strand of JAXJEC010000026.1, from coordinate 15,632 downwards.
TCATCCTGTTCATCGATGAGCTCCACACCATCGTGGGCGCGGGTGCCACCGAGGGCTCCATGGACGCCGGCAACATCCTCAAGCCGGCGCTCGCCCGTGGCGACCTGCATGCGATCGGCGCGACCACGCTCGACGAATACCGCAAGTACATCGAGAAGGACGCGGCGCTCGCGCGTCGTTTCCAGACCGTGATGGTCAGCGAGCCTACCGTCGAGGACACCATCTCGATCCTGCGTGGCCTCAAGGAGAAGTACGAGATCTTCCACGGCGTACACATCACCGATAGCGCGCTCGTGGCCGCTGCCGACCTCTCCGATCGCTATATCGCCGACCGCTTCCTGCCCGACAAGGCCATCGACCTGGTCGACGAGGCCGCAAGCCGTCTGCGCATGGAGCTCGACAGCATGCCGGTCGAGATCGACGCCACCACGCGTCAGCTCACCCAGCTGCAGATCGAGGAGCAGGCGCTTATGAAGGAGACCGACGACGCCTCCAAGGAGCGTCTGGAGGCTCTGCGCCAAGAGATTGCCGAGGTCCAGGAAAAACTCAACGTGCAAAAGGCCGGCTGGCTCAACCAGAAGAACGCCATCGACCACGTGCAGGAGCTCAAGGGACAGCTCGACGAGGCCAGGAGCGAAGAGGAGCGCGCGACGCGCAACGGCGATCTGGGCCGCGCGTCCGAGCTGCGCTACTCCGTGATTCCGGGCCTGCAGCAGCAGATTCGGGAGTCCGAGGCCGCGCTCGAGGCACAAAAGCAGCAGGACGGCGAGGGCCTCAACGAGCAGGTGACCTCCGATGAGATCGCCGAAGTCGTGAGCGCCTGGACCGGCGTGCCCGTGTCCAAGATGATGCAGGGCGAGCTCGACAAGCTCAAGGGCCTGGAGGGCGAGCTGCATAAGCGCGTCATCGGCCAGGATGAGGCGGTCTCCGCTGTCGCCGCGGCCGTGCGTCGCAGCCGTGCGGGCCTCTCCGATCCGGACAAGCCCATCGGAAGCTTCTTCTTCCTGGGCCCCACCGGCGTGGGCAAGACCGAGCTCGCCAAGGCGCTTGCCGAGTGCCTGTTCGATGACGAGCGCGCGCTCGTGCGTATCGACATGTCCGAGTACATGGAGAAGTTCAGCGTCCAGCGTCTGATCGGTGCGCCCCCGGGATACGTGGGCTACGACGAGGGCGGCCAGCTCACCGAGGCCGTGCGCCGTCGTCCGTACTCCGTGATCTTGCTCGACGAGATGGAGAAGGCCCATCCAGATGTCTTTAACGTGCTGCTGCAGGTGCTCGACGACGGCCGCCTGACCGACGGTCAGGGTCGCCAGGTGTCCTTCAAGAACACGATCATTATCATGACGTCTAATGTGGGCTCCAAGGCTATCGCCGAGCTTTCCGGCAAGGACGAGGAGGAGATGCGCCATCAGGTCGACGCGGCCATGGCTCAGACCTTCCGCCCCGAGTTCCTCAACCGTATCGACGATATCGTGGTGTTCCATCCGCTCGGCATGGCGCAGATCGAGAAGATCGTCGATATTCAGCTCGCCGACGTCCGCGCGCGCCTGGCCAAGGAGCGCATGACGCTTGCCATCACCCCGGCGGCCAAGCAGATGCTCGCCGTGGGTGGCCTGGACCCGGTCTTTGGCGCCCGTCCGCTCAAGCGTCTGGTTCAGCGCGAGGTCGTGGATGCCATCGCCGCCGCTATCATCGACGGTACGGTGCGTGAGGGCGATCAGGTGACGGTCGATGTCGACAAGGACGGCGGCTTTACCGTCGTGTGCGACAACACGCCGGCGGCCACCTACGAGGTCCCCGACGCCGAGTAGATTTTGGGCCATGCCTTAAAAACTACTAGCCGTCTCTAAACGCCAAGGGCGGCGGATCCAATTGGGTCCGCCGCCCTTTTTCGTGCGACAATCGATGATATTGAACGGATGCGATGCGAGGAGCTATGCAGATGAAAGACGAGATCAAGACAAGCGCGCCGGCGCTCAAGCCCACGTCCAAACCGGCGCCCAAGCCGCGCGACCCCTATATCCGTGCCGAGAACGAGGACGACGACGGCTACGATCCCTACAGTGATCGCCGCCCCGAGCGCGAGCCAATGTTCGAAGCCGACCCGTGGCGCTGAGCGCCACCCAAAAGGCCACCAATTAAGTTGTGGTGAAATAGGGACTGTTTTGCAGTTTGACCAGCAAAAACAGTCCCTATTTCACCGCAACTGCGTTAGGGATTTTTCTACAGGGGGAGGGTAGTCAAAAAAGCCCCGTCCCAAATTGACTGCTCGGGGAGTCGCATTCGAGCTCGGTTGTCCTCTTAGCCACTCGATATCCTTCGGAGCAATAACAGTGAAAAAACTTGCTTAAGTGTTAATCAAGCTACACACAATCTTGCTCTCTAATTAATCAAGAATCAGTATAATTTTGATTAGCTAGAGAGCAAGATTGGAGAATCATGGCATTCAACGACTTGATCGCCCAGAAAATAAAGGACTTTGAACAGCAGGGGGTTCCGCAGGTCTTTGAGCGAGACCTTGATCTGGGAAACCCACAGGAGCCAAAGCGCGACAACATCGTAAATGTGGTTGTGGGGGCCCGCCGTTGTGGAAAGACGTATCGCCTGTATCAGGAGATGCAGCGGCTTCAGGGCCGGGGCGTCGAGCTTGACCGGATGCTTTACTTTAATTTTGAGGACGAGCGCTTGCGCCCGTATGAGTCATCGCTGCTGGCGGACGTGCTCGACACGTTCTATGCGCTGTATCCTGCTGCTCGAACCGAGGGCGCTTACATTTTCTTTGACGAGATCCAGGAAATTCCCGAATGGGGTGCGTTTCTGCGGCGTGTAGTCGATACGGAGAAAGCGACCGTCTATGTGACGGGATCTTCTTCTAAGATGCTGTCCTCAGAGCTTAAGAGCGAGTTCAGGGGTCGTTCTCTTATACGGGAGCTTTTTCCGTTGAGTTTTTCGGAATACGTTCGATATAAGACGGGGAGCGTTTTCGAGCCAGATGCGACCTTTTCCCCAAGCGATGCAGCGCTGCTTCGACATCATCTGATCGGATATCTTGAACGAGGGGGATTCATCGCGACGCTTGAGCAGACGCCCGCAGACGCGATTCAGCTGCTACAGGAATATGCTTCGCGAACGGTCGCTATGGACGTCGTTGAGCGTTACGACGTCAAGAACCCTCGCCTGGCATCGCTGTTCCTAACGCGGTGTATGGCATCTTCGGGACGAGAGCTGTCGGTGAACAAAGTGTACAACGAGTTCAAGAGCAGGCAGATACCCGTCAGTCGTAATTCGCTCAGCGACTTACTTGAGTATTATGAGGATGCCTACCTGCTGTTCTCCGTGCCGGAGTTCACGCGTTCACTGGCAAATAACATGCGGTCTGCTTCTAAGGTCTACGCTGTCGATCCTGCGATGTTTGGAGCATTCTCTCCCGCATCGGCATTGGACCAGGGTCAGAGGCTCGAGACCGCAGTGTTCAACGCGCTAAGAAGAAGGACTCCCGCGGTGAGGGTCGGATCGGTCTGCCGCCTGCTGATCAAAGAGAAGAGCAAAAGCCATGAGGTGGACTTTGTGGCTGGGGACGCACTTCTCATGCGGGCTTATAGCCTGATTCAGGTGAGTGTGGATATGGCAAGTGAGAAAACGCGCGAGCGCGAAATTGCCGCGCTTGATGCCTCGATGGCCCAGTTCGATCTTGGCGAGTCGGCAATCGTTACCATGGATGAGCAGGCCGATATTCCATGCGAGCACGGTGCGGTACACGTTGTGCCCGCATGGAAGTGGCTCCTTGCCTAATCATCTACGGATCTGTGGGGCCAGGACCTCCTGGCCCCTTCATTACGGTTGGGGAACACCGTGATGCGCCCGGCTAGTCCTGGGCCTTGATGCTCGGCATCAGAATCTGGGCGAGGTAGTCGGTCTCGAGTTTGGTCGCGGAGTCTGCGTTGCCGTCTTTGCCGACCAGCACGTTCTTGATCTGGCTATAGGTATAGCGGTTGCCGGTCGTTAGCTCGACAAGCTCAACTGCAGTGTCCATGGGGTAGGTCGACACGGGGTCTTGCGTGCGTCCGTTGATGGTCTGGGGCACCACATACGGATAAACGGGGCCGCTGGCGTAGACGGTGTAGCCGTTGCCAAGGTTTGCCGCACCCAAAACTGCGTCGCCCTCATCGGGCGTAAAGCTCTCGCCGTCGCGCACCGTGACAAGCGTCACAAGCGGCGTGTTCGTGTCGCCGGCAAGATAGATGCACAGCGTGCTGCCGTTTTGCCAAGTCGCGACTTTGCCGTACCACTCAACGGGAATATCGAGCTGATACAGGTCCGTTGCCTTATGTCGAGCATCGGCGTCGCGGGCGGACTGTGCCTCGCTTGCGCTTACGGCGTTGGCGGCGGCATCGCGGCGCGTGATTGCCGCCTGCTGGAGTATCTTTGCCGCGGCGGCAGAGCTCGCACCGCCCTCCTCGGCATACTTGGCGGCGGCATCGATCTGGTCGTCAGTCACCGTGTCGGCCGAAGGCACCTTGAGCTTAAAGGTGGCCTGGGCACTTAAATTCTGTCCATCGCTCTTGACCGTAACTTGGGCCTTGGTGGTCGGGACGGTGTAGATGGTGCCGTCCGCCGCGATGGGGGAGGCGGCGATGGAGAACGTGTAATCGCCGGGCAGCAGCTTGATGCCGCGACCGTGCTCGTCAACGTAGAGCGTTTCGCTCACAGAAGAGCCGTCGGAGTCCTGGCCACTCACCTGCACGGGAATCTTGGAGCCAGTTGAGCAGTCGAGGCCCGCGGCATGCACGCCAATTTGCACCGACATCATGGTATGGGCGTTTGCGGCAACTACGGCGGCCTGCTCTTGCTGGTATCCGTTCCAAGCCGCATAGCCCGCGCCGCCGGCGACGAGCGCGACGGCTATGGTGCCGGCGACCATCAGGTTGCGTCGCTTGGGCGACATCTTGCGGTGACGGGCCTCGGCCTCATGTGCCGAGGGAACGGACGGCAGGGGAATATCGCCCATGGCGATGGTCTCGTCCACGGCAGGTGCGGAGCCCAGGCCGGGAAGCTCGCGGGTGAGCGAGTCTTCGGCAGGCAAGCTACCAAGCAGGACGGTCTCTTCTCCCGAGTCGGATTCCGGCTGGTCGTCGCCCTTGCTATCGTCCTCTTCGGCTTCGGCTTCGGCTTCGGCCTCGTCGGGAGCGTCTTTGGCGTCGCTGTCTTCGTCCTCGGCGCCTTCGTGTGCCTCGTCTTGCGCGTCGACGGCCGAATCGCTCAACGAGAGCTCGTCTAGTGCAATCCGGTCAAGGCTCTCCAGAGCCTCGGCACATGCTTCTGCATCCTGGGCCGCATCCTCGCGGCCACGCGTATCATCGCTCATATATCCCCCAATGCAATATCGGCTCAACACTGTACCCAAAAATGGAGCCATATAAAGCGCATGCGAAATATAAGATCCGATTTAACCTGGGCGCACCGTTCAGCCGCATCCTCGCGGCAGCAAAAAGCCCCCGGAACGCGAACGAATCACATTCCGGGGGCTCTGCAATGCGTTGAGTTGCGTGGAGCCGGCTATGCTGCTTCGTGCTCAAGCGATGTTTGCGTCAGGTGCGTTACTCGGCGTGTGCGTAATCAACCTTGGCGCGGCGAGCGGTGGCCTTCTCCCAATCGCTGGTGCCCTCAAAGACATCCTGCTTGTAGGGGTTGCGGCCGAGCTTCTTGGCGCGGTAGGCGATGTAGATGATCGCGGCGATGTTGGCGACCAGCGCGGCGATCGAGACCGCGGTAGCGGCGCCGGGGTCGAGCGTGGAGTGGGTCACAAAGATGGACTCCTCCTGGAAGTACGGGAACACCTGGGCAAACATGCACCAAATGGCCAGCGTAAAGGCGCGGTTCTGAATCCAGCCGCCCTTGTTCCAGATAAAGGCGGCGACGGTGGGCGCCAGCAGCAGCGCAAAGCCGCAGAACCAGGAGTGGGTGGGCAGGCAGTTGTAGGTGTAGCAGAAGTTCCAGATATCGTAGGCGATGATGTAGACCCAGGTCATATCGGGCCACAGCATGTCGGTCTGATCCTCGGAGGCGTAGACGCTCCACCAACCGGTCATACAGAAGATGTTGATGATACCGGCGATGCCGTTGAACACGTTGTTCCAGCCGGCCAGCTGCGTGGCACCTTCGGAGGTGACCCAGGTGGACTGGCCCAGGACAAAGAAGTGATAGGCGCTCTCAAAGTCGGACACGACAGCGATCATGATGTTGATGGCGACGATCACAAACGGCCATGCGTGGAACCAATGCGCCTTGCCGATCTTGCCCCACTGGTACTTAATGGCAATGAAGCCCCAGCAACCGGCCAGCGCCGCGTATACCTTGGCGTAGTGGAACCAGCTGTTCTGGTACACATGGGTGGGGTTGGTGAGCGCCCAATCGGCGCCTTGTGAGACGCCCACGGCGATGGCGACGCAGTAGATGGTCATGGCCAGCGGAGCCACGCCAAAGATGATGGCCGCGCCCAGCTTGGTGCGGCGGCCGACCTCGTTGAGCACGATCAGGCCAATAAAGACCATGGCCCAGCCGGCCCAGTGGATAAGGGTATCGCTACCCCAAACATCGAACAGCATGCTGCTCTCCTTTCACACGCCCGCGGCCCCTCTTCTGATCGCGGGCAGTTTGGCCAAATGTCGTCAGTCCTGGGGCTTGCGCTCCGGATACTTGGCGGTATAGCCCTCGATGTGGAGTGTCGAGGCGATGATTTCCTTGACTGTCTCGTCGGGCACATCGGGGTGCGTGCGGATATACATCAACAACCCCATGATGAGGGTGTAGAACGTCTCGTAGACATGGTCGATGCGTAGCTCATGATGGGCGACAAAATCCACCACGGTGGTGTCGCAGATATACTGTGCCACGCGTTGGACCACGTTGTGTAAAAAGCCGCCGTAGAGCGCGCCGCTGCTTGAAGTGAGCGTACTCGGCAGCTCGTGGCCGCTGGCGACCAGACGCTTAAAGAGCGGGGCGACGGTGTCGAGCGCGCCCTCGATATCACCGACGGTGCGGCCGGCGTTCCACTGCTCGAGCTCGGAGATAAAACCGTCGATCGCCTCGTCCATAACAGCGGTGACGGCGGCGTCCATATCGGCAAAGTAGTGGTAGAACAATGAGCGCGTACAGCCGGCTCGCTTGGTCACGGCCGAGACAGATAGATGCGACACGCCCAGCTCGGAACTCACGGTGCGCACGGCGGCGAGGATTTCGCGACGGCGTTCGTCGCCCGTCAAGCGCTTTGCCGCGCTGTCGGTCGTGGGGACGGCGTCGGCCACAGAGATGTTCACTGTGTTATCGCCCATGCGCTTGCTGCCTTTCATCCTCTTTTGCCTGACCGTTCGCCTAACAGTCTTGAATATTGTTGACGGTTCGTCAATACTATTTTTGACACAATGTCAACAATGGCGGGTGAACGGCATGGGGGCATGCCCGGCCTGCAAAAAAGAGGGGCGCTGCGGCCTCGTCGCGCTGCGGCAAGAGAAGGGACAACCATGATTCTCAACGGACCGGGAATTAGCTACACCGAGCCTGACATCGGTTCGGAGTTCGTGCCGCCGCTGCCGGAGCATCCGCGCGAGGCAATCGTCAAGCTGTGCGAGCACTGCACCAACCGTCTGCTGCATCGCGACGAGCTGCTGGGCTACGAGTATTGGTCGTTTGCCGAGGCCGCAACCGACGAGCAGGCCGAAGTGCTCTGCAAGATGAAGATGCGCCGTCCCTATACGCTGCCCGAGATGGTCAAGCTCACCGGCATGCCCGAGGCCGATATCGAAAAGATGCTCGACGATATGAGCTACACGGGCCTGCTCGAGTACAACTGGGAAAACCCCGAGCGCGCCAAGCAGTGGGTGCTGCCCATGCTGGTGCCGGGTTCTGCCGAGTTCCTCAACATGCGCGTGAGCCAGCTCGAGGAGCACCCGGTCTACGCCAAGTTCTTTGAACAGGCATCCAAAGGCCCGCTGTCCAAGGCCACGCCGATGGTGCCGCCCGGCGGTGCCGGTATCGGCATGCACGTCATTCCGGTCGAAAAGGCCATTGACGCCGCGAGCACCTCGGTGCCTATTGAGCATATCGAGCACTGGCTCGACAAATACGATGGCAAATATGCCGCCAGCACCTGCAGCTGCCGTGCGAGCCGTCGCGTGATGGGTGAGGGCTGTGCCGACGACCCGGCCGATTGGTGCATCGCCGTGGGCGATATGGCCGACTACGTGGTCGAGACCGATCGTGGCCATTACGTGACGCGCGACGAGGTTTACGACATCTTGCGCCAGGCCGAGGACAACGGCTTTGTGCACCAGATCACCAATATCGACGGCGAGAACAAAATCTTCGCCATCTGCAACTGCAACGTCAACGTGTGCTACGCCCTGCGCACCTCGCAGCTGTTCAACACGCCCAACCTGTCGCGCTCGGCCTATGTCGCCAAGGTCGAGAAGGACAAGTGCGTGGCCTGCGGTCGCTGCGTAGAGGTGTGCCCGGCCGGCGCCGCCAAACTGGGTCAGAAGCTCTGCAGCAAAAAGGCCGGCGGACAGGTGCCCGAGTATCCGCGCCAGGAGCTGCCCGACGCCACCAAGTGGGACCACACCAAGTGGTCGCCCAACTATCGCAACGACAACCGCATCGAGACGTATGAGTCCGGCACCGCACCCTGCAAGACGGCCTGTCCCGCGCACGTTGCCGTTCAGGGCTACCTTAAGCTTGCTGCCCAGGGTCGCTACGACGAGGCGCTGGCGCTCATCAAGCGCGAGAACCCGCTGCCCGCCATCTGCGGCCGCGTGTGCAATCGCCGCTGCGAGGATGCCTGCACCCGTGGCCGCGTGGACGCCGCCGTGGCCATCGACGAGGTCAAGAAGTTCATCGCCCAGCGCGATCTTGATGCCGCGACTCGCTATGTCCCGCCCGTGGTGACGCCGACGCGTGCTGGCGGCTTCGACCAGAAGATCGCCATCATCGGTGCCGGCCCGGCCGGTCTGTCCTGTGCCTTCTATCTGGCCGAGAAGGGCTACAAGCCCGTCGTGTTCGAGAAGAACGAGCGCCCGGGCGGCATGCTCACTTACGGTATTCCCAGCTTTAAGCTGCAGAAGGACGTCATCGAGGCCGAGGTCGAGGTCATTCGCCTGATGGGTGCCGAGTTCCGCTATGGCGTGGAGGTCGGTCGCGATGTGACGCTCGACGAGCTGCGCGAGCAGGGCTTTAAGGCCTTCTACGTGGCTATTGGCTGCCAGGGCGGCCGCCTCGCCGGTATTCAGGGCGAGGATGCCGAGGACGTGACCGTGGCCGTTGACTTTTTGCGCGAGGTCAACAGTGGCAAGATCGATGCGCTGCCCGGCCGCACCATCGTGGTGGGCGGCGGCAACGTGGCTATCGATGTCGCGCGCAACGCCTGCCGCCTGGGCTCCGAGCACGTTGAGATGTTCTGCCTGGAGAGCGAGGCCCAGATGCCCGCCAGCGAGGAGGAGCGTCGCGAGGCCATCGAGGACGGCGCGCACATCAGCTGCGGCTGGGGTCCCAAGGAGGTTCACCTGGACGAGTCCGGCCGTGTGTGCGGTATCACCTTCAAGCGCTGCACGCGTGTCTTTGACGACGAGGGCCGGTTTGCGCCCGAGTACGACGAGAACGATCTGCGCCGCGTCGATGCCGACCGTGTCGTCATGTCGATTGGCCAGTCCATTGTGTGGGGCGACCTGCTGGCTGGCTCCAAGGTGGAGCTTGGCCGCGGCCAGGGTGCCCTTGCCGACCCCCAGACCTACCAGACCGCCGAGCCCGACATCTTTGTGGGCGGTGACGTCTATACCGGTCCGAGCTTTGCCATCGACGCCATCGCCGCCGGCCACGAGGCCGCCGTGTCCATCCATCGCTTTGTGCAGCCGGGCTCCACGCTCACCATCGGCCGCAACCAGCGCCGCTACACCGCGCTTGACCGCGACGACGTCGTGATCGAGAGCTACGACAACGCGAGCCGCGAGGTTGCCCACGTGGACCGCGAGCGCGAGAAGGCTGCGCCCTTTAGCGAGTACGTCGAGACCTTTACCGAAGAGCAGGTGCGCGCCGAGACCGCCCGCTGCCTAGGTTGCGGTGCCTCGATCGTCGACCCCAACAAGTGCATCGGCTGCGGCCTGTGTACCACCAAGTGTGCGTTCGACGCCATCCATCTGGATCGCGACCGGCCCGAGTGCTCAACGATGGTCAAATACGAGCAAAAGCTCCCAAGCCTCGGCAAGTATGCTTTGAAGCGTGCCATCAAGATTAAGTTCGGTCGCAAGTAAGTAGTCATAACGGGAACGGCGGAAGAAAAAGTGCATGAACTGGGAATCGTCTATCACATCATTCGCGATGTTGAGAATGTGGCGCGCACTCATGGCGTGCGTCGCGTTTCGAGCGTGACGTTGCTGCTGGGCGAGGTCTCGGGCGTCGTTCCCGACTTGCTGCTCGACGCTTGGCGTTGGGCGGCGGATAAAAAGCCTATCACGCAGGGCGCGGAGCTTATCGTGGGGCCTGTCGAGGCCGTGACGCATTGCGAGGCGTGCGGCCGCGACTATGCGACAGTCGAGCACGGCAAGACCTGCCCCCATTGCGGCAGCGGCGAAACATACCTGCTGCAGGGCCAGGAGGTCATGATCAAACAGATTGAGACCCCCGACGAGGATCCGGCAGACGCTGCCCCCGACGGCCTCTCCGACGCCCCCGATGCCGTCGACGCCGCCAACCCCCTCCATATCGCCTAACTTGGTCGTTGGGGACGCTCTTAAACGACTAGTCAATCAAGAACGTCCCCAATGACTACTTGCGCTAGTGCATAAATCACGCTAATAGTCAAGTTATGTCTGTTTAAACAAAATGCCGGCAGTTCAAGCGCATTCGCGCTTGCCAAAATCGATATTAATGAACAGCCTGTTTGTATCTGTAAAATGCATGGCTTGATGTGCGACGCCTTGGCGTGTAATAAGCCAAAAATCAGCAATGTAATGAACTTGTAACAAACACGGACGTTTAAACAAATAAACCAACCTTTTGCGAATTTAGCTATAATTCCACAAACCAAACAGGTATACTTCCTTAATGTCGTGTAGGAAATACGTAGACAAAAAGGAGGTTATGTGATGGTAAGTATTGTTCTTGCTAGCCACGGGGACTTGGCTGCTGGAATCAAGCAGACGGGCTCGATGGTCTTTGGCGATCAGCCGTCTGTAGCCGTGGTCTCGCTCGAGCCGAGCATGGGCCCCGACGACTTCCGTGCCAAGGTCGAGGAAGCAATCGCTTCCTTCGAGGACCAGGAGCAGGTGCTCTTCCTCGTTGATCTGTGGGGCGGCACGCCGTTCAACCAGATCAGCGGGCTCATCGAGGGCCACGATTCCTGGGCTATCGTCACCGGTGTCAACCTGCCTATGCTCATCGAGGCATATTCGCAGCGCTTTGACGCAAAGAACACTGCACATGCGATCGCAAAACATCTCGTGACTGAGGCTAAGGCTGGCGTGCGCGTCAAGCCCGAGTCTCTGGAGCCCGAGGAGAAGAAGCCGGCTGCGGCCGCTGCTGCTCCTGCAGGCGCCATCCCTCCGGGAACGGTCATCGGCGACGGGCACATCAAGATTGCCCACGTCCGCATCGACACCCGTCTGCTCCATGGCCAGGTGGCCACCACGTGGACCAAGCAGATCAACCCCAACCGCATCATCGTGGTTTCCGACGGCGTTGCTCACGACGAGCTCCGCAAGACGATGATCGAGCAGGCTGCCCCTCCGGGAGTCCATGCCAACGTCGTGCCCATCAAGAAGATGGCCGAGGTCGTCAAGGACACGCGCTTTGGTGACACCAAGGCCATGCTGCTCTTCGAGAACCCGCAGGATCTGCTCAAGGCCATCGAGGCCGGCGTCGACATCAAGGAAGTCAACATCGGTTCCATGGCTCACTCCAAGGGCAAGGTCGTCGTCACCAACGCCGTCGCTATGGGCGATGACGACGTCAAGACCCTCGAGGCCCTCAAGGCCAAGGGCGTCAAGTTCGAGGTCCGCAAGGTTCCTTCGGATTCCTCCGAGGATCTCGACGCCATGTTGAAGAAAGCTAAGGCCGAACTGGCCGCTCAAGCATAGTAAAGGAGGGTCCGATACATGTCTGCAATCACTATTCTGCTTGTTGCGATTGTCGCGTTGCTTGCCGGTATGGAAGGCATTCTGGATGAGTTCCAGTTCCATCAGCCGCTCGTGGCATGCACGCTTATCGGTCTCGTAACCGGTCACCTTCAGGAGGGCATCCTTCTGGGCGGTTCGCTCCAGATGATGGCCCTTGGCTGGGCTAACGTCGGCGCCGCTGTCGCGCCTGACGCCGCTCTGGCCTCGGTCGCTTCTTCGATCATCATGGTGCTCGCCCTCAACGGTGGCGCCACCGATTCGGCCAAGGCCGTTACCACCGCTATCGCCGTCGCCGTCCCACTGTCGGTCGCTGGTCTGTTCCTGACCATGATCTGCCGTACCATTGCTACCGCTATCGCTCACGCCATGGACGGTTGCGCCGAGAAGGGCGACTTCTCCGGCATCGAGCGCTGGCAGTATGCTGCCATCCTCATGCAGGGCCTTCGTATCGCCATCCCGGCAGTGCTTCTGTGCGTCATCCCGGCCGAGGCCGTTACCAACGCGCTTAACGCTATGCCCGACTGGCTGTCCGGCGGCATGGCTGTCGGCGGCGGCATGGTCGCTTCCGTCGGTTACGCCATGGTCATCAACATGATGGCCACCAAGGAGACCTGGCCGTTCTTCGTCCTCGGCTTTGTCCTTGCTGCCATCCCTCAGCTCACGCTGATAGCCCTTGGTCTCATCGGCATCTCCCTTGCCCTCATCTACCTTGGCCTTAAGGATCTGGCCAAGCAGGGTGGCGGCATGGGCGGTGGCTCCGGCGACCCGCTCGGCGACATTCTGAACGATTACGAGTAGGAGGGGAGTGATACATATGGCAGAGAACAAGATTCAGCTCACCAAGGCTGACCGCAAGAAGGTTTGCTTCCGTCATCAGTTCCTTCAGGGCTCGTGGAACTACGAGCGCATGCAGAACGGCGGCTGGTGCTTCGCAATGATCCCTGCGATCAAGAAGCTCTACACCAGCAAGGATGACCAGATTGCCGCTCTTAAGCGCCACCTGGAGTTCTATAACACCCACCCCTATGTTTCCGCCCCCGTCATTGGCGTTACCCTCGCCCTCGAGGAGGAGCGCGCCAACGGTGCTCCGATCGATGATGTCGCCATCCAGGGCGTCAAGGTCGGTATGATGGGCCCGCTCGCCGGCGTCGGTGACCCCGTCTTCTGGTTCACCCTTCGCCCGATTCTGGGCGCTCTGGGCGCTTCCCTGGCCATGTCCGGCAGCATCGTCGGTCCGCTGCTGTTCTTCTTCGCGTGGAACATCATCCGTTACGCTTTCCTGTGGTACACGCAGGAGTTTGGCTACAAGGTCGGCTCCTCCATCGCCAAGGACCTCTCCGGCGGTCTGATGGGCAAGGTCACCGAGGGTGCTTCCATCCTGGGTATGTTCATCATCGGCGCCCTGGTCGAGCGCTGGGTGTCCATCTCCTTCACCCCGGTCGTCTCCAAGGTTACGCAGTCTGCTGGCGCCTTTATCGACTGGGCTAACCTGCCCTCCGGTTCTGAGGGTGTCAAGGAAGCACTGACGATGTATAACTCCATCGGTGCTAACGCCCTTGATCAGGTGAAGGTCACCACGCTTCAGGCCAACCTCGATCAGCTCATCCCCGGCCTTGCCGCCGTGTGCCTGACCCTGCTGGTCTGCAAGCTCCTCAAGAAGAAGGTCAGCCCGATCGTCATCATCCTGGCTCTCTTCGCCATCGGCATCATCGGTCGCGTCTGCGGCTTCATGTAAGCACGTTTCGGCTTAAGACCGAGAATTGCTAGGCAAGGGCTTTTGAGCCATTGAAACGGACCGCACCCGGTGGGTACACTGGATGCGGTCCGATTGTTTTATTTGGAGGGCGAGGCGCGCATGGCGCAATCTCAGAACAGCACGGTCGATCTGGCAACGCCGGCAACCTGCCTGATGGGGCTTACCAGCCACGGTAACGTGATGGTGGGCAATAAGGCGTTCGAGTATTACAACGAGCGTAATCCCGAGGATTATATTCAAATCCCGTGGGACGAGGTCGACTATATTGCCGCCGAGGTTTTGCGCGGCACCAAGAAGATCACGCGTTTTGCCATCTTCACCAAGGACAACGGTCACTTTACGTTTTCGACGCGCGACGACAAAGAGACGCTTCGTGCTGTCCGCAAGTACGTCGACGAGGACAAGCTTGTGCGCTCGCCCGACTTTATCGATGTGACCGCCAAGGGCGCCAAGAGCATCCCTTCCGTTATCAAAAACCTCTTCCACAAAGGTAACTAGTCGTTAAAGAGCGCCTTCCTCAAAGTGGGGCCCAGTTTCCCATGGGGCTCGATCGGGAAAGTGCATCCCAGTTCGAGCGCCGATTCCGGGATGTAGTTTCCGGAACGGGGTCGTTTGGGAAACTGTGTCCCGTTTCGAGCCGAAATTCTGGGACACAGTTTCCAGCGAGGTCCCATTGGGAAAGTTTGACCCAGAATTTGCCTGGATAGTGGGACACACTTTCCGGAGGGCTGTTCCACCGCAACTTCGAAGAGTGGCTATACGCTGTATTACAACGGCGTAAATCTGCTACACTAGTACAACATGCCTCCGTAGCTCAGGGGATAGAGCACCGCTCTCCTAAAGCGGGTGTCGACGGTTCGAATCCGCCCGGGGGCACCAGGAAAATCGCAGGTCAGGAGTTATTTTTGCTTCTGACCTGTTCTGGTTTTGGGACTAAGAACCGCTTTCGTTTGTAAATCTGGTAAGTAAATATTATGACTTCCCGAGTTTTCCACTGAAAACAGGAAATCACCATTTTGGGGATAAAAGTTTTCAACAGCTGTTGGTCGGTTCCATTTTGGTGATGTGCTTCCCTCTTTTGGGTAAATAATTTCACCATTTTGATGATTCGGTAGCTTTGAATTTTTTGATAAAAAGCCTGCTCAGAAGCTTGTGTAATACCCAGTTTGGTGAAACCAATTAATAGAGAAATAGATTAAAAAGAAATAGGGACGGCGATGCCGTCCCCTTCGCTCGCGGAGCTCGCTGCGCGGCCACGTACCGTGTCCTTGCCGCCGGCTACGCCGCCGATTTATTCGCTCACTTCGTTCGCTGATTGATGGACTAATCCGATTTATCAGATACACCAGTCATAAGTGCAGCAATTGATATGTTGAATCCATTGGCAATTTTAGAGAGGTTAGAAAGACTGACATTTCTTCGCCCGACCTCTATCGAGGCGTAGTAAGACCTGTCCATGTCAATGCGGTTCGCAAATTGCTCTTGTGAGAAACCAGACTCTGATCTGAGTTCTTTGCAGCGTAGACCAAAGGATTGTTGTAGCGGCGAGATATCCATGACAAAAAGAGTCATGGATTGTTGTATTTATGCCAACGGACTATATACAACAATCCCAGTTAAGGCGCATAATCATCTCTATTGGAAAGCGCTCTGATGCCCAGTCGGATAGGGCACGGAAAAGGAATGGAACAGCACAATGACTCAGGGAAAGCACT
>JAXJEC010000025.1:0-1716 GCA_036301625.1 Collinsella sp. | reverse complement strand
GCAGCCACACTCGGGCACTTGGAACGGGGGAAACGGCGGTCGACGAAACTGGAGAGGAGGTATTACGAGCTCCTGTGCGAATTGGAGAGAGCGCTCCCGCAAACTGCCTCTTGACAACTTATAGGAGCGTCGGTTTTAATTACGCGATTTTTCACATGGTCAAGTACTACAGGTCCAACCCCGTAATCCGCCATAGTTTTGAAACCAGCCCATTTGGGACGGGCCTCTTTTAGCTACTTTTGCCTGCATGGTTGCCAGGGTGGCCATGCCAAGGAGTTTCCCAAAGTGCCGGCATAAAAGGAACGTCCCCAACTGACAGGCTTGGGATACCATGGTGGCAGCCTAGCGAAAGGATGTTTCATGGCACATGTCGATGACCAGCGTGTGGCGCGCGTGCTCGATGCGCTCAAGGCTCAGCACCCCGGTGCGCAGCTGCTCGTAAACGACCCGTGGTCGATCTATTACCTGACCGGCTTTTATGCCGATATGTTCGAGCGATTTTGCGGCGTGCTGCTCACACGCGGTAACGAGCCCGTGATCTTGGTCAACGCACTGCATCAGTTGCCCGAGTACGACAATGCCCGCGTCGCCTACCACACCGATACCGACGTCGTGACCGACGCCATCGCGAGTGAGATCGACCCAGACAAGCCGCTTGGCATTGATACCGTCATGCGCTCTGGCTTTTTGATGCCCCTCATGGAGCGCCATGCCGCCAGCGAGTTTTTCCTGGGCGACTTTGCCGTCACCGCCGCACGCACCCACAAGGATGCCGCCGAGCAGGAGCTGATGCGCGCGTCCTCGGCCGCCAACGATGCCGTGATGGCCGACGCCATCAAGCTCGTTCACGAGGGCGTGACGGAACGCGAAATTGCCGACCAGATGCTCGGTCTGTACCGCAAGCACGACTGCGAGGGCTTTAGTTTTCCGCCTATCGTAAGCTTTGGCGCCAACGCCGGCGACCCGCATCACGAGCCCGACGACACCGTGCTCAAGCGTGGCGACGTGGTACTGTTCGACATTGGCGGACGCCATCGCAACTACTGCTCGGACATGACGCGCACGTTCTTTTGGGGCAAGCCGGACGAGGAGACCGCACGCATCTACGACATCGTGCGCCGTGCCAACGAGGCCGCCGAGGCGCTCATCGCGCCAGGCGCACGCATGTGCGACCTAGACCGTGCCGCGCGCGACGTGATTGAGGACGCTGGCTACGGCAAGTACTTCACGCATCGCCTGGGCCACTCGATCGGCCTGCAGGACCACGAGCCGGGCGACGTTTCACTCGTCAACGAGCAGGTCGTAGAGCCGGGCATGACGTTCTCCATCGAGCCGGGCATATACCTCCCCGGCCGCACCGGCGTCCGCATCGAGGACCTGGCCCTGGTTACCGAGACCGGCGTCGAGATTCTCAACGCCTACCCCCACGATCCGCTCCGCCTAGACTAGCCAATGTGACAAAGGGACAGCCCCTTTGTCACATTGCGATTACGTCGCGCCACAAAAACGGGCTATCTACTACGTTTAACCCGCATGGGTCGACCATGCGGGTCTTTTTTAAAAACCAGCAAGCCATCTACCTGCACTGATAATTGTTCTCGGGGGAAGCGGGCACTGCGGGGCGCGGCAACGGCGCGCGATTTCCGCGTCGCAGCGCTACCCTGATGCTGAACGCCGGGGCGATGACCCACTGACCTGCTGACGCCTCTTCGGCCG
>JAXJEC010000024.1:0-50077 GCA_036301625.1 Collinsella sp. | reverse complement strand
GAAGGTGATAAGGATGAATAACGAAAACAAGGGCATTCACGCCACGGGGGTATCGCGGCGTGTGTGGATTGCGCTGATCGCTCTGTGCGTCGCCAATGTCGTAGCGCACCTCATAGTGATGCCGAGCTTGCCTGCGCAGATTCCTACGCACTGGGGCGCGAACGGCGCCGTCGACGGTTGGGGTCCTAGCTGGATGGCCTCCGCGCTCGGCGTGCTGCCTCTGGCACTTCTTGCGATGTTCTACGTCGTGCCACGCATTGACCCCAAGGGCGAGGCGTATCGAACCTCGGGCAAGTTCTATCAGGGCTTCGTAATCGCCTTCACCTTGTTTATGTGCGCCATAAGCTGGTTGGGTGAGCTTACGGTCTGGGGCGTGGTGCCGGCGGTCGGTTCGGTCAACGTGCTGATTTCCGGTGCTGTCGGTCTGCTGTTCATCGGCGTAGGCAACTACTTGCCGCGTGTGAAGCGGAACTATACACTCGGTATCAAGACGCCCTGGGCGCTTGCCGATCCCGAGAACTGGCGCCGTACGCAGCGCTTTGGCGGTGCCTGCATTATGGTGCTGGGTGTTGGCCTGATTGCGATGGGCGTGGCGGGCAGCGTGCTTTCGAGTGAAGTCGTCGCCGCGGTGATTGCGGTTCTGGCGTTTGGTTCGGTCGGAGCCGTCTACGTCTACTCGTATCTGCTGTGGCGCAAATCGCAGCGAGCCGCTCGTTAAGGTTGCGGAAAACTAGCGTACGCAGTTCATAGTATGTTCCGGGGGACTTTTCCCAGGTAGTATTAGGGGGTATGGGCAACCATGCCCCTTTTTTCGTTAAGTTTCAGAGCTGGTTTCCTCATTTCGTTTCCACTAAAGCGATTCAAGAATAGGGAAACAGCAGGTAGAAAGGATAAAACAGGCAAATGGCAGAGTTCATCTACCAGATGTATCAGGCTCGCAAGGCCCATGGCGACAAGGTAATCCTTGACGACGTGACCCTGAGCTTCTACCCCGGTGCCAAGATCGGCGTCGTGGGCCCCAACGGTATGGGCAAGTCGACCCTGCTCAAGATCATGGCCGGCATCGAGGAGGTCTCCAACGGCGATGCCAGGCTTACCCCCGGCTACACCGTGGGCATCCTGCAGCAGGAGCCGCCGCTCGACGACGACAAGACCGTCATCGAGAACGTGCGCATGGCATTTGGCGACATGATCGCCAAGGTCGATCGCTTCAACAAGATCGGCGAGGAGATGTGCGACCCGGACTGCGACATGGATGCCCTCATGGCCGAGATGGGCAAGCTCCAGGACGAGATCGACGCCGCCGACGGCTGGGATATCGATTCCAAGCTCGGCCAGGCCATGGACGCCCTGCAGCTGCCCGATTCCGACATGCCGGTCAACGTACTTTCCGGCGGCGAGCGCCGTCGCGTGGCCCTGTGCAAGCTGCTGCTCGAGGCTCCCGACCTGCTGCTGCTCGACGAGCCCACAAACCACCTGGACGCCGAGTCGATCCTGTGGCTCGAGCATTTCCTGCACAACTACCAGGGTGCCGTGCTTGCCGTCACGCACGATCGCTACTTCCTGGATAACGTTGCCGAGTGGATCTGCGAGGTCGACCGCGGTCACCTTTATCCCTACAAGGGCAACTACTCCACGTATCTGGAGACCAAGGCCGCCCGTATCGAGGCGCAGGGCAACCGCGACGCCAAGCTCGCCAAGCGCATGGAGGCTGAGCTCGAGTGGGTACGCAGCTCGCCCAAGGCTCGCCAGGCCAAGAACAAGGCCCGTCTGGCTCGCTATGAGGAAATGGAGGCCGAGGCGCGCGCAAGCCAGAAGCTCGACTGGACCGATATCCGCATTCCCGTCGGGCCGCGTCTGGGCAACAAGGTTCTCGAGGCCCATCATCTGCACAAGGAGTTCGATGGCCGTGTGCTCATCGACGACCTTTCGTTCACCCTGCCGCGTAACGGCATCGTGGGCGTCATCGGCCCCAACGGTGTGGGCAAAACCACGCTGTTCAAGACCATCGTGGGCCTGGAGCCGCTGACTTCGGGCGAGCTCGAGGTGGGCGAGACCGTCAAGATCTCCTATGTCGATCAGAACCGTTCCGGCATCGACCCCGATAAGAACCTGTGGGAGGTCGTCTCGGATGGCCTGGACCACATGATGGTCGGTGAGACCGAGGTTCCGAGCCGTGCTTATGTGGCGAGCTTTGGCTTTAAAGGCCAGGACCAGCAGAAGCGCGCCGGCGTACTCTCCGGTGGCGAGCGCAACCGTCTGAACTTGGCGCTTACGCTCAAGCAGGGCGGCAACCTGCTGCTTCTCGACGAGCCCACGAATGACCTCGACGTCGAGACGCTGTCCTCGCTCGAAGCGGCGCTGCTCGAGTTCCCGGGCTGCTCGGTGGTCATTAGCCACGACCGTATGTTCCTGGACCGCGTCGCCACGCACATTCTAGCGTGGGAGGGCACCGACGAGAATCCGGGCAACTGGTATTGGTTTGAGGGCAACTTCGAGGCCTATCAGGCCAACCGCATCGAGCGCCTTGGCGAGGACGCAGCCCAGCCGCATCGTATCCACCGTAAGCTGACGCGCGACTAGATCGTTACGCGGTTTTCCAAACCGCGTAACTGCTCGACGCTGCGCGGGTCGCAAGCAGCCCATCTTGCCGTTCAAGCCGTCGCTCGCGTACCGAAGTACGCGTCGCTCCTCTTTCACGGCAACCTGGGGCACTTGCGGCCCGCTCGCTGTTGGTTACGCAACATCAACAAATAAAAACGGCTCAAATCCTGATTTGGATTTGAGTCGTTTGTCGTTACTGCTCGGGTTCTTCGACTTTATCGATGGCCCAGGTGGATCCGAGGCCACCGGTGGTATTGCGGCGGATGCGCACGGCAACCTCGCGGCGCTCGCCGGCCTGCGTGTAGCGCAGGGGGAAGCTTGCGCGGTTTCGCGCGGCCTCGATGGTACCGCGCTCGCGGGCGATCCAGTAGTACTCGCCGACAATGCCGAGGGTATCGGCGCCGTAGGGGAGATAGGTCGACAGCTGGTGCAGAAGCGGGCCGGGGCAGAAGACCTCGGTTGCGAAATCGACGGGGAAGTCCTCGGGGATGGCGGGCGCTACGGGTGCGGGGGTTGGGGCCTCTGCGAGTACCGAAGCCGGTGCCGGTGCGGGAATTTGGTCGCAAGCAGAGGCGGGCACGGATTCGATGACGGGTGCGAACTCCAGCGTCGTCTTCGGCTTGATTGTGGAATCTGCGGGCTTCACGGTGACGGGCGCGTCTGCAGCTTCAGTTTCAACCTCAACCTGCGTCGCGCTCTCATTCTCGACGCTCGACTTTGCCTCGATGGGCGTGGATGCCATGGTGGTGATGCCGGCATTGGCATTCTCGGGGTCATAGACGACCGTGAGCGAGATGGCGGGCTGCGGCGTCTCGGGTTCCGGCGCCGACTCGGTAGCGTCTTGATCTGTGGGCTCGTCGGACTGATCGTCCTCGGCCTCGTCGCCAAAGACATCGCTGTTTTGGAACGCAGACGGCTCGGGTTGGTCAGCGGCTTCTTCGGTTGTCGACTTGGGCGCTTCGTTGAGCTCCACAGTGGCTTCCTGCTCGGATATGACTTCGGAATCGGTCGTGGCGGCGATTTCGGTTTCGGCTTCTGCTGTTACCTCAATAGCGACTTCGATCTCTGCCTCGGGCTCGGGCTCCGGCGCGGCTTCAACCATGGCTTCGGGCTCGGGACGCTTAACGTGCTTGGGGCGCACGGCCTTGAGGTCCTTCTCACCGCGCTTTTTCTTTTTGTAGGACTGCTTGGCGCCCTTGGCGGTCTTGGGCTTGTCCTCGCCCTTGGCAAGCGCAGCATCCCAGGCCTCGTTGGCGATGACCGTGGCATACAGGCGGCCGCCTTTAAAGACGGTCAGCTTAATGCAGTCGTCGAGCTCCTCGAGCAGCTCACGCGTGGACTCAAAGCCCAGGTCATAAGCGGTCATGTCGCCGGCGGCGAGCACCTCCTCGACCTGTGTCATAAACGTTTGCTTGCCGCACCCAATCGCATCGCGCAGCAGGCGATACAGATAGATGTGGTTGCCCAGCGATAGCGTGGGCCTAACTATTGTCTTGCTCATGGCAAATCTCCTCTTTACACATGTAAAGCATCTTACCATCGCATAGCGTTCGCCATGGCGGCGCCCAAGGCAAACGGGCGCGAACCGTTGTCGATTCGCGCCCGTTGTACAGGTCGGTTATCTATGAGAGGCAAATGTGCTTAGTTGCCCGATGCCGTGCCTTGGCTCGAGTTGTCAGATGCCGTGCCGGACGCGGTTCCGCTCGAGCTGTTGGTGTTGCTACTGTCTGCTGAGCCCGTTCCCGACGTGGTGTCACTCGTCTGGCCGCCCGTGCTCGGCTGCGAACCGTCAGTTGTTTGGCTTGAGTCGGTCGTGCTGGACGGCGTGCCACTGTTGGCCGTAGAGGAATCGGTGCCCTGCGATTGGTTTTGGGTGTTCGAGGACGAATTGGCAGAGGTAGGACTGTCTTGCGTGTCGTCCGTCTGTGCCTGCTGATCCTGCGGCTGAGTGTTGCCATTTGCATCGCTCTCGGTCGTGCGCGACGACAGGATTGGCTCGGGACGCTCGCCCAGACCCTCACCGGCAGTGGTGATAAGGATGGCGCCGGCGCAGGCGATGACCGCGACGATGGCGATGGCGATCGAGAAGACGATGACCTTCTTTTGTGTCTGGCTGCGCTCTGCCGCCGCCTTGGCGCGCAGGCTGTTGGGGGCGACGCGCGCCGTGGTCGCGCGTCCCGCAACCCGGCGCATCTCCTGCGTGGTCGCGGCGCCACCTAGGTGCTCCTCGACATTGGGCTCAACGGGCTCATAGGCGCCGGCGGGGTAGTCGACGTCGGCGTGCGTGCCCTTGATTGCTTCGGCGCTGGCGGAGATAAAGTGGCGATAGACCTGCGAGGACACAACAGTGATGACTGAGCTCACAGCGGCACCAATCACCGAGCCGGCAATGCCGATCTTTGAAGCAAGCGCCACGCTCGTGGCGGCAGCTGCGGCGCCGGCGATGATCTGGGGAATGGAAATGTCATCGAACAGGCCCTTTTTGGGCGCGATGGCCATGGTCTGTCCAATGGAATGGTTCTCGTGTACGCCGTTGTTGAGCGATGCCGGCGTCATGACGCGCGTGCGCGGCGCGTCGGTGTACTTGGTTGTCATACGGGGTCCTCCCGGTGTAAATCTGCTTCGTTTCGTGTAGCCATCAGGGTACCCACCAGATGTGAATCGTACGTGACATTTAACAGATACCATCAACTCATCAATTGCTCACCAAGTTGGTGGGATGCGGTTCCACCCGGCGGTTGAACTACAATAGAGCTTGCTAATTGTGTTGAATAGCGTTTACGCACGGGAGCATTCTTATGAATCTTCACCTTTCTCAGTCTGATGGCTTTTTGCGTGTGGCGGCGGCGTCGCCGCAGATTCGCGTGGCCGATGTCGAGGGCAATGCCGAGGTTGCGCTGGCGGCTGTTCGCGATGCTGCCGGGCGTGGCGTTCGCGCGTTGGTGTTGCCCGAGCTTAATCTGACTGGCTATACCGCGGCCGATCTGTTCCATAATCGCACACTGCTGCATGCCTGCGAGGCTGCTCTGGTGCATATCCTCGATGAGACCCGTGAGCTGCCGATCGTCTTTACCATCGGTCTTCCCGTTGCGGTTGCCGAGAATATCTACAACTGTGTCGCCGTGTGCTGCGCGGGCGAGCTTTTGGGCCTCACGGCCAAGAAGTATCTGCCCAACTATGGCGAGTTCTATGAGCGTCGCTGGTTTGCTCCGTCGCCTGCGGATCCCGTGTGGGTTGAATTTGCCGGTCAGGGTCCGGTTCCGCTGGGTTCGGGGCTTGTCTACCGCTGCTGTGATGAGGGTGCCGAGGATATGGTGCTGGGCGTTGAAGTCTGCGAGGACCTGTGGGTGCCGGCGCCCCCTTCGACCGAGATGGCGCTTGCCGGTGCGACGGTGATCCTCAATCCGTCGGCTTCGGACGAGATTATCGGTAAGGCGGATTACCGCCGCAGCCTTATCTCTAACCAAAGCGCGCGCCTGTACTGCGCCTATGCCTACGCGGACGCGAGCGAGGGCGAGTCCACGACCGACATGGTCTTTGCGGGTGAGAACCTCGTCTACGAAAACGGCTCCAAGCTCGCCGCGACCAAACTGCTTACCTGCGATATGGCCATCGCCGACGTTGACCTTGACCGCCTGGTTGCCGAGCGCCGTCGCTCGACGACGTGGACGCGCACCGACGATGCGCCGGAGTCCGCGACCGTTGAGTTTTCGTTTGAGGGCGTACTGGCCGAAGAACCTGTCCTGCGCGATGCGCTCGACATCGACCGAGTCTTCCCCCGCGCTCCCTTTGTGCCGGCCGACCACGGTGATCTGGCTGAGCGTTGCGAGACTATCCTCGACCTGCAGACCGCCGGCCTCAAGACCCGCCTTGCCCATACGGGCACCAAGGCGGCCGTCATCGGCCTTTCGGGCGGCCTCGATTCCACGCTGGCGCTCCTCGTGACCGTGCGTGCGTTCGACGCCTTGGGCCTGCCGCGCACCGGTATCACGGCCGTGTCCATGCCCGGCTTTGGCACGACGCACCGCACCAAGTCCAATGCCGAGTCGCTCGCTCGCGACCTAGGCGTGAGCTTTCGCGAAGTCTCGATCCATGCAGCCGTGGAGCAGCACTTTAAGGACATCGAGCATGATCCGGCCGTGCAGGACGTGACCTACGAGAACAGCCAGGCACGCGAGCGCACGCAGATTCTCATGGATTTGGCCAACCAAGCCGGCGGCTTTGTCATCGGCACGGGCGACCTCAGTGAGCTGGCGCTCGGTTGGGCCACGTACAACGGTGACCACATGAGCATGTATGCCGTCAATGCGAGCGTGCCTAAGACGCTCGTGCGCCATCTGGTGCGCTATGCGGCTGATGTCTTTGGCGGGCGCATTGCCGAGGTCTTGCTCGATATCCTCGATACGCCGGTGTCCCCCGAGCTTCTGCCGCCCACGGGCGACGGCGAGATTGCGCAGAAGACCGAGGATTTGGTGGGCCCGTACGAGTTGCACGACTACTTCCTCTACTACCTGCTGCGTTTTGGCTTTGAGCCGGGCAAGATCTACCGCATGGCGCTCAAGAGCTTCGAGGGCGTCTACGACGCCAAGACCGTCCACACGTGGCTACGTACGTTCTACCGTCGCTTCTTTGCCCAGCAGTTTAAGCGCAGCTGCCTGCCCGATGGTCCCAAGGTGGGCTCGGTGACGCTCAGCCCGCGCGGCGATTGGCGTATGCCGAGTGACGCTAGCTCGCGTCTGTGGCTTGCGCAGATCGACGCGCTCAATCCAGTTGACTAAGGTTGGCTAAATTGAACCAATACGGGGGTTGCAAGCGTTACACTTTTGCAATCTGATGGCCCGTATCGCGCGGCGCTCTTGTCGGAGCGCCGCGTTTTTCATATCGAAAGGTGGCACCATGCAGGCATCGCAGCGTCTCGACCGCTTTGGCGCGGAGGTCTTCGCCTCGCTCAACAACAAGCTTCTCGCGCTGAAGGCTCAGGGCAAGACCATTTACAACATGAGCGTGGGCACGCCCGACTTTAAGCCGTACGACCACGTGGTCGAGGCGCTCACGCAGGCAGCCCAAGATCCCGAGATGTGGAAGTATGCCCTGCGCGACCTGCCCGAACTCAAGCAAGCCGTGTGCGATTACTATGAGCGTCGCTTTGGCGTTTCGGGCATTACGCCGTCTATGGTGCAGTCGTGCAACGGCACGCAGGAGGGCGTGGGCCATTTGGGCCTGGCCCTGCTCGATCCGGGTGACACCATTCTGGTTCCCGATCCGTGCTACCCGGTCTTTGAGGCGGGTGCCAAGATCGCCGATGCCAAGCTCGAATACTATCCGCTGGTTGCCGAGCATAATTACCTGCCCTATGTGGCGGGTATCGATCCCGAGGTGGCCGATCGTGCCAAGTATATGATCGTGTCGCTGCCCGCGAACCCGGTCGGCTCGGTGGGCACGCCCGAGATCTACGAGGAGATCATCACTTTCGCCCGCGAGCACGACCTGCTCATCGTTCACGACAACGCATACTCCGACATCGTGTTCGACGGCGAGCCGGGCGGCAGCTTCTTGCAGTATCCCGGCGCGCTCGAGGTGGGCGTTGAGTTCTTCTCGCTCTCCAAGTCGTTTAACGTCACCGGTGCGCGTATCGGCTTTTTGGTCGGTCGCGAGGATGTGGTCTCGGCCTTCGCCAAGCTGCGCAGCCAGATTGACTTTGGCATGTTCTTCCCGATCCAGAAGGCCGCCATCGCGTGCCTTAATGGCCCGCGCGATGAGGTCGAGGCGCAGCGTCTGAAGTACCAGGAGCGCCGCGATGCCCTGTGCGATGGTCTTGAGGGTCTGGGCTGGGAGCGTCCCAACGCGCATGGCTCTATGTTTGTGTGGGCCAAGCTTCCCGGTGGTCGCACCGATTCCATGGCGTTTTGCGAGGAGCTCATGGAGAAGGCCGGCGTTGTGGTGACGCCGGGCGCGAGTTTTGGTCCTTCGGGCGAGGGGCACGTGCGCATGGCGCTGGTCCTGCCGCCCGATCAGATCGCTTTGGCTGTCGAGGCCATTCGCGAGGCGGGCCTGTATTAGAAACCTGTTTCGGCCCGTCAATAGCTCGAAACCGATTTCGTGCAGTTATTTTACGAATACTGCAAACAATTTCGGTAAACGGTCGATTTTCGGCTGCGAATAGGGGCATAATCAAAGTCCCGATTGGATGTATTGGGATTACGACAAGCCGCTCGGGTCGTTCCCGGGCGGCTTGTTTGTGGAGAGAGATGGGAGTTTCTAATGGTTAACGAGAAGAAGGTCGCTATTGTCGGCTGCGGTTTCGTCGGTTCGTCTTCGGCGTTCGCTCTGATGCAGAGCGGTCTGTTCTCCGAGATGGTCCTCATCGACGTGGACAAGAACCGCGCCGAGGGTGAGGCTCTGGATATCGCGCACGGCATGACGTTTGCCGAGCCGATGAAGATCTACGCCGGCGATTATTCCGATGTCGCCGACGCCGCCATGATCGTCGTCACCGCTGGCGCTGCCCAGAAGCCCGGTGAGACCCGCCTGGACCTGGTCAACAAGAACGTTAACATCTTTAAGTCCATTATCCCCGAGATTAAGAAGTCCGGCTTCGACGGCATTCTGCTAATCGTCTCCAACCCGGTTGATGTTCTGACCTATGCTGCCATCAAGATGTCCGGCCTGCCCGAGGGCCATGTCATCGGCTCCGGCACCGTGCTCGACACTGGCCGTCTGCAGCAGATGCTTGGTGCCCACGTCGAGGTTGACCCGCGCGATGTCCAGGCCTATGTCATGGGCGAGCACGGCGACTCCGAGTTTGTCGCTTGGTCCAGCGCTCAGGTTGCTGGCGTTCCGCTGAACACCTTCTGCGAGCTTCACGGTCATCTGGAGCACGAGGCTGCCGAGAAGCGTATCGCCGAGGACGTCAAGAACTCCGCCTACACCATCATCGAGAAGAAGCACGCCACCTACTACGGCGTCGCCATGGCCGTCAAGCGCATCTGCACCGCTGTCATGCGCGATGAGCAGACCGTTCTGCCCGTTTCCTCGCTCATGGTGGGCGAGTATGGCCTGTCCGATCTGGCTATCTCCATGCCGACGGTCGTTGGCCGCGACGGCGTCGTCTGCCGCGTCCCCGTGCCGCTGAACGATGACGAGCAGCATGAGCTCACCGCCTCCGCCAAGGCCCTCAAGGACATCATCGACAGCGTCGACTTCTCCTGCTAAATCAAGCTCGCTAGAGCGAAAAGCTACAATGAAGGCGTCCGGGTCCACACGGCCCGGGCGCCTTTTTGGTGCAAAGTAACCTGACCCCAATGCACCATAGTTGATGGGAGGGCCATGTCGGATTCGCCTAATTTTTTGACCTATGCCCAGACGGCGTTTGATCCGTTTGAGGAACGGCCGTTCTGCGCGGTGGATAGCCTGGTCTTTGCGTGGTTGTCCTATTTGCGTTTGCCGGGTGATATGGCGGAGCTGACGAACTGGCAGGGCCTAGACGTACGCGAGCTGCTGCGCGCCGAGTGCTACCAAGACATGATTGGCGACCTGTGGGATCCGGAGGGGAGTCGTGCCCTGTTGGAGGCTGTGGCAGCAAGCCCTCGCTACCGTGGCGTTCGTGTTTGCGGCTATCGTAGCGTGAGTGATGCCGAGACAACGGAGCAGTTTGCGGCCATGACGTTCCGATTTCCGGCGGGGTTTAGCTATCTTGCCTTCCGGGGGACCGACAGCACGATTGTGGGCTGGAAAGAGGACTTTAACATGGCGTTCCGGTGTCCTGTGCCGGCCCAGGAATCCGCGGCGCGTTATGTAGACGAGGCGGCGGATGCGATTGACGGGCCGCTTTTGTGCGGAGGTCATTCCAAGGGTGGAAACCTTGCGGTGTACGGTGCGGCGATGTGCCCCGATGTCGCCCGTGAGCGAATCGAACGGGCGTATTCCCATGATGGTCCGGGCTTCGTCGAGGAGTTTCTGAGCGGCAACGCCTTCGCTGATCTATCCGGTCGAATCGACAAGACGCTACCTCGGTCGTCGATCTTTGGCATGATGTTCGAGACACAGGAGGACTATGCCATCGTTGAGAGCACCGAGTTCAGCCTGCTTCAGCATAATCCCTTTAGCTGGGTGGTTGATGGTCGCGACTTCGTGTACTGTGAGCGCCTGTCCGCCGGTGCTCGATACGTTGATGGCTCCATTCGCGAGATGCTGCTTGCGGTGTCGCCTAACGAGCGCGAGCGTTTTGTAGATGCGTTGTTCTCCGTGCTTGAGGCTACGGGTGCTGAGCGGTTTGCGGATATCGCTGGGAATCTGCGCGAGAGCCTGCCCGTGATGCTCCAGGCTGCGCAAGGCTTTGACAAGGATACGCGACGCTTTGTCTCGCAGACTATCGTTGCGATTCTTAAGTGTGCGCTTCTGCCCAAACGTCCCCAGATCGACATGCCCGCTGCCGGCAAGAGCTTGGCAGAACAGCTCGAGGCTTGGCAGTCCGAGCTCCTGCGCTAACCATTGGTGCAAAGCAACCTGTCCCCGATGCACCAATCTTCGATGCGCCTGGGGCGGGATCGACCGCTATACTGGTTCGTGCCGAAATCGATCTAGAACGGAATGCCGTATATGAAAATCAATCACGCGATTCTGCATATCCTGGACTTTGACTCTGCCGTCAACGTTATGAGCCAGCGCGAGCTCGATATCGAGAGCCGCACCGTGCGTAATTTCGTAACCACGCACCTGCGGCGCGCTCGTACCTCGGCTGATAACAAGCGTGCCACGTTTGCCGAGAACTCCGCATTCGGCGGCGAGCTCAAGGGCTATTTCTTTGGTGAGCGTGAGTTCGTGGATCTGTCTCAGCAGATTGCGGAGTTCATCTCTTCCGAACTTACCAAGGCCGAGAAAGCCGAGTCCACTGACGTGCTTGTGGCGGACTTTGATGACGATGAGGATGCCCGCTGGTTTGCCGTGATGCTGCTGGGCTCCAAGCAGGCTTTTATGCACGAGGTGGGTCGCGAAGAGGGCGAGGTGCGCAACGACATTGCGCGCCACTACGCCATTCTGCCGAATCCCTCGCAAAAGGTGCCGAGCTATGCAATCGTGCGTGCAAGCACCATGGAGATCGGCTATGTGGATAAGAAGCGCAAGATTGCCGGCGAGGATCGCATGCTCATTCCCGATGGCCTGCTGCAGTGCGACACGGGGGTATCGGGCAAGGAGGTCATCGACACCGTGACGCGTGTGGTCGAGGAAGTCGCCGAGGAGCACGGTGCCAACACGGCTGTAGCACTCGCCAAGGTTAAGGCTGCTGTTGCCGAGAAAGTTGAGGATGACGAGGAACTGCCCCCTTGGGATATCGTCGATGAGGTCTTTGAGGACGAGCCGGTTATCAAGGAGAGCGTGCGCGCGGCACTGACTGAGGAGAAGGTGCCTGAGCGTGTGCCCGTGGAGCGCAAGCAGGTCGAACGCGCGGCCGTGCGCAACCACAAGATCCGTACCGACACGGGCATCGAGATCAGCTTCCCGGCCGAGATGGGTTCGAACTCTGAGTACATCGAGTTTGTCAACGAGCCCAACGGCCTCATCTCCATCGAGCTCAAGAACATCGGAAGTATTGAGAATCGATAAACTGCTCTTGGACGTTGCAAAAAACAAAGGCCGAAGCCTTTTGGGACTTCGGCCTTTTTTGTTTTCGGCTTGGTTGCTGACATTGCGCCGCAGGTTGAGCTCACGTCAGCGAAAACGCCCCTAAGCGAGCAAGGTGACGTGAAAGAGGAGGGAAGCGTACTTCGGTACGCGACCGACGATTGAACGTCAGATTGCCGCTTAGGGGCGTTTGCAGCGTCGAGCCGTTACGCGGTTTGGCAAAACCGCGTAACTTCTACAGCTGGCGCAGGCCCTCTTCCAGGCCGGTCTTGCTGTCGGTCTTCTCGTCGCGCATCTTGATGACGCGGGCGGGAACGCCGGCCACGACGGCGCCGGCGGGGACGTCCTCGACGCACACGGCACCGGCAGCCACGACGGCGCCCTTGCCCACGCGCACGCCCTCCAAGACCACGGCGTTGGCGCCGATCATGACATCGTCCTCGACGATGACGGGCGTGGCGCTGGCGGGCTCCACGACGCCCGCCAACACGGTGCCGGCGCCGATGTGGCAGTTCTTACCCACGGTGGCGCGACCGCCCAGCACGGCGCCCATATCGATCATGGAACCCTCGCCGATAACGGAGCCGATGTTGATGATGGCGCCCATCATGATGACGGCACGGTCGCCGATCTCGACGCGGTCGCGGATGATCGCGCCCGGCTCGATGCGGGCGTTGATGCCCTTAAGGTCGAGCATGGGCACGGCGGAGTTGCGGCAATCGTTTTCAACGTCGTAGTAATCGATGGAATCGGCATTGGCATCGAGGATGGCCTTAAGCTCATCCCAGTCGCCAAAGACGGTCTTGCCACGACGACCGCCGTAGACATGTGCGTTGCCCCAGGCAACCTTCATGCCCGGCTTCTCGCGCACGTACAGCTTGACGGGCGTCTTTTTGGGCGCGGTGGCGATGTAGTTGATAATCTCTTGTGCATCCATCTCGGCTGCGTTGCTCATTTGCTATCTCTCCTTTGCGTGGATACGGTTGATACCTGGTTAGGCAAACATGACCTGATCGAAGGTGTAGAAGCCGGGGTCGCGGGTGACGAGCTTCTGGGCGGCAGCCAGGGCGCCGTTGACGAAGATCTGGCGGCTCGTGGCGCGGTGTGTGAGCGTGACCTCCTCGTCCTGGCCAAAGAAGCTCACCTCGTGCACACCGGCGACGGTGCCGCCGCGCAGCGAGTGCATACCGATTTCCTTGGGATCGCGAGCGCCGCACATGCCCTCGCGTCCGTAGACGGGGTGGTAGCCTGTCTCGGGTTCGGCCTCGACTACGGCGTCGAGTAGCAGCTTGGCGGTGCCGCTGGGGGCGTCGACCTTTTGGTTGTGGTGCGTCTCGGCAATCTCGCAGTCAAAGCCGGGCAGCTCGCGCGTGGCCTGGGCCACTAGATGACGCAGGGCTGCGATGCCGATGGAGTAATTGCCCGAGTGCATAACGCGGGTGTTCCGGCCCAGCTCACGCAGACGGTCCATCTGCTCGGGCGTATAGCCCGTGGTGCCCGAGACCAACGCGGCGCCCGTGCGCTCGACATAGGCGACGACGGCATCGAAGGTCACGACGTTCGAGAAGTCGATGATAACGTCGGCCGCCGGGGCGCTCTCGAGCTCGGACAGATCAAAACCGATCTGGGCGACGATATCAAAAACGGGCTGCCCGCCGGCGTCGACAACGCCCTCGGCGGTGGTGCGGATGAGCGAGCCCATGCGGCCCGTTCCCATAATGACGGTCTTAATCAAGCAGACCAGCTCCCTTCAGAGCATCGGTAAGTGCGGCTCGCGTGTCGTCTGCCATGGGGCACAGCGGCATACGGTAGTTTGCCTCGATCATGCCCATCTGGGCGAGCGCTTCCTTGACGGGGATGGGGTTGACCTCGCTAAAGAGGGCATTGATGAGCGGCTGGCCGGCAATCTGGATATCGCGGGCGCGCTCCACGTCACCGTCCAGATAGGCGCGGCACATGTCGTGCACGAGCTGCGGCTGAACGTCTGCCCACACGCTGATGGTGCCCGAGGCGCCCAGGCTCATGAGCGGTACGGTAAGCGCGTCCTCGCCCGAGTACATGCGGAAGTCGTCTGACAGCAGGTGGGCGATCTTGGCCGCGTAGGCGACGTTGCCCGAGGCCTCCTTAATACCCATGATGTTGGGGTGTGCGGCCAGGCGTTCTACGTTGCGCTCGCTGATGCCGCAGCCACAGCGGCCGGGGATGTTGTACAGGATGCAGGGGATGTCCACGGCATCGGCGACGGTCTTAAAGTGCTGATAGATACCCTCTTCATTGGACTTGTTGTAGTAGGGGGTGATGAGCAGCAGACCGTCGGCGCCCAGGCCCTGATAGGTGAGCGACTTGGTGAGCATGGTCTGCGTGGAGTTGGAGCCCGAGCCGGCGATGACGGGGACGCGTCCTGCAACATGCTTGACCACGGCGGCGACGACGGAGTTGTCCTCGTCGTCGGTCATCGTGGCACTCTCTCCGGTGGTACCCAGGGTGAGGATGGCGTCAGTGCCGTTTTGCAGGTGGAAATCGATAAGGCGCTCAAGCGCGTCAAAGTCGACACTGCCGTCCTTTTTAAACGGCGTGACGAGGGCGACGATCGAGCCCTCGAGGTTGCGGATATCCATGTTCTTCTCCTTCGCTTCCGCGATCTGGATGCGTTTGTTCCATTGGGCGGCGACGGCCAGGCGCTCGTCCTGAGCGCGACGGCGGGCGCTTTCGGCGCGCGATTTGGCCAGCAGCTCGCGGCCGCACGGCAGCACGTCGAGCGTGGCAAAGTAATCGCCCGGGCGCTCGGCGCGTCGGATGAGGTCGGCCGAGCCATCGGGGCGCAGCAGGACCTCGGCGGAGCGCAGGCGGCCGTTGTAGTTGTAGCCCATGGAGTAGCCATGCGCGCCGGTGTCGTGAATCACGAGCACATCACCCATGTCGATATGCGGCAGCTCGCGGTCGATGGCGAACTTGTCATTGTTCTCGCACAGATTGCCCGTGATGTCGTACGTGTTCGTGACGGGGGCTGCGGTTTTATCGGGACCGTCCGGCTGACCCATCACCGTGATGTGGTGGTAAGCGCCATACATGGCGGGACGAATGAGGTCGACGGCACTGGCGTCCACGCCGATATAGTCCTTGTAGATCTGCTTCTCGTGGATGGCCTTGGTGACCAGGCACCCATAGGGACCCATCATAAAGCGGCCCATCTCGGTGCAGATCGCCATATCGCCCATGCCAGCGGGAACCAGAATCTCGTCGTATGCCGCGTGCACTCCCTCGCCGATGGCGTGAATATCGTTGGCCTGCTGCTCGGGCAGATAGGGGATACCGACGCCGCCGGACAGATTGATAAAGGCGACATGTGCGCCGGTCTCGCGCTCCAGGCGCACGGCAAGTTTAAAGAGGATGCGTGCGAGCTTGGGATAGTAGTCGTTAGTGACGGTGTTACTGGCAAGGAAGGCATGGATGCCAAAATTCTCGGCGCCCTTGGCCTTGAGCATGCGGAACGCCTCGAAGAGCTGCTCGGTGGTCATGCCGTACTTGGAGTCGCCGGGGTTATCCATGATGCCGTTGGAGAGTTGGAACAGGCCGCCTGGATTAAAGCGGCAGCTGACCGTTTTGGGGATGGGCCCCGCAACACGCTCAAAGAACTCGATGTGGCTGATGTCGTCAAAGTTGACGATGGCACCCAGCTTGTTGGCGAGCTCAAAGTCGGCAGCCGGCGTGTCGTTGGACGAGAACATGATGTCGTGTCCCGTGATGCCCAGAGAGCGGGCGATCATGAGCTCGGTATAGCTCGAGCAATCGCAGCCGCAGCCGTATTCGTTGAGAATGGAGATGAGCGCCGGGTTGGGGTTGGCCTTGACGGCAAAGTATTCCTTAAAGCCCGGGTTCCATGCAAAGGCGTCGCGCACTTCTTGCATGTTGCGGCGGATGCCCGCCTCGTCGTATAGATGAAACGGCGTGGGGAACTGCTCGACGATATGCTCGAGTGTCTCCTTGTCCACAAACGGCTGCTTGGCCGCATATGCCTCGTTGGGGGTCAATGCCATGTCCCGTAAACCTCGCTATCCAGACGGCGCCATCTGCGCATCGAATCCGCATAGCGTGGACCCAATGTCCGGATAGCGCTCCCGCATTGCTGCAGACAGTCCTGTGGGTGTTTCCCACAGGCCCACCAGGTTGTTCGTGCCCGAAAAACCCAGTTCGGCGGGTTTCGCCTCCCCACGGGGTCAAAGCCTGCCGGCTCGCCCGCGGCTCTTCGTGCCCGCGCCTCTATCAAGTGGTAAAGACCCTATCACGTTGCACTTTACCAAACAAGAGTATTCGTATATAACGTTTAAAAAATGCAGCAATATGCTGGAAACATGTGTGCCACAATCCTGTATCACAATAAGTTGCAACAGATGTGCCTCACGAAGGGATTCTCTATGACCGAGCTCCAAGAACTCCGTCGCTATCGCCGCGATCTCCATCGCATTCCGGAGCTCGATTTCGATCTTCCGCAGACTATCGCCTATATCGAGGGCATGTTGGCGCCGCTCGCTTGCGAGGTGACCCATCCGTGTCCCAGCTGCGTCTGCGCTTTCTTCGACGCTGGCGTTGGTGCCGCGCGTGCCACGGCGATTCGCGCCGATATGGATGCGCTGCCCATCGCGGAGGCGACGGGAGCGGCCTTTGCCTCGATCCATCCCGGCAAGATGCACGCTTGCGGACATGACGGACACATGGCCATGGCACTTGCCGCCGCGACGTATGTCGACCGTACGATTCGCGAGCAGCCGGGCGCCATTAGGCGCAACGTTCTCTTTGTGTTCCAGCCGGCCGAGGAAACGACCGGTGGTGCCAAGACGGTATGCGAGAGCGGTGTGTTCGAGCGCTATGGGGCTGACCGCATTTTTGGCTTCCATGTGTGGCCCGATCTGCCTGCCGGCACGTTGGCGAGTTGTTCCGGTCCGCTGCTGGCGCGTTCGAGTGAGACACACATTCATATTCACGGGACGAGCATCCATATCGCTAAGACCTATGGCGTTCCGGTCGAGGAATCGCACGATGCGGCGCTGGCGGCTGCCAAGTTCTTGGTTGCCGAGCGCGAACTGATGGACGAGCTGGGCACCGACGAACCCTGTATCGGCAAGTTTGGCCTGCTGCAGGCTGGCACCGTTTGCAACGCGGTGGCGGGGGAGGCCCATGTGGCCGGAAGCCTGCGTGTGTTTACGGACGACATGTTCGACCGGGCGCGCGAAGGCGTGCGCCGCGTGCTGGACGATGCCTGTGCCGCAACGGGCTGCACGTATGATCTCGACTTTGCCGAGGGCTATCCGCCGGTCGACAACGACCCCGAGCTATTTGCCAATGTCGCGCCGGCCTTGCCCGAGCTACAGCTCGTGGATGAGCCGCTGCTGATCGCCGAGGATTTCGCGTTCTATCAACGCTATCTGCCGGGCGTGTTTTTCCTGCTGGGCACGGGTATGCCAGAGGACCAAGACAACCCGAGTGATTCGGATGGCTGCCCCGCCTATGCCACAAGCGCTCTGCATACCGATAGCATGCTCTTTGACGAGGAAATCCTACTCAAAGGCCTCGATGTCTATAAACGATTGCTTGTGATGGAGTGACGATGGAACGACGCCGACAGTCTGCCGTATATAGTCCGGGTGGATGCGGGTGCGGTTTGCTGCTGCTTCCGGTTATTGCTGTGAGCATTGGCGTGATGTTTGCGCTTGCCGGGCTTGCCGCGGCGGCGCTCGTGCTGTTTATCACTGCCATCGGCGTGACGATTTGGCTCTGCCGCAATCGCGAGCAACGCCGTGCCGACGGTAAAACCAATGTCGGCTGGGTCGTCTTTCTGATCATTGCGTACCTGCTGAGTGCCAGCTACCTTGTTTTCTTTGTCCTGTTGATGATCAGTGCCTTTACCGGGGAATCCGTCACGGTGGGTTGATGCACTGCCAGCAGACGGTCGCGCGCAGTGCGTTTGCTCGGCGTTTGGATAACTGCATTGGTCGTTTACCGCAGCCTTAGCTCTCAGCTAATGAATTCAAGTTCAATCCTTCCTACGATGTGCTGTGTACCGGCACGGTAGCCGGATCGTAGGAAGGATGAATAATGGCAAAAGAGGGAAAGAAGCCGATCGGCAAGATTGTCCTAGGCGTCATCGTGGTGCTGGTTATTGTCGGTGCCGTGGGCTCTATGGGTGGCAATTCAACCGATTCGTCTGCGAGCGATTCGGCAAAGCCTACCGAGGCGACACAGCAGGCTGAGGAGCAAAAAGAACCGCAAGAACCGTATACCATTGCTGACGAGGCTGAAGACACCTCCAATCAGTTTGCCTATAAGATCACGGGCACGCTGACCAATAACACGGACAAGGAAAAGAGCTACATTCAGATCGAATATGTTCTGTATGATGCCGATGGCAACCAGGTTGGAACGGCTCTTGCAAACACCAATCATCTGAAGGCGGGCGGCTCTTGGAAGTTCGAGGCGCTGGGTACGGTGTCTCCCGACCAGGTTGCTAGCTGGGAGCGTTCGGACGTAAGCGGTTTCTAGCATGTTGTATGCACTGGGGGAGGTGAAGTCGTATGCCCGATAAAAAGCTGACCGAGGAGTTGCTCAATGAGCTTCTCGACGCGCCAAACATCGATGGCTATATCAAAGAACACGACTTTGCCGCCCCGTCGCTTTCGGACTACCTGATGCAGCTGCTGCAGGAAAAGGGCTTGGAGCGTTCGCGCGTGGTTCGCATGGCTGATCTCAATGAGACCTTTGGCTATCAGATCTTTACCGGCGCGCGTCATCCGAGTCGCAATAAGGTGCTGCAGATTGCCTTTGCGATGGCGCTGACGCTCAAAGAGACCAACCGTGCGCTGACGGCTGCCGGGGTAAGCGTCCTTAACTGCAAGGACCGCCGCGATGCGATTATCATCTTTTGCATCGATCGCGGGTGCAGCCTCCAAAAGGTCAACGAGGAACTGTATCGCTTTGGCGAGGAGACGGTGAGTTAGCGGCTGATATCTGAGCCGGCGGAGCTGTCGAACAGCGATGCAAACGAACGGGGTGCGGATGCCATGGGGTGTCTGCGCCCTGCGCTATGATGGAGGCTATGGATACTCAGACCCCAACATATTCCAATGACGAGCTGACCGCAGCGCTTGCCGAGCACCTGGCGTCGCTCGATCGCGACGACAGCTATCGCGTGGAGCGTGTACTTAAGCGCTCGTCCGTTGAAACAACCGAGCTCGTGTACTTTGAAGGAACCGGCGGTAGTTCGCTCGGCCCCTTTGTCCGCAAACGCATCGATGCTTCGGCTCAAATCGGCGGGGCATACGAGCGTCTGTTTGCCGCTCAGCGGGCAGGCAGACGTTTTGAGCACCTGCCCAGAATCGTCGATTGCCGTCGTGTGGGCGATGAGCTCAATGTGGTTATGGAATACATCGAAGGGGAGACGCTCGGGGCGCTGGTGGACCGTCTGGGAGCCACCTCCGATTATGCGCGTGAATTGTATCCTGCCCTATGCGATGCCGTGGGCGAGCTCCACGCCGGTTTTGCAATGGCGGGGGAGACGTCGGCGCCGGTGATCCATCGCGACCTCAAGCCGTCGAATATCATCGTGACAGGTGCCAACTATACGCCTGATGACGGTCTGACGTTTTCGTCGCTGGTGATTATCGACTTGGGGATCGCGCGCGTATGGCGCGATGGAGCCGATGCCGATACCGTCAAGTTTGGCACGTGACCCTATGCGCCGCCCGAGCAGTATGGGTTTGGGCAGACGAGTGTGCGCAGCGACGTCTACGCACTTGGCGCCCTGTTGTTCTTCTGCTTGACGGGAGTCGACCCTAAACCAGGGCTCGACATGCGCGAGCAATGCGAGGCGCGCGGCATTCCCACTCCACTTGCCGATGCCGTCTGCATGTCGATGGCGCTCGACCCGGCCAAGCGTTTTGCGAGCGCGAAAGCGTTGGGACGGGCGACGTGCGCGGCATACGATCTGAGTCGCCCCGTGCGGCCTCCTGCGCCTGCGCCTGTCCGTACTTCGGCCTCGGAGACGTTGTTGACGCCCCAAGGGCCCCAGAACCCCGCAGGGCTTCCTAGACCTGCCACCTCCGCTGCATGCGGTCTGCTCTCTCGCGTTCCGGAGTCTCTGGGGCGCATTTGGAATACGCTCGTCTGCTTCTCGCTGCTTGTGTTCTTTGCCGGAAGTCACCTTGCCGTCTTTCATCCCACGGGAGCAAACCAAAGCTACCCGACTTGGCTTCTCATAATTGAGTATTTTTTCTTTGTCGATGGCCTTATGGTGCTTATGCATTTTGCGCTGCTCGATAAGCGCCGTCTTCGTCGGCGATTCGCACTGCTCGACAGCTATCGCGGCAAGAAACTCGCGAAACTCTGGTTCAAGGCATTGGGTGTGCTGCTCCTATGCATGATCGTCATAGTCGCGGTTGCCAATGCGACCGGCGTCGTCGATACCTCCGCTACCTAAAGAAAAGGGCCCCGTTGGGGCCCTTTGCAGTTGCACTTAGATGCGGTTCATCTGAGCGGCGACTTTGTTGTACCAGTCCTGCCACGTGGGCGGGCAGTACTTTTTGGCCGCAGCCGGGGTAAGGGTGGAGCCGTAGTTGGCGCCCAGATAGGCAACGTGAGCGGAGATGCCCTCGCTCCAGCTGCCAAAGCTGCGCCAGCCGCCGCCACGTGCACTCCAGCCCCAGGCGTTGTAAGAATTGGCGCAATAAGCACCCTTGGTGCTCTCGATGCAGGCGATGGCGGGGGACCAACGGGGGTCGACACCGGTATTCCAAGCGGCGACGGCAAAGTTATAGCCCTGGCCTGCCATGGGGGAGCCGGCGAGATAATTGTCGATGCGGCTCGTCCACTCATTAATGAACGAATCGTAATCGGAGCTACCGGTATTGGCGTTGTTCACCGTGGTGTCGATGGTGGTGTTGGTGTTGGTGGCCTGGCTGCTGGAATTGCTGCCGCTTACGCCCTCGCCCGAGAGCTTCTCGGCGGCAGCGGCCTTATCGGCCTCAAGCTTGGCAAGCTCGGCGGCATTTTCCTGCTCGGCTTTTGCCTGTGCCTCGCTGCGGAGCTGCTGGGCCTGTGCCAGCGCATCCTCGGCGTTTTTCTGCTCTGCCTCAAGCTGAGACTTGGCCTGCTGGAGCTCAGCCTTGTTCTGCTCGAGTTCGGTTTGCATGTTATTGAGCTGTTCGATCTCGTCGACGCTCGAGCTTGTGATCTGGTTGGTGTATTTGCAGGTCGTGATGAACTCACCCAGGCTCTGCGCGTTGACCAGGAAGCTCACGATGGGATTAGTGCCCTTCTGATACTTGTACAGATCGCGCATGGCGGAACTTGCCTTGGCCTGCTGCTCGGGAAGCTTAGCCTCGATTTCCTCGATGCTTGCCTCATTGGAGTCAATCTGCTTTTGCAGGTCATCGAGTTTGGTGCGGGCGTCGTTGTAGGCGCTCGTGGCGGCTTCGATCTTCTGCTGGGCTGCGGAAAGCTGGTCCTGCGTTGCCTGCGAGGCGGCATACGCCGCAACGGGGGAGAGCATCGGCGTAGCCGTCAGCGCAACGGCGAGCGCGGCGCTCGTGATGATACGAGCCGGCTTCGACGCAATGAGCGCTGCGGTGCGATGATTCGAATGCTGCATCCAGTCCCTCTGCAATCAATCGTAGGTTATGGTTCGAACGGTATTCTACTACTGCTTTCGACCTCAACTTGAACCTTAAAGGTTCCAAAGGGTCAAGTTGAACTTGAGACTTTGGCTTTGACCTGCAGTTATGATGAATTGTTGAGAAACCATAGAGTTCAACTTTAACGTTACGGGGCCTGTTTGAGAGGAGTTTTGGGCTGTAAAAGCTATCTCAACGTGGGGTTTTACAACTACAGCGTGCCCTTCTGACGAGCCTGCTCAATCTCTTCGAGGGCCTCGGCGGGGGTGAACGAACAAGTGCCGTCGCCGAGTTTGACTACCTGGATATCGTCGCCGGTATGGATCTCTCCGCCCTTTAGCACCACGCCAAAAACGCCCTCGTGGGGAAAGATGCAGTCGCCAGCGAGATAGTAGATGGCGCAACGGGTGTGGCAGACCTTGCCGATTTGGCTGATTTCGACGAGCACGTCGCTTCCAAGCTTGAGCTGTGTGCCCAAGGGGAGCGAGAGCAGGTTGATGCCCCGGGTTGTGAAGTTCTCTCCAAAGTCACCCTCGTGTACGTCGAGCCCGCGTGCCTGCGCCGTCTGGATGGACTCCGCGGCTAAAAAAGAGACCTGGCGGTGCCAATGTCCGGCGTGCGCATCGGTGGCGAGACCAAATTGCTCTATAACGGTGTCGTGCCCATCGGCGACGGGCGACTTGCGCGTGCCCTTGTGTGCCGACGTGTTGATTGAGACGATGTGGGCGGGTCCGTTGTAGGCGTCGTTTGCCGTGCGCAGGGGAGCTGCCGTTTTTGCGCGTTCCGCCAGCTCGCGCCTCGCGGCATTGAGGATGGGATTATCGGTCGGATGGTCTTGGGGCACGTGTGCGCCTTTCGCTCGAGGATGTCAATACGCTGAATCCTACAACAACGGTAGGTTCATTGCCCATTGTCATACAACGGTGGGCGCCGTCTTCGTGCTGGACGATTACGTCGATTGCCATAGATACGGTGGAGCTTTGGGCGCCGGCGGCTTGGCACGCTAGAATGAATCAGTTGCGCAAAGACCGCCCGTTGTGTGGGCAGTTCATGATAGGAAGTTTCCATGGCATTGCAGTTTACAGAGCGCGAGTTCATTCCCGTGCTGCTCGGTGGCGACATCAACGCCTATTCGGTGGCGCGCGCCTTCTACGAGGAGTACCAGGTCAAGAGTCTGGTTTTTGGCAAGTATCAGACGGGTCCCGCGTACCGCAGCCAGATTATCGACTACACGCCCAACGTGGATATCGATACCATGCCCGTGATGCTCAAAACCGTCAATGGCATTGCCCAAGCGCATGCCGATAAGACGATTGTCCTTGTGGGCTGTGGCGACAACTATGTCGCTCTCGTGGCTCAGGCCAAGGATGCTCATGAGCTGGCGGATAACATCGTCGCTCCCTACGCGCCCTACAGCATGCTCGAGCAGTGCCAGAAGAAGGAGATCTTCTACGAGCTGTGCGAGAAGCATTGCGTGCCCTATCCGCACACGTTTACCTTTACCAAGGCGATGCTCAATGCCCAGGGTGAGGCGCCTGCCGAAGTGCTCGACCAGATCGATTTTCCTTACCCGATGATTCTGAAGCCTTCTGACGGCATCATGTGGTGGCAGCATGAGTTCGAGGGCCAGAAGAAGGCCTATGAGATTGCCGACCGCGCCGAGCTGGAACAGGTCATTCGCGACTCGTATGCCAGCGGCTACACCGACGACCTGATCTTGCAGGATCGCGTGCCCGGCAACGACGAGTACATGCGCGTGCTCACCAGCTATTCCGACCGCAACGGTAAGGTCCGCATGATGTGCCTGGGCCATGTGCTGCTCGAGGAGCATCAGCCCCACGGTGTCGGCAACCATGCCTGTATCATTACCGAGCCCAACGACGAGCTCATGGGCGGCGTGCGCAAGTTGCTCGAGGACCTTCACTTTGTGGGCTATTCCAACTTTGACGTAAAGTACGACGAGCGCGACGGCTCGTTTAAGTTCTTCGATTTCAACACGCGCCAAGGCCGCAGCAACTACTACGTTACCAACAGCGGCTTTAACGTTGCCAAGTATGTGGTGGACGAGTATGTGTTCAACCGTCCGTTTGAGCCGGAGTTTGTGACGGCTCAGGACGAGGCCCTGTGGATGGTCGTCCCCATGGGCGTCGTCGACAAGTACGTCAAGGATCCCGAGCTGCGCGCTAAGGTGCATCGCCTGGACAAGGAAGGCAAGGGCGCCGACCCTTCGTTTATGAAGGGCGACTTTGTCTTTAACCGCTGGCTGCGCATGTGGCACACCAAGCTGCGCCACTTTAAGCTGTTCAAGACGTATTACAAGTAGATGAGCGCGGCGCCCGTCCGGTTTGCATCGGGCGGGCGCGGGTATGATACGCGCAATTGCGCAAGCGTCACCAAGGAGGCGGCGATGGAAAAGCTGGGAGTTATCGGCGGCATGGGCGCCGAGGCCACGTCGTATTACTACGACCAGGTGGTGCGTCATACGGCTGCTGCCTGCGATCAGGAACATATCGACATGGTGGTACTCTCCAAGTCGACCATGCCCGACCGCACGTTGGCCATTAAGACCGGCGAGCATGCCAAGCTGCTGGCGACCATGAAAGAGTGTGCCCAGGCACTCGAGTCGCTGGGCTGTGCGCACATTGCCATTCCCTGCAACACGTCGCACTACTTCTACGACCAGATCCAGTCGTTTACGAAGGTGCCGATTATCCATATGCCGCGCGAGTCGGTTCGCTATGCCCTTGCGGGTGCGGTGATGGGGGAGTGCGAGTTCGACCCCAACCTGAGTATGCCGGCCGAGCCGGTGCACAAGATTGGCATCATGGGCACCGACGGAACCGTGGGCGCGGGCGTCTACGGCCG
Organism: Collinsella sp.; assembly: GCA_036301625.1. GTDB lineage: Bacteria > Actinomycetota > Coriobacteriia > Coriobacteriales > Coriobacteriaceae > Collinsella. The sequence continues at coordinate 25,325 of JAXJEC010000024.1, read as the reverse complement.
CGAATGTAAGGCTGCGGGTGTCGAGGTCGTCTATCCCAGCGAGAAACGTCAGAACGATGTGATGTCGCTTATCTACGATGATGTGAAGGCCGGACGTGAGCCCGATATGGATAAGTTCGACCGCGTGATGTGGGAGTTCGCCCGTAGCGGCTGCGACCGCGTCATTCTGGCCTGCACCGAGCTATCGGTGCTGCAGAAGTACCGAGAGATGCCCGAGATCACCCTCGACGCCATGGACGTCCTGGTGCGTGAATCCATCATCCGTAGCGGCGCTCCCTACCGCCTCTAGCTTCCGACCCGCCAAAAAGGGACAGGTTTATTTTGGTAGGTTTTATCTGGTGAAACAGTAAAGGCCCCGGCTCGTTTGGTGCGAGCCGAGGCCTTTTGCGTTGGGCGGTTGCTGTCGGTGGTGAACTAGAACAGGAAGCCGATGGCGATGAGGGCGATGCTGACGATGAGCACGGCGATGTCTAGGCCCTTGATGGGGTAGCGCTTGTACGAGCTGGCGCGCGTACGCAGATAGAAGCCGCGCTGTTCTGCCGCCAAGGCTGTGGCATCGGTCTTGCCCACGCTCGAGATGAGCAGTGGCACGCACAGTGGCAGCATGAGCTTAAGCTTCTTGATGGGGTTCTTGGTATCGTACTCGACGCCGCGTGCGGTCTGCGCCTCCATGATGGCATTCATCTCCTGACCAAACACCGGCACAAAGCGCAGCGCCGTGGTAAAGGTGAAGGCATAGCGATACGGCACGTGCAGCACCTCGACGCAGGCGTTGGCAAGGTCGTTGAGCTTGGTCACCATGAGCATGAGGATGAGTGGTAACGCCACACCCAGCAGGCGCAGACAGGCCTTCGATCCCGTGATGAGGCCCGTGTCGGTGATAAAGCTCCACACCACGTTGCCATCGCGCATAAAGGCCAGCTGGAGCATCAGCATGATAAGCGCGAGCGGAATCAGCAACTTGAGCAGCGAGAACAGACGGTCGACGACGCCGGCGTAAGCTCCCAGTGCGAGCGTGAGCGCCAGAAAGCCCAGCAGCGCCACGTAGGTGTCGGACAAAAAGATGCCGACGATGATGGCGGCGGCGAGGCCCAGTTTGACGACGGGATTCAGGCGATGCAGCAGCGTATCGCCCGGCATGTAGTCGATGACGTTAACCACGGTGGACCATCTCCTTGGTAATTCGAACGACATCGGTGACCTCGCTCACCTGCGCAAAAGCGGGCGAGACGGAAGATGCCAGACGGCGCGAGAGTTCGATGACCTGGGGCGGCTCAACGTAGGCATGCTGCATGAGTTCGATGTTCGAGAACAGCTCGTGCGTGCGGCCGCGATCGAGGATGCGGCCGTCGGCCATTACTACGATGCGCTCGGCAAAGTCGGAGACGACTTCCATGTCGTGGCAGACCATGATTACGGCGCAGCCACGCTCGGCCATGGTACGCACCGTTTCCATGACGGTCATGCACTCGCGGTAATCAAGGCCGCTCGTGGGCTCGTCGAGCACCACGATTTTGGGCTCTACGACCACGACGGAGGCGAGTGCCACCATTTGTCGCTGGCCGCGCGAAAGCGAGAAAGGCGCCTCGTCGGCCGGCAAGCCAAAGCGGTCGATGACGAGTTGGGCACGACGCAGAGCCTCGGCGCGGTCCATGCCGCCAAGCTCCAAGCCAAAGGCGACCTCGTCGAGCACGGTGTCCTTGCAGATTTGACGGTCAGGGTTTTGGAAGAGGGTTGCGACCTCGCGGGCAATGCGGCTCGTGGGGACGGTTGCGGTATCCAGTCCCGTGACGCGCACGCTGCCCGAGGCGGGCTTGAGCAGACCCGTGAGCAGCTTGGTGAGCGTGGTCTTGCCGGCACCGTTTTGGCCGACGATGCCCACGAGCTCGCCAGGATAGAGCGTCAGGCTAAGGTCGTGTACGGCGGCTCCGCCATTGGGATAGGCAAACTCAACATGGTCGAAGGTGAGTACGGGTTCGGCGTCCTTGGCATGAGGGCGCAACGACGGTGCATGCGGGGAACCGGCGGGCGCCTGGGCTTCGATAGCCGCGCGTGCGGGGTCGACGATGCCCGAAATCAGGCACTCGGCCTCATCGACATCCAAGCAAGGGGTACCGCTTACTAGACCATCGGTTTCGAGGCTATTGAAGATACGCGTGACGCGAGGGCAGTCGACGCCGATGGCACGGAGCTCGTCGGTATGCGCGAAGACCTCGTGTGGCTCGCCCTGCAGCGCGATTTCGCCATGGTTGAGCACGAGCACGCGGTTGCAGTACTCCGAGAGCAGGGCGACCTTTTGCTCAACGACGACGATGGTGATTCCAAGTGTGCGGTTTGCCTCACGCAGCGTCTCGAAGACCAGCGTGGAGCTGGCGGGGTCGAGTGCCGCGGTGGGCTCGTCGAGAACCAAGACGCGCGGACGCATGGCGAGGATGGCGGCGATGGCCACCTTTTGCTTCTGTCCGCCCGAGAGGGTGGCGATCTCGCGGTCGCGCAGGTCGCTGATGCCGACGGTCTCGAGCGTTTCGCTCACGCGCTGCTCGATCTGGTCGTGGGGAACGCCAAAGTTCTCGAGGCCAAAGAGCATCTCGTCCTCGACGACCGAGGCGACCATCTGCGTGTCGATGTCCTGCAACACGCTGCCGACGATCTGCGACACATCGGTGAGCGAGACTTCGCAGGTGTCGTGGTCGTCAACCATGACGGACCCAAAGAACGTGCCGGTGTAGTGGTGGGGCACGGCACCCGACAGGCAGGCGGCAAGCGTGGACTTGCCGGCGCCCGAGGGCCCGATGATACCGATGAAATCTCCCTTGTTCACGCCGAGCGAGATGTGGCTGAGCGCCTGCTCGGTCTGCGTGCCGTAGGAGAACGAGACGTCGTCGACGTTGATGATCGTTTCCATGGATACCTTTCATAGTCATTGGGGACGTTCTTTAATGACTAGTCGTTTAAGAACGTCCCCAAAAGCTCGTTGTTTGGGACAGTCTTTGGTGGTGAAGTACGGAGACGGCTTTACGAGGTGTCCCAGGTTGGCGCGAAAGAGGGACGAAGCGTACTTGGGTACGCGAGCGACGAATGAACGCCAAGATGGGGTGGCTCGTAAAGCCGAGCAGGTTAGTTGAGCTTAAGGGCCTTCTGGATGGGCATGTAGAGGGCGCCGACCAGAATGGCGTTAAAGACGGCGGTCATGGCGACGACGGGCAACATGGCGGCGGCGAGCTCGCCTACCACGCCGAGCATGGCCATCTTGATGACCATGAAGATGACGCCGGAGACAAAGGTGGTCAGGAAGGTTGCAACAATGGCGATGGCGGGCTTGACCTGACCGTTCTTGCCGGCGGCGTTGACGATGCCGGCCATGAGCATGGCGGCGATGCCTTCGGCGGCAAAATCGACGAACGGCGAAGTAGTGGTGATCTGGATCACGGCAGCCGAGATGAGGCCAATGACGAGCGCCTGACCGATATTGGGGCGAATGACCAGAATGGTGAGGCAAAAGGCCGAGATGATGAACTCGGGGCTGATCATGCCGCCCGAGATGCCCGAGATGGCCTTGCCGACGGTGAAGTTGAGGATGAAGCCGGCAGCGAGCAGGATGGCGAGCAGGACGAGAGCACGGACGTCAAGTTTGCCGCGGTCGGCGGTCTGGACGGTGCGGGGCTGGGCGGCGGTGGTGTTCTGAGACATGGTGAAAATCCTTTCGGAATGGGGGTGCAAGAGAAAAGCGGAGGCGCGTGATGCGAATGCGATCGGGCTCGAGATAGAAAAAGGCCCCCGGTCGAAACCGGAGGCCTTCCAATCACCTAGAGCGCAAAAACAGGCGTGAGGGACTCACTGTCGACCGATCGTATTCGCATCACGCCACCACCAGTTGTTGAGAGACTTCATCGTGTTCTTCATGTTGGTGGCTCCTTTCGTGATGCCGTGGCGCGGTCGCACCTAGTTGCTGTTGCGCTGCACTATAGCACAGCGAAGTGTGTGCGGGGAAATCTTTTTTGAAAAGATTTCAAGCGGGTTTCCCGCCGGTCAAAAGGCGGGTTAAGCGGGCGAGGTGACTCATGTGCCCCGCCCGCTCAGCTAGGACATGAGGGTCTTAGGCCTTCTTGCGACGATAGATCACGTAGACGCAGACACCGATGATGACGACGGCGCCAACGGCCATGGCGGCCATGTTGTTGCCCTCGGACTTCTCCTCGGTGACCTCTTCCTCTTCGGCCTCTGGCTCGGTCACGTCCTCATCGGAAAGGGCCTCGTCGGCGTAGGTGATGGATTCGACCAGGCAGTCGTTGTCGGCATCGTAGTCGCTCGGGACGAACTCCTCGGAGAAATCGCCCTCCTTGAGGTAGTCGCGCATCTCCTCGAGCATGGCCTTGCACTTAACATAGGTGTTCTTGGTTGCAGCCTTGCCGGCCTTGTTGGCCAGGGCGGTACGGGCCTCGGTGCCTTCTTCGGCCTGCATGGCCTCGTCGACGGTCAGGTTCTGCTCGATGAGTTCCTTCTGCAGGGCGTCGAGATAGGCGCGGACGCCGGTGGCGCAGTGGTCGCGGTTCTCATAGGCGAGCGTGTTGATGTCCATGAGGACGTAGTTGATGGAGTTCTTGGGCTCCTCGTTGTTCACGACGTCTTCCTCTTCGCAGTGATCGAAGGAGACATCCTGATCGCTGAAGTAGGGGCTGACCTCGGTGAGCAGTGCGGAGTAGAAGGGGATGGCGACGGAGAATTCGGCGTTGGAGAGCATCTCCCACTGAATGGTCGCGATCTCGGGGTCCATGCCCTGACGGATCTGGAAGGTGTGGATCTCGGTGTTGCGGTTGGAGCCGATGGCATAGGCGCCGTCGGTGTTGGCGTTGAGGCCGGCGACATTCTCGCCGCGAGCGGCGAAGGAACGAATCATCTCAAAGGTGTTCCAGTCGGACTTGCCGGGCTGGAAGAACAGCGGCTGCATCTCGTGGACCAGGGCGCCGGTCGTGGCGCGAGCCTCTTCGCGCTCGTCCTTGACGATCTCGTAGTCGGTGCCCTCGGCAAGCGGAGCCATGAAGTAATCACGACCCTGGATATAGCGCGACCACTGGTGCATACCGGCCTCGCTAATCTCCTCGCCGTAGGTCTTGGCGACGTCGAACTTGCCGTCGGTGTACTCGGCAAAGCCCTTCTCCTTAGGCATGGACTCGATGCCTTCGGAATGGAGACAGTTCTCGGTGTCATCGAGGTCGACGTTATAGGTGAGGTTGCCGATGTTGGGGTTGAGCGAGGCGATGTCATCGGCGAGCTTCATAGCAATCCACTGATGGCCGGAAAGCGCGGCGAACAACCAGGTCTCGGTGCTGTCGGCGATGATGATCTGGTCGTTGGAGCAGACGCCCTGCTCGTCGATCAGGCTGCCGATGAGCTCGACGCCCTCGCGGGCCGTGGCGCTCTCGCCCAGGATGACGCTGGCATAGCTGTATTCGCCAATGCCAGTCTCCTCGGTGATGGGGTCGGCCTCTTCGGCCTTCTCGTTATAGGAGGTGCTCAGCGTGGCAGAGCAGGAGACGCCCTTCTCGTTGATGCCTGCCTCGGAATATGCGTCGTAGCGATCTTCCCACTGCGAGGGGTTGTCGCGAACGAAGGTGTAGCGGTAGGTTGCGCCCTTGGACTTGTACTCAAAACCGGACTCGACCGAGGTGTACTCGTTGCCGTCCTTGTGTGCGGGCTCAATGCCAAAGTGCTTGACATAGCGCGGACCGAAGTCCTCGGAACGGCCGTAGTACGTGTTGCCGTCTGCCGTGAGCTTGCTGCCCATGTAGATCTGGGTGCAGGCGAGTGCCGAAGTCGGCATGGCCATGATGGCCGCTGCTCCAAACGCAAGGCCGCAGCCGAGCTTCTTGAGCGTGTTGACAGGATGAGTAAACCTCATAATCCTTCCCAACTGTTGAAACCCCGCGAAACCGTACGGAGTTTCAGCTAATAAATACATCTACTAGCCTAAAGGAAGTGTAAAGAGTATTCACTCGACAACAGCTTTTACTCGATGAGCGTGTGGAAATATACGATGAACGGATAATAATACTCATTTTATGGCTTTAGTTAAATAAAGGCACCCTGCATTTACTGTAGCTGAATAAAGCATTAGACGGTGCTCAAAAAGAAAACTCTCCCGCTGTTTAGGATTTGCATAAACAGCGGGAGAGTCGATAACTGGATGAATATCATACCAATGTGGATTTACTTCTTTCGGCGGTGAATCACGTTGATGGCGTAACCGACGAGCATGGCCAAGACGATGACAATAAAGCCGATCAGGGGATTGTCGTTCATGGGGTCCTCCTATTTTCCGAGCGGGGAGAATTCGTCGACGATGAGGTCGAGGCATTGCGGAAGCGCGCGGGCTCCAAAGACGCCCGAATTGCTGGAGATAATCTCGCCATCGAACTGCATGCCCAGCGACGGGGTGCAGGTGATTTTGGCTTCCTTGGTCTGGATGATCTTGAACTGCGGGCGCCCGAGTACCTTGCCGGCGGGGTCAAGCGCAGCGGTGATCACGGTAGGCAGCAGCTGCACGGTGCGCACGGGTTCGATGACTGCAATGTCGACCATGCCATCGTTCATGCGGCAGTCGGGGAACAGGTTGATGTCGTTTTGGATGACCGAGGTATTGCCGGCCATGCAGCAGATGCCGTCGAGCTCCTCGACAATGCCGTCATGCTCAATGGTAAAGTGCGCTACCGTAGGGTTGGGCGTGGCGAGTGCAGAGAGGAAGTAGGCGATCTCGCCGATGTCGTTTTTGGTGGGGGCGGCCTTCATCATGATCTCGGCGTCGAAGCCCGAGCCGGCGATGATGATGAAGCCGTGGCGCTTCTCGTTGCCGTTCTCGTCGAGCCAAAAGAGCTCGCCCATGTCGACTTTGACCGTGCGACCGGCGCGGCAAGCCTTGGCGAGCGCCGCTGCCTCGGGGGCATTGCCGATGTTGTTGAAGAACAGGCAGGCTGTACCGGAGGGGAAGACGAGCGTGGGGACACCGCATCCGCGCATCTGGTCGAGCACGTTGGAGACGGTGCCGTCGCCGCCCGAAACGACCACGCGATCAAACTCGCGCACGTCTGCCACGGCGTCCTCGGGCTCCATGCCATCGCCGATAAAACGCATCACGACCTCGTCGCCGCCCTGCGCGAGGGCGTGCGTGAATGCGTAGATTTCATCTGAGCTGGGGCCCGATGCCGGGTTGTGGATGATAAGGCAGCGCATACTTACGTTCCCGTTCTGTGACTAACCGAGTATAGTTGTAAGGCAATGCCGATATCCTACCCGTGTTTTTCGGGCCTAACCTTATTCGATGGGTTGATATGTACATTTCCACACATCAGGCTCTACTCGACTTTTGCCAGCGCGCCCGTGAGTTCGACGCGATTGCCGTCGATACCGAGTTTTTGCGCGAGCGCACATTCCATCCGCGTCTGTGCTTGGTTCAGATTGCCACCCCTGCCGAGAGCGTCGCGGTCGATCCCCTGGTAATCGACGACCTCTCGCCGCTGGCCGAGCTTATGGCCGACGAGAGCGTGACCAAGGTCTTCCACGCGTGCTCGCAGGATATGGAGGTCATGCTCCATACCGTGGGCGTGCTGCCACGACCGATTTTCGATACGCAGGTCGCCGCCGCCTTTTTGGGCGAGCGCCAGCAGATTTCGTATGGCGCGCTTGTTCAGACGTTCTGCGGCGTATCGCTGCCCAAGACCGAGTCGCTGACCGACTGGTCGCGCCGCCCGCTGACCGATAAGCAGATTGAGTATGCGATCGATGACGTCAAGTACCTGATCGTCGCCTATACCGAGATGATGAGCCGCCTGCGCGAGCTGGGCCGTGTGGACTGGGTGCTCGACGAGCTGCGCCCGCTGGCTGACGAGTCGCACTACCGTGCCGATCGCCACGAGGCGTTCCGCAAGGTCAAACGCATCAATTCGTGCAGCCGTCACCAGTTGGGCATCGCGCGTGAGCTCGCCGCCTGGCGTGAGGACCGCGCCGAACGCCGTAACATCCCGCGCAAGTGGGTCATGTCCGACGACACGCTGCTTGCGCTCGTTAAGCGCAATCCCGTGCGCGTTGAGGAGTTCCGTAGCATTCGCGGCACCGATCAGTTGGGGGAGCGCGACGTGGACGGTGCGCTCATGGCCATCAAGCGCGGCGCGAGCTGCCCGCACGATCGCCTGCCGCTCATGGTGCGCGGGCACCGTCAGATTTCGCCGGAGTTGGAGAGCGTGACGGACCTGATGTACGCGCTCATCCGCCTGGTTGCCGAGCGCTCGGGCGTGGCGACTTCGGTCATTGCCTCGCGCGATGACCTGGCCGACTATATTGAGCATCCCGAGCAGAGCCCCTTGCGCGAAGGCTGGCGCTTTGAGCTTGTGGGCTCGCGCCTGGACGATCTGCTTTCCGGCAATATGGGGTTGACGGTGAAGGACGGAAAAATCGAATTGCTGTAAGGAAGCCTAGCCGCTTGAGTGGGTAGAATGCCTCCAACGTGTAACTCGATTCGGAGGAATTCGCATGCCTTATTACTATGGATACGGCTTTGGCATCGACCCGCTGTACCTGCTGGTTGTTCTTGTCTGCACGGTGCTTGGCCTTGCCGCACAGAACTATATCAACTCGACGTACAAAACCTGGTCCAAGGTTCGCTCGGACGGCGATACGGGTGCCACGGTCGCTCGCCGCATGCTCGATGCCAACGGTTGTAACGCCGTGGGTATCAAGGGTGTCGCTGGCGAGCTCACCGACCATTACAACCCGCAGGACAACAACCTGTACCTCTCTGATGCCAACCGTTCGGGCGGATCGGTCGCAAGCGTTGCCGTGGCCTGCCATGAGGCGGGCCATGCCGCCCAGCGTCAAAGCGGCTACGCCATGATGAAGGTGCGCACCGCCCTGGTCCCGGTCGTTAACTTTACCCAGAACACCTGGACCATCGTGCTACTCATGGGCCTGTTTATGAACATCGCGGGGCTCACGACCCTCGCGCTGGTCTTCTTCTCGTTTAGCGTGCTGTTCCAGCTGGTTACGCTGCCGGTCGAGATTGATGCCAGTCGCCGCGCCGTGGCGTATATCGAGCAGTCGGGTATGAGTTCCAAGCAGGTCAACGGTGCCAAGAAGGTGCTAACGGCCGCCGCGCTTACCTATGTTGCCGCTGCGCTCACCTCGATTATTCAGCTGCTCTACCTGATGGCTCGCTACAACAGAAACTCCAACCGATAACAAATTGGCTTGACAGGCGCCGCGGGGATTCGTGTTCCCGCGGCGCTGTACTATGTGTTGGATTGAATTTGCGCAGGGCCGGAGCCTCTGTGCTCGATAACGAAAGGAGGCTGCGTGGCAGGCTGGAACCTAACCGGTAATGCCGTTTCCGCCGAGTTCGACGGTTCGGACGAGCAAGAGCGCAAGGAGCTCAGCGTGAGCCAGGCGGTGGAGATCGCCGCCGGTGCGCTCGATGCCGTTCCGCAGCTGAGCGTCTTGGGCGAGGTCACGGGTTTTCGTGGTCCTAACGCCCGAAGCGGCCACTGCTATTTCCAGATCAAGGACGATTCGGCCGCCGTTGACTGCATCATTTGGAAGGGTGCCTATCTCAAGCGCACGTTCGATCTGCGCGACGGTATGCAGGTGAGCTTTAAGGGCAGCTTCAATCTCTATAAGGCTACGGGCCGCATGAGCTTTGTCGCTCGCTCGTTTTCGCTGGCGGGGGAGGGTCTGCTGCGTCAACAAGTGGCGCAACTGGCCGAAAAGCTGCGTCGCGAGGGCCTGATGGACGAAGCGCGCAAGCGCCGCATCCCGGTGTTCTGCTCCCGCGTGGCGGTCGTCACCTCGCTTTCGGGTGCCGTAATCGACGACGTCAAGCGCACATTGCGTCGTCGCAACCCGCTCGTCGAGCTCGTCTGCGTGGGTGCCAAGGTACAAGGCGAGGGTGCGCCGACAGAGCTCATTGAGGGCCTGCGCCGCGCCGCTTCCATTACGCCGGCGCCCGACTGTATTTTGTTGGTGCGCGGCGGCGGCTCCTTTGAGGACCTCATGACCTTTAATGACGAGGAGCTTGCCCGCGCGGTGGCGGCTTGTCCCGTGCCCGTGGTGACCGGCATTGGCCATGAGCCCGATACCTCGATTTGCGACATGGTGAGCGACCGTCGCGCCTCCACGCCTACGGCGGCGGCCGAATCGGTGGCGCCGGCTATGACGGAGTTGGCCGATGTGCTCGAGGCGCGCTATCAACGTCTGGGTGCTGCGATGGCATCGATGATTGGGTCGGCCCAGGTCGACCTGGAGATGCTCGATCAGCGCGGTCGCCGTGCCTGGGATACCTATACGGCTCGCTTGGGCGATGCGCTCGATGCGGCTGCGTGCCGCCCGTGCCTCAACGACCCAACGTTTATGGTTGAGCGTCGCGAGTCTGAGCTTGCCCTGACGGCCGATCGTTTGTCCGGCGCCATAACGCGTTCGGTTGGGGCATTCCGCTCCAACTTTGAGCGTCTGCCCGAGCGCTTGATCGCAAGCACCTCAGGACTCGATGGCAAGCGCCATGCGCTCACGCTTGCGAGTTCCCGTCTGGAGCATCAGGGGCGCACGATGCTCAGCAAACCCGCGTCCGACCTGGGCCGAGCTGCCGCGTCGCTCGATGCCCTGTCGCCGCTCAAGGTGCTTGCCCGAGGCTATTCCATCGCGTACAGCGATGATGGTGTGGCTACGAGCGCCAAGACCTTTAAGCCTGGCGACGCCATTCGCGTGCGCATGGCAGACGGCAACGTGGCAGCAACGGTCAATACGGTCGAGTAGGCCGCGTTTCATAGCGATAAACCTTTAGGAAAGGAAACAGATATGGCAGAGAAGACCCCGGTCGAGCAGCTTACGTACAAGCAGGCCTCGCAGGAGCTGGAGCTCATCATCCGCAGCCTGGAGTCGGGCGACATGGAGCTCGAGGAGTCGCTCGAGAGCTATACCCGCGGCGTCGAGCTCCTCAAGAGCCTGCGCACCCGCCTGTCCGATGCCGAGCAGAAGGTCTCGGTACTCCTGAAGGACGTCGACGGCAACGACGTGCTCGCCGACGGCGAAGCCGCCAACACCGACGACAACCTTTCGTTCTAACCATCCCGACCAAATATAATTACCTTGGTCTGTGAGAAAGGAACCAACCATGTGTGATTGCATCTTCTGCAAAATTGCCAACCACGAGATCCCCTCGACCGTCGTCTACGAGGATGACCAGGTCATCGCGTTCGACGACCTCAATCCCCAGGCGCCGGTCCACACGCTCGTGATCCCCAAGAAGCACTACAGTGACATCGCCGATAACGTGCCCGCCGAGACCATGGGCGCCATGGCCCACGCCATCCAGGAGGTCGCCAAGGCCAAGGGTCTGGAGGACGGTTTCCGCGTCATCTCCAACAAGGGCGTCAACGCCGGTCAGACCGTCATGCACTTCCACATGCACGTCCTCGGCGGCAAAAACCTGGGCGAGAACCTCATCTGAGGACGCCTCTTCCGTGCAATGAAACGGAAGCTCAGGCACCGATAACTTATATATCAACGCAATAAACCCGAGCGCGAGGGCGTTTGGGTTTATTATTGAAGCGTATGTAACCTGGCGGCGCCACACCGCCTGTTAGTAGGGAGACACATGAACGTTCTGGTCGTCAACGCAGGATCTTCGACCCTTAAGTATCAGGTCATCGATACCAAGTCCCACAAGGTGTCCGCAAAGGGCTCCTGCGAGCGCGTCTGCTTTACCGGCGGTACCTTCACCCACGCTGCCAACGGTTCCAAGAAGGTGACCGAGAACATCGAGTTCCCCGACCACAAGGTCGCCATCGAGGTCGTTCTGAAGGACCTCGAGGCCAACGGCGTCAAGATCGAGGGCATTGGTCACCGTATCGTTCAGGGCGGCTGGTACTTTGGCGACTCCTCCCTCGTCGACGAGGACGTTCTCGCCAAGATCCGCGAGGTCGCTCCGCTGGCGCCGCTGCACAACAACCCCGAGGCCAACGTTATCGAGTACTGCCTGGAGCAGTATCCCGATCTGCCCAACGTTACGGTCTACGACACCGCTTTTCACTTCAACATGCCCGAGGTTGCCAAGACCTACGCCCTTCCCAAGGATGTTTGCGACAAGCTGCACATCCGTAAGTACGGCGCCCACGGCACCAGCTATCGCTACATCTCCAAGAAGGTCGCCGAGATGACCAACGGCGAGGCCCGCAAGGTCGTCGTGTGCCACATCGGCTCTGGTGCCTCCCTGTGCGCCATCGAGGACGGCAAGTGCATGGATACCACCATGGGCCTCACCCCGCTCGACGGCGTCATGATGGGCACCCGCTGCGGCTCCATTGACCCGGCTACCGTGTGCTACCTGCAGCGCGAGGGTGGCTACACCTTCGACGAGGTCGACGAGATGATGAACAAGAAGTCCGGTCTTTTGGCTGTGACCGGTGGCAAGACCAACGACTGCCGCAACGTCGAGGAGCTCGCCGCCGCTGGCGACCCCGAGGCTCAGCTCGCCTTCGACATGTTCGTCTACAAGATTGCCGCCAAGGCTGCCGAGATGGCCACTTCCATGTGCGGCATGGACACGCTGGTCTTCACCGCCGGCATCGGTGAGCACGCTCCGGCCGTTCGCGCCGGCGTTGCCGACCGTCTGGCCTTTATGGGCGTCAAGATGGACCATGCCCGTAACGCCCTGCGTGGCGACGGCGCTTGGTGCCTGTCTGCCAAGGATTCCAAGGTCAAGATCTTCGTCATTCCCACGGACGAGGAGTTCATGATCGCTTCTGACGTCGAGCGCATCGTCAACGGCAAGTAATTGCAAGAGGGGAGGGGCTGGACGACCAAGTGCCGTTCAGCCCCTCTTTTGCGCTCGTTGGGCGATATGCCTGATAGCTATTTATTAAGATGTGATAACTTCTTATTAAAATGCGGTCGCCTTAAGAGGTCTGCGTCGACCGTATTGCACTGCAAAGGAGTCTCATGAACGTACTTGTTGTCAACGCCGGCAGCTCAAGCCTTAAATATCAGCTTCTGGATACCGATACCCGCGAGGTTTTCGCCAAGGGCAACTGCGAGCGTATCGGCTCGGACATGGGTATCTTTGGTCATTCCGAGAACGGTGGCGCCAAGCAGACCGAGGAGGTTCCCTTCCCCGATCATCGCTCTGCTATCGCTTGCGTGCTCGAGGAGCTCGAGAAGACCGACTTTACGATCGATGGCATTGGGCATCGTATCGTTCAGGGCGGCTGGCACTTCGATGATTCCGCAGTTGTCGACGACGAGGTTATGGCCAAGATTCTTGAGGTGGCACCGCTTGCTCCGCTGCACAACTACGGCGAGGCCGCAGCGATTGAGTATTGCCGTGAGAAGTATCCGGAGCTGCCCAACGTGGCGGTCTTCGACACCTCGTTCCACATGACCATGCCCGAGGTTGCCTACACTTACGCCCTGCCCAAGGACGTGTGCGACAAGTATCATGTGCGCAAATATGGCGCCCACGGAACGAGTCATCGTTACGAGTGGATGATGGCCAAGGAGATCCTGGGCTCGCGCTGCCACCGTCTGCTTTCGTGCCATTTGGGTAACGGTGCTTCGCTCGCTGCTATCGAGGACGGCGTGTGCCGCGACACCACGATGGGCCTCACGCCGCTCGACGGCCTGATGATGGGCACTCGCTGTGGTTCCATTGACCCGGCCACCGTGTGCTACCTCCAGCGCGAGGGAGGCTACAGCTATCAGGAAGTTGATGACATGATGAACAAGCAGTCTGGTCTGCTTGCCATCTCGGGCATCTCCAACGACGCCCGCGACATCCGTACACGCGCCTCCGAGGGCGACGAGCGCTGCCTGCTCGCCTTCGATATGTTCGCCTACAAGGCCATGCAGCAGGCCGGCTCCATGATCGCTTCCATGGCGGGCGTGGACACCATCACCTTTACCGCCGGCATCGGCGAGAACGACTGGTCGATCCGCAAGGCCTTCTGCGACTGCTTTGAGTGGCTGGGCGTACGCATCGACAACAACAAGAACCGCGAGGCCGTGGGCAACGGCCCGCAGGTCATCAGCGCCGCCGGCTCTTCCGTCACGGTCATGGTCATCCCCACCGACGAGGAATACATGATCGCCCACGACGTCGAGCGCCTGACCAAGAACAACTAACGCATTCGTCTGAAATTGACAAAAAGGCCTCCAGAGCAACAGCTCCGGAGGCCTTTCTACTAGCAGGCGGAAATTCCAGTCCCAAAGTGATCGCCACCAGCAACGCCTGCGCTCCCAGCAACGGCACCCATCCATTCAGATTTTCAGCCCCAGCTCGTAGCCAAGCCGCCGTCCACCCCGGATTCCCTGATTGCTACGTGGTGGCAGGGACCCTACAGGGTAAAGCTCTGAAAATATTCCGCAGGACGCATGAAACCCCCGCCGCACGAAGTGCGCAGCGGGGGTTTCATGCATGTCCGAGGACGTTTTCAGAGCTTTACCCTGTAGGGTCCCGAGGGGATATGTCCGCTACTCAGCCATCTGAGCCTGGACGGCGGTGATGGCTACGACACCCACGATGTCGTCGGCAGAGCAGCCGCGCGAAAGGTCGTTGACCGGCTTGGCGATGCCCTGCAGGATGGGGCCGTAAGCGTCGGCGCCGGCGAAGCGCTGGACCAGCTTGTAGCCGATGTTGCCGGCCTCGAGATCGGGGAACACAAGCACGTTGGCCTTGCCGGCAACGGAGGAGCCGGGGGCCTTGAGCTGGGCGACGGTGGGAACGATGGCGGCGTCGAGCTGCAGGTCGCCATCGATGGCGAGCTCGGGAGCCTTCTCCTTGCAGAACTTAACGGCCTCCTGGACCTTCTTGGCGACCTCGCCGCCGGCGGAGCCCATGGTGGAGTAGGAGAGCATGGCCACGTGCGGCTCGACGCTGCCCATAAAGGTGGACCAGGAGTGAGCGGAGGCGATGGCGATCTCGGAGAGCTCGTCGGAGGACGGGTTGATGTTGAGGCCGCAGTCGGCGAAGATCAGCGTACCGTCGGTGCCGAACTGCGGGGTGTCGGTGCACATCACGAAGAAGGCCGAGACCAGCTTGGTACCCGGGGCGGTCTTAAGGATCTGCAGCGCGGGGCGCAGGGTGTCGGCGGTGGAGTGGCAGGCGCCGGAGACCAGGCCGTCGGCGTCACCCATCTTGACCATCATGGTGCCAAAGTAGGTGGCGTCCATCACCTGGGCGCGAGCCTGCTCGATGGTGACGCCCTTCTTGGCGCGGAGCTCGGCAAACTTCTGCGCGTACTCCTCGTGCTTCTCGGCATTGCGCGGATCGATGACGGTGGCGCCGGGAACGTTGATCTCGTCGGGGTTGCCCAGGATGACGATCTTTGCCAGGCCCTCCTCGATGATCTTGGTGGCCGCGACGATGGTGCGCGGATCCTCGCCCTCGGGCAGGACGATCGTCTTAAGGTCGGCCTTGGCGGCAGACTTCATACGGTTAAGGAAATCGCTCATGTTACTCCTTACAAGCGTTTCACTAAGCTCCAGGCGCCCGGCTGTTCACGAATAAACCCGCTGCTAGCGGGTTTACCTTTCAATTATGTACGCCGCGGTGCTTGAGCTTTCCTTGTGTGGCAAGCTCATTATAGGACGCATTAGCGCTATAATCGCTCTGATAAATATGTCTCGAAGAATGTTCGAGAAAAGCCCAGCTAACGAGCCCGTGGCTTTTGACAAGGAGTATCGATGCAGATTACCTCAGGCCTGCCTGAAGGCTTTAACGCCGGCGCATACGACATGATTGTCGTCGGTGCCGGTTATGCCGGTGCCGTTTGTGCCCGCCGTCTCGCCGAGACCATCGGCTATCGTGTTGCCGTTCTGGAGCGCCGTAGCCACATTGCGGGTAACGCCTACGACTGCGCTGATGAGGCCGGAATCCTGGTCCACGAGTATGGTCCGCACATCTACCATACCTTTAATGAGCGCGTCCACAATTTCCTGTCGCGCTTTACCAAGTGGACGGACTACCAGCACAAGGTGCTTGCCAACATCAACGGCACCCTCATGCCCGTGCCTTTTAACCACGCGAGCCTCAAGCTCGCCTTTGGCGACGAGCGCGGCGAGGAGCTGTATCAGAAGCTCGTGGAGACCTTTGGCAAGGACGTCAAGGTGCCCATCATGGAGCTGCGCAAGAAGAACGACCCGGATCTTGCCGAGGTCGCCGATTACGTCTACGAGAACGTCTTTTTGCATTACACCATGAAGCAGTGGGGCCAGACGCCCGACCAGATCGATCCCTCGATCACCGGTCGCGTTCCCGTCTTTGTGGGCGACGATGACCGCTACTTCCCGCAGGCTCCCTTCCAGGGCATGCCGCAGGACGGCTATACCGCGCTGTTCGAGCACATGCTCGACCACGATCTGATTGATGTGTTCTGCGACGTGGACGCCCGCGACCTCTTCGAGATCGACGAAACCACCGTCAAGATCGACGGTAAGGTCTATGGCGGCGAGATCGTCTACACCGGTCCGCTCGACGAGCTGTTCAACCTCGACTTGGGCGCTCTGCCATACCGTACGCTCGACATGAAGTTCGAGACGCTCGATATGGACCAGTTCCAGCCCGTGGGCACCGTCAACTACACCACGAGCGAGGATTACACGCGTATCACCGAGTTCAAGAACATGACTGGCCAGGTCCTGCCCGGCAAGACCACCATCATGAAGGAGTATTCCAAGGCCTATACGCCCGGCTCGGGTGAGACGCCCTATTACGCCATTCTGGAGCCCGAGAACCGCGAGCTCTATGAGCGCTATCTTGAGCGCGTCCAGAATCTGACGAACTTCCACCCGGTGGGTCGCCTGGCCGAGTATCGTTACTACGATATGGATGCCGTGACCAACTCTGCCCTCGATCTTTCGGATGAGATTATCGCCTGCCATGCATAAAGTTATATCATTCGGTATTCCCTCGTATAACGCCGCCAAGGACATGGACCATTGCATCACCTCCATTCTGGAGGGGAGCAATTACGCTACCGATATCGAGATCATCATCGTCGATGATGGTTCCAAGGACGAGACGGCAGCTAAGGCCGACGAGTGGGAGACACGTTATCCCGGCATCATTCGCGCGGTGCACCAGGAGAACGGCGGCCACGGCATCGCCGTCCTTTCGGGCTTGCGCGAGGCACAGGGCACCTACTACAAGGTCGTCGACTCGGACGACTGGCTCGATGGCGCAGCCCTGTCGACCATGCTTTCGATCCTTCGCGGTTTTGAGGAGCGCGACCAGCGCGTCGACCTCTTTATCTCGAACTATGTGTACGAGAAGGTTTACGAGGGTACGCATACCGCTATTGGCTACAAGTTTGCCCTGCCGCGCAAAAAGATCTTTACCTGGGATCAGATTGGCCATTTCCGTCTGGACCAGAATCTGCTCATGCACAGCCTGTGCTATCGCACGGATGTGCTGCGCGCGTCCAATCTGCCTATGCCGCCGCACACGTTCTATGTAGACAACATCTACGCCTACGTGCCGCTACCGCGCTGCAAGACCATGTACTACGCCGACATCGACCTCTACCGGTACTTTATCGGCCGTGAGGGCCAAAGCGTCAACGAGGCCACGATGGTCAAGCGTCTGGACCAACAGTTTCGCGTGACGCGCATCATGATGGAGTCGTTCCACCTGTACAGCGATGTCGAGTCGTCGCGTCTGCGCTCGTACATGATGGGCTATTTCACCATGATGATGGCAATCTGCTCGGTGCTTACTAAGCTTTCCGACGAGGATTGTGCCGACGAGCGCCTGAAGACGTTGTGGAGTGATCTGAAAGCCTATGACGAGCGTATGTATCGTCGTGCACGCTACGGTGTGGTCGGCTTCTTCACCAACCTGCGCGGTCGTGCCGGTGATAAAACCACACTCGGCCTATACCGTCTTGCCTCAAAGATCTTCAAATTCAACTAGTTGCTGAACAATCGCTGCTGATAGGTTGACTGGGCCCCTTGGCCTTTAGTTTGCTACTGCGAACAGTCCTGCTCGCACGGAAAGCACATTAAGTGCTTTCCGGCTCGTGCGGAACTTGTATCAAACTAAAGGCCAAGGGGCCTCTGCTATAAGAATCGATTGTCAGGCAGCTGAATTTTGAAGATCTTAGACGCGCGGTACACAGGGGCCTGGGCTGAAAAGAATTAGGTTGGAAGTCGGTCGGAGACGGGCGGGCATTACGTTTGTCGCGAGTTCCGCATGCAAAGAAGGCCACTTAATGTGGCCTTCGTCTTGCATAGGACTGTAGAGCAGCAAACGTAATGCCCGCCCGCCTCCGACCGACGGTCGAGTGAGATTACTTCGCGGCGCCGGGGATGCCGTGGGAGGTTTTGGCGCTTTTGGCTCCGTTTACGATGGCGGTCTGTAGGGCCCTTACGGCGAGCATGCCCAGCAGGTCTAGGGGAACGGCGGCGCTTGCCTGGGCTCCCAGTTTGCCGCTGGCGAGGGTGTAGATGGTGTCGCCGTCGTTGGTGGTGTGTGTGGGGCGGATGGCGTGCGCGTAGGCGTCTGCTGCCATCTGGGAGACCTTGGTGGCCTGGGCCTTGGTGAGCTCCACGTTGGTGACAATACAGCTGATGGTGGTGTTGGTGCGGTCGAGCGGCATCTGCATAGAGCCGGCGGCGGCAAAGGCGGCGAGCTCCATGTCGACGATCTGGTCGCTATCGGCTGCGGCGCGCATGCCGGCGACCCACTCGCCGGTGAAGGGGTCGACGACGTTGCCGCAGGCGTTGACCGAGACCACGGCGCCCACCTTGACGGGGCCGAGCGCCACGGCGGCAGCTCCGAGACCGGCCTTCATGCAGGTGGCGGGCCCCATGAGCTTTCCGACGGTGGCACCCGTGCCGGCACCTACATTGCCCTGCTCGAGCGTGGTGGGGGTGTTGTCGAGTGCCTCATGCACGGCGGCGATGCCGGCCTCTATGTCGGGGCGCACGGTGGGATCGCCAAAGGCGAGGTCGAAGATACAGCTGGAGCACACGATAGGCACCTGCGTGGGGCCGACGGGAAGGCCGATGCCGCGGCTCTCAAGCTCGCGAGCGACGCCGCTTGCAGCCTCGAGGCCAAAGGCCGATCCACCCGAAAGGCAGACGGCGTGGACCTTGTCGACAGTGTTCTCGGGTCGCAGCAGGTCGGTTTCGCGCGATGCGGGAGCACCGCCGCGAACGTCAACGCCGCCGGTGGCGCCCTCGGGTGCCACGATTACGGTGCAACCGGTGCCGGCCTCCTCGTCCGTATAGTTGCCATAGCAAAAGCCATCGACATCGCAGACGTCAATGGCCTCGAGCAGTGTATCCATGTTTAACTCCTATCGGTTTTCCGCCGCGCCTTGTGCCCGGTCGGGATCCGTACGGTACGCCAAAATTGTAGGCGCCGGGGGATACCCAGCGCCAGATGCAATTACGAGAGTTTTTGAATCGCGCGCGCGACGCGGGCGATGGGTAGGCCCACCACGTTATAGAAGTCGCCCGAAATATCGTGCACGAGCATGCGTCCTCCTGTGCCCTGAATGCCGTAGGCGCCGGCCTTGTCCATGGGCTCACCCGAGGCGACGTAGTGCTCGATCTGCTCGTCGGTGAGCTCGTAGAACGTCACGTCGGTCACATCGACAAAGGACAGGCTCTCGGCGGCATGCGGGGCGGCCGTGTCGCCTGCCTTAACGATGCAGACGCCGGTTGCGACCTGGTGCGTGCGGCCCGAAAGCTCACGGAGCATGGTGCGCGCCTCGTCCTCGGTTGCCGGCTTGCCCAGAATCTTGCCGTCAAAGGTGACGATGGTGTCGGCCGCGACCGTCAGCTCATTGGGCTCGGCATGTTCGGCGGCAACGGCGGCGGCTTTGGCGCGTGCTAAGCGTTCAACGAGCGTAAGCGGGGCCTCGCCATCAAACGGCGTTTCGTCGATATCGGCAGGAATGATGCGAATGTCATAGCCCGCCTCGCGCATCAACTCGATGCGGCGCGGTGATTGCGAAGCCAAAATCATAGCTGAATGCCCTCGGCGACCTTATCGACGGCCTTGTCGCCGGCGAGCGTGCGCAGCAGCTCAAGCGCAAAGGGGAGCGACTGGGCCATGCCGCTGGCGGTGATGATGTTGCCGTCTTGCGTGACCTTCTCGCCGGTATAGGCGCCTTCGGGGAAGCTTTTCTCAAAGCCAGGGAAGCACGTGGCGTGGCGCCCCTCGAGCAGGTCGAGCTCGCCCAGGATAAACGGGGCGGCGCAGATGGCGGCGACGTGCTTGGTTGCGGCGAACTCGCGGACCACGTCGCAGACGCGCTGATCGGCGCGCAGGTTGGTGGCACCGGGCAGGCCGCCGGGCAGCACGACGCAGTCGTACTCGTCAAAGTTGATCTCATCAAAGAGCGCATCGCAGGTCACGGGGATCTGCAGCGAGCTTACGACCTCACGCGTGGGCATGATCGAGACGAGCGTGGCGCGCACGCCGCCGCGACGCATGACATCGACCATGGTCAAGCATTCAATAGTTTCAAAGCCATCGGCGGCGAGAACGGCAACGCTGGGCATGGGGGTTCCTTTCATAGGCGGCATACAATTAGCCGTCTTATACCCCGAAGACCTCCGCTTGCCACGCTCGATTTCCCAATGATTTTTCTGAGCAATGATCATGTGTCTAGTTGCGCTTGAGGTGGACGACGGTTTCGCAGTGGAAGGTTTGCGGGAATAGGTCGACCGGCGTGATCTTGATGGGAGAGAAGGTGCCCTCCTCGACAAAGCGTTTGAGGTCGCGGGCCAAAGTTGCCGGGTCGCAGCTCACGTAGGCAACATCTCGGGCACTCGTACTCGCGATGAGGTCGATGGCCTCGGGCGCCAATCCTGCGCGCGGCGGATCGACTACCAGGACATCGGCGTCCTGGTCGGGGAACTCGCGCACCGCGTCTCCGCCAATGACGTCGACGTTATCAAGCTTGTTGATTTCCAGGTTACGGCGTAGATCGCGCACGGCGGGGCCGTAGGCCTCGACGGCAGCGACAAAGTCGCAGCGGCGGGCGAGCGGCAGGGTAAAGGTGCCGGCACCGCAGTACAGGTCCACGGCAAGCTCGTCTTCCTGCGGGTCGAGCGCTTCCATGACAAGCTCGATCAAAATCTCGGCACCCTTGGTGTTGACTTGGAAAAACGATGGGGCGGACAGGCGCATCTGACCCTCGGCGATATTCTCGGTCCATGAGCCCTCTCCGGCGAGCATTTCGACCTTGCAGACACGGCGGGCCTTCTTTTCGCCCTTGCTCATCACGCGCACGATGCTCGTGGGATGAGCGGCGTCTGCCAGAACGCGGGAGACCTGCGAGCGCGGGAAGGAGCCCGTAGGCGTCCAGAGAGCGACCTCGAGCGCCTTGGTGCGGCGCGAGGCGCGAATGCCCACGCGCTCGAGGCCCAGGTCGTGGCTGCCGCTCAGATAGTTGAGCGCGCCGACGACCGATTTGAGCGCCTTCGGGAAGCGCTTATCGAACAGCGGGCACGTATCGACGGTCACGATTTTGCTGGGGTCGACACCGTGCATGCCAAGGCGCACGCGACCGTTGACGACGGTCGGTTCGAGCTCGATTTTATTGCGGTAGCCCCAGTCGTCCTTGGTGTGGCAGATGGGCTGTACCAACTCATCGACCTGCTCAGGAGCGAACTTGCCGATGCGCTCGAGCGTGGAGCGCAGGTTTTGCTCCTTGGCGGCGAGCTGTGCCGTGCGTGAGAGATTGCCCCACGAGCAGCCGCCGCAGATGCCCACGAAGGGGCAGGGAGGCTGAATGCGATCGGGGCTTGGCTCCAGAATCTCGGTGGTGCGGGCGCGCATGAACGACTTGCCGTCCTGTACGACCTCGGCCTCGACGGTGTCGCCTGCCACGGCACCCTGCACAAAGACGGCCTTGCCGTTGTCGGCGTGCGCCAGCCCGTCGGCGCCGTAGGTCATCGATTCTATAGTGAGCTTCATATTCCTGCCTGTCATTCGCGTTGTTGCTCGCACCATGGTAGCAGGGAAAAGCGCCCCGCATCCGAGGCTTTCCTCAAATGCGGGGCGCTTCTACAAACTGCTTCTACAAACGGCTATTTCGTCTTGCCGGTAATGAGCGTCTTAAGACCCAGGCCGATCAGACCCAGGCCCATGCGCACGCGACCGGGGCGATGGCGCTCGATGGCCTTGGTCTTGCCGGCGGGCTTATCGCGACGGGCACTCGTCCCGGGTGCGGACTTGGTGACCTGCGGCTCGGGCTGAGGTGCAGGTGCAGGCTCGGGCTCAATGACGGTCGCCTGGACCTCTTGGACCTTGGGCGTGGTCGGCTGCGGATCAGGAGCTGGGGCGGGCTTTGCCTCGGCGGCGGGCTCCGGAGTCGCGGTAGCGGGCTCGGGCGCTTTCTCCATGGCGGGCTCTGCGGCAGCCTCGGGCTCATTCACCGGGGGAGCGGCAACCGCTTCCGGTTTGGCGGCTGCCCCATGTTCAACCTCGGCCTGAATAGCTTCTTCGGCCACACGTTCCTTCTCCTGTGCGCGCTGCTGCGCGGCGGCCTCGGCGTTGCGATAGGCACGCTCCAGTAGAGCTTCCTGCGAGTTGAAGGGTTTCTCACCCTCTGCACGTTCCACGGGGACCCAGGTGCCGTCGCTCGTGAGGCTGCGGGCCTTCACGTTGTCCTGCAGCTGCATGCCCATGTACTCGTGCACTAGGGCGCGGCAGGTGGGGTCGAGCACGGGGAAGGCGATCTCCACGCGGTGCTCGGTGTTGCGTGTCATCATGTCTGCCGAGCTCAGGTAAATCATGTCCGAGTCCACGCCAAAAGCGTAAACACGGGCGTGCTCCAAAAAGCGTCCGACGATGGAGCGGACATGCACGTTCTCGGTCTTGCCCGGAACACCGGGCTTGAGGCACGAGATGCCGCGGATGATCATGTCTACGCGCACGCCGGCACACGATGCCTCGGCGATCTTGTCGATAACCTCGCGGTCGGTCAGCGAGTTGAGCTTAAAGAACACGCGGGCGGGCTCGCCGGCAAGGGCGCGCTGGATCTCGCGGTCAAGCCCGCGCATGATGAGCGGTTTCAGTCCGACGGGCGCCACACCCAGGAAGCGGTAGTCGCCGCGCAGGTTGCCCAGCGACAGATTGCGGAAGAACAGGTTGGCGTCTTCACCGATGCCGGGATGGGCCGTCATGAGCATAAAGTCGCTGTAGAGTTTGGCCGTCTTCTCGTTAAAGTTGCCGGTGCCCAAAAGCGTGAGGCGGGTGAGCGCCATACCCTCGCGATAGGTGAGCTGGCAGATCTTTGAGTGGCATTTAAAGCCCTCGGAACCATAGATGACGGTGCAGCCCGCTTCTTCCAGACGCTCGGCCCACTCGATGTTGTTCTGCTCGTCAAAGCGCGCGCGGAGCTCCATGAGCACCGTGACCTCTTTGCCGTTCTCGGCAGCATCGATCAGCGACTCGCACAGGCGGCTCTGCTTGGCCACGCGGTAGAGCGTGATGCGCAGCGAGATACACTCGGGGTCATAGGCGGCCTCGTGCACCAGGTCCAAGAACGGGTTCATGGCCTCGTAGGGATAAAAGAGCAGCTTGTCGTGCTGCAGCACCTGCTCGCGGATGGAGCGGGTCATGTCGATGTTGGGATTGGGCTGCGGCCTAAACGGCGTAAAGAGCAGCTCGTTGCGCAGGTGCTCGGGAATCTTGCCCTCAATGCCGAAGACGTAGCCCAGGTTGAGCGGGATATCGCAGGTAAAGACAGGGCGGCGCGAAAGCTCGAGCGCCTTGCGGATAGTCTTGAGCGTTGCCTTCTCGAGCGACCCCGAGACCGCGAGCACTACCGGCTGCAGGCGCAGGCGCTTCTTGAGGATGCGCTTCATGTGCTGGCGGTAGTCCTCTTCCTCTTCGACGCCCTCGCCGTCCGGATCGATGTCGGCGTTGCGGGTGACGCGGATCAGCGCACGATCCAGCGGCTTATAGGAGCCAAAGCAACTGTCCAGGCAGGCGAGGATGACGTCCTCGAGCAAGATGTAGGAGTAGGTGCCGGTGGGCGAGGGGATCTCGACCACGCGGTTCATCGAGGCGGGAATCTCGATAAGGCCCAGTAGGCTCTCCTCGTCGGTGGCGCCGTCCAGACCACAGGCCAGATAGAGCGCGCCGTTGCGCAGGTTGGGGAAGGGGTGGCGCGGATCGATGACCAGCGGCGAGATGACCGGCGACACGTAGGCCTGGAAGTAGCGGGTTACAAAGGTGCGCTCCTCGGGCGTAAGCGAATCGATGCGGGCGCGGTGAACGCCCAAGGTGTCGAGCTTGCCCTCGATGCTCTTAAAGATGGACTCCCAACGGGTAAGGAGCCCGGGCATTTCGGCCATGACAGCATCGACCTGTTCGGAGGCGGTCATATTGCTCTTGTTGTCGACAGGTTGTTTTTTGAGCTCTGCCAGATCGGACAGGCCGCCCACGCGCACCATGAGAAACTCGTCGAGGTTGGACTCGAAAATCGACACGAACTTTAGACGCTCGAACAGCGGAACGGTCTCATCGAAGGCTTCGTCAAGCACGCGGTTGTCAAAGCGCAGCCAGCTAAGCTCTCGGTTTTGCGTGTACGAGAAGTCGCGCGGCGGTTTGCGCAGCTTTGCGGCGGCTTGCTTCTTTTCGATTTTGCTCGGCATATGCATCTGTCCGTTCAGTCCCCACAGAGGACGGTAGCCTAACACTTTTCACTATTGTCTCAATTTAGTCGACCGCTGGCACGGACGTATCGCGTGAACGGTATCTTTACCTACTTCTTACGCTGCCAAGGCATGCAACTAACTGTCCAACTCGTTTGGAAACAATCTATATCCATACTCAACTGGTGAGGATGTATGAATAAGAATGATTGCGAGCTGAATATAATCGAATCCAAATTGAATCATGGACAAACGACATATATATGCAGAAAACCGTTTTAGCTATGCAATTCCTAAACATGAAAATATTTGTGCAATCTAGCTTAATTCCTTAGAAAAAAGAACATTTACCTTTGAAAACCTGCTTTAGAGAACCGAAGTGCATCATGGGGGAATCATATGCGATATACCGTTCATCGCACTTTGCTGACCGTTCGGGGGCGAGGTGGAATTGCAGGTGGTTTTTGGATATAACTAGAGCTGTCAGCAAGCAGCGTCCCATACGGAGGGGCGCTGATACATTCGGCCAGTAAGGCCCGAAAGAAAGGTAGGAGGCCATGACGAAAGGTCTGCACGTGCCTTCCGAGATCGGCAAGCTCAGGAAGGTCTGCCTGCACCGTCCCGGCGACGAGCTCCTCAACCTGCCGCCCGACGAGCTCGAGCGACTCCTGTTC
>JAXJEC010000023.1:0-102717 GCA_036301625.1 Collinsella sp. | reverse complement strand
TTAAGGCTGCGGGGTCAAAACTAAATCATTTCCCAAGTCAAGATAGTGTCTTCAGCAAGATCGTCCTTTACCGCGCGGCCAATAACCACATCGGCATAAGTCGGAGCGATTCCCGTGCCGGGGCGCTTGGGCATCAGGTCCTCCTTGGCGATCACCTCGCCGGCCTTCATGCCACGCGTCAGCACAAGCGAGCGCCTCGCCTCACGGCGGGGCGTCTCCTCGCAAGCGAGGACCGTCTTCTCCGAGGAGCCCAGGATCCTGTCATGAATCGGAAGTTCTCAATGGCGCGTTTGAAGTCCTCGACGTCGCCGGAGTGGTAGCGATCGTTTCCAGGAAGCGACTTGTCCAGCGTGAAGTGCTTCTCGATGACCTCGGCACCGAGGAGGTATGCCGTCGAGAGCGTCTGCATCGAGGCGTCCTCAGGCTTGCTCGCGCAGCACTGCATGTGGCTATCGATCGACTCGTGGCGACGCCCCCAGAAACAATAGGAGTCGACCTCTCGGGCCGCGAGCCGCACGTGCAAGCCGCGCAAAATGGAGCCGGTCGAGCCGTTGTAGAAGCCCTTGAGCTGGACGTAACAAAGGGGCCTATTCAGGCCCTCCGCCAACTCTAGTGCTTCGTCCACGAGAGCGTCGGTCGTCGTAACGTCACCCACGATCATTACAGGCTCTTCCTCCACACCATCTTGTCCACGACGCCGGTGTAGCTCTGGATGATCTTGACCACCTTGGTGGAGACGGTCTCGTCGGCGTAGTCGGGAACGGGCGCCTCGGGAAGCGAGCCCTCGGCGTCGAGCTCGACGGCGGTGCGGACGGCCTGCAGCAGACCCTTCTCAGAGATACCGGCCAGCGTGAAGCAGGCCTTGTCCAAGGCCTCGGGGCGCTCGGTGGAGGTGCGGATGCACACCGCCGGGAACGGGCGGCCGACGCTCGCGAAGAAGCTGGACTCCTCGGGCAGCGTGCCGGAGTCGGACACCACCGCGAAGGCGTTCATCTGCAGGCAGTTGTAGTCGTGGAAGCCCATGGGCTCGTGCATGCGCACGCGCGGGTCGAGCTTAAAGCCGGTGGCCTCCAGGCGCTTGCGGGAGCGCGGGTGGCAGGAGTACAGGATCGGCATGTCGTACTTCTCCGCGAGCGCGTTGATGGCGGTGAACAGGCTCGTGAAGTTCGCCTCGGTGTCGATATTCTCCTCGCGGTGGGCGGAAAGCAGCATGTAGCGCTTGGGCTCCAGGCCGAGCTCGGAGAGGACGTCGGAGGCCTCGATCTTCTCAAGGTTGGCGCGCAGGACCTCGGCCATGGGAGACCCCGTGACGTAGGTGCGCTCGGGGGCGCAGCCGGTGTCCTTCAGGTAGCGGCGGGCGTGCTCGGAGTAGGCCAGGTTGACGTCGGAGATCACGTCGACGATGCGGCGGTTGGTCTCCTCGGGCAGGCACTCGTCCTTGCAGCGGTTGCCGGCCTCCATGTGGAAGATGGGGATGTGCAGGCGCTTTGCCGCGATGGCGGACAGGCAGCTGTTGGTGTCGCCCAGGATCAGCAGCGCGTCGGGCTGGACCTGGACCATCAGCTTGTACGAGGCCGCGATGATGTTGCCCACGGTCTCGCCCAGGTCCGCGCCCACGGCGTCCAGGTAGACGTCCGGGTCGTCCAGCGACAGGTCGCGGAAGAAGATGCCGTTGAGCGTGTAGTCGTAGTTCTGGCCGGTGTGCGCCAGCAGGCAGTCGAAGTGTCGGCGGCACTTCTTGATGACCTCGGACAGGCGGATGACCTCGGGGCGTGTGCCCACGATGATCAGGAGCTTAAGACGACCGTCATCTTTAAATCGAACCGTTTTATCTTCTACCATATTTGTCATTTTTAACCTTTCTTAATTGTTTGTCTAAGTGAGAGGTCCGGCGGAAAGTTAAGCAGGCGCTTCGCAACCAGCTTCACGAGTACACCGATGTAATCCTTGGCGGGGTACAGCAGCTTACGCTCGATTAGCCGCTCATACGTCATATCGAGTTCAACGGTCTCAGGGTGTCTGAGCGGAAACGGGAGTTCGTAACCATCCATTGAACAGAACCGGTTCGTCATATCTAGCGAGAGATCATTGCCACCGTGCTCCGAACAGTCGTCAACACCAATATTCTCTATAAGGTTCACTGATGGGGCGATGCCAAAAAATCCGCCCGTCCTGAGGGTCCATGCCATATGGTAATCCCAAGAATAGTAACGCCCAGTACGGCCCTTGTGTGCTTTCTCGTACTCCACGTTGAACAGCTGTTGGAGATAGAGCCGCCTCACCGAATACGTGTTACGAGCGCGCCTCATGTCCTCGGGAGTTGTCTTGTTCAGGTCAAAGTCGTAGGAAGATAGAAACTTGTCTCCCCATGATGCCCATCCACATGGCATAAGTTGTCGCGTAAAAATGTATGAAGCATTATGTGGCGCTTCGTATTGCGATAGATAGTTAGTCCCGCAGATCCAGAGAATCTTATCATTGTCACGATAGCGCGCTAGCATTTCTGCACAGAACGGGAAGAATGACAAAGAAGGTAGATTGTCGTCCTCCAAGAAAATGGCAACAGGCTCCCGCTCGAATACTCGCTTCGCGCCAAGTGCGATGTTTCCGTATACCCCCCTATTCTCCTTTGCGTAGTCTCGCACAACCTCACAGTCCCAAGTAATAAGAGAGTCGACGCCACGCCTCACTTTGTCGACAGCGAGGCGTTCTGCCTCATCTCTCCCCTGGTCAGCAATGAGATAGAGCTTACTAGGCCGAACCTCAGCAAGTCTATCGAAAATCCTCTCAAGAGTATCGAGACGTTTGAAAATGAATACTGCGACGGGAATGTCGAACGTCTTGTCATCGCTCAATGTACGTAGACTCCTTTCTGAATAGCTCAAGAGTGCGTGCGCATTGGTCCTTAGAGCCCTTGTGGTCGATGACATAAGTTTTCGCACGCAAGGAAAGTTGGTGCAGCTCTTCAGGATCCATCGCGAGAGCTCGATTTAAAGCCGCCTTAAGGCCTCCATCCGTTGCATCGATGAAAAGACCTTCATAGTCTTCAGGCATTCCATCCAGCCTGTAAGCAACGGTTGGCACACCCGATGCAAGGTACTCCATCATCTTCGAGGGAAAACTAAACTTCGTATAATCCCCTTCGTTCTTGCGCGGGTTAACGAGAATGGTGGCGCCATTGCGCAGGCCTTCAATCTCTTGGGACGGCAGTACGCCCAGGTATCGCACCATAGGATTCTCAGACTGCAGAGCCGTCATCTCATTTGCCGCCTCGCCGTCACCGCAAACAACAAGACCGATTCCTGTATCGTCAAGCCCCTTAAATGCAGAAATTAACTCGCCTAACCCATAGCGGTATTGGAGCGTCCCTGTGTACAAGATATACCGCTCGGGCAGATCCCGTACGATGGCTTCAGGCTCAGAAGCGTCATGTTCGTCAGCAATGCCCTCGACAACGGCACACTTCGTCAAGTCAACTCCAAGGTAAGGAGCCATTGCAGCTGTCAAGGGGACGTAGCAATCCATGCCCTTCATGCCTTTTGAAACAAAATGGTTCTTAAGCCTGTGCAAGAATCCCGTTCCACGGCTACCCAGCTCCATGTATTGAGGTAAATCAGGAACGATAAGGGCGACAATGCTATTGGGAAATTTCTTTTTTGCGTGATGCAGCGCAGTCACAATGGGATAAGTGGCGGCATAGCCAACGAAGTAAAGTTGTTCACAGCTTCTGGGGTTAACCTTATCAATCTCAGAGCACAGCCTAGCAGCACGCGAGAACTCTTTTAAGACCGGTAGGTTAACGAAGCCAGGCCCAACATCTTCACCAGAAATTTCGGAATGCCGGAAGCTATATCGTGGAACGAAAATGCCGGAGTACCTCTTAGGGAAGGAACCGACGTATTCCGAGTTTATAAGGTGGACGTTTTCAGTACCAAGGCATGAATCGTAACCTTTAACAAACTTCCACTGAAGATTATTCGCGGCGCTTTGAAGACCGGACTTCGTAAGGCGTCTGATTTCATCTTCACGCTCGCGTGGAAATAATCCGCCGATAAAGTATAACGTTTCTAAATTTTTACTTTTCTTCAACGGGACTCTCCTCACTGCCCGCGGTAAGCCAGCGGTTTGCAATATGTTGAGCAATCAGGACAGGAACGAGAACAAGACCGTTAGCGTATACAACCGAGGCCCAACTGGTCACATACATGGACAGGATCGCTGAAACTGGATATTTTGCGATGGCACCGAGGCAATAGAAAATAACCTGAGGTCTCAAGCGATTCGTGGCGTTACCGAGGCACGTCTCAGAATTGGTTAACACAGTCGCGATGACGAGAAAGATGAGTGAAAAGGACTCGTAAAGCGTGAGGGTCGGCGCCTGTTCTTTTAGCCATATGCTAAGTATGGAATTGATAAGCAGGCCGATAACGACCGTTCCCGCGGATGCGATTGCCGAGAGCCCCAAATACTTTCTATGCACGGAGAGGAGTCTGCGTCTATTCCCCGACGCAAAGGAACTCGCCATGTCGGACCAGATGGGCTGAGCCATGACTCCGAAAAAGACAAGAATAAGATTGAAAACCCTATAAGCCACAGAGTAAGGAACGACGCTATCGGAGCCGCAGAGAGAACCGATGAAGAGCTCGTTGGTCGACGACACGAAGAGCAGAGCAATCTGAATAACGAAGAATTGAATGCCGAGCGAGCCAAGCGAACGGAAGTAATCTGTCCTTACGTCCTTTAATCTCGGTGTATAGCCCTTGAGTTCGGTGGCGAAAATTACAAAACCAGCGGCGACCAGCGGAACCGATAGGGCGATTATCTCGACTACACACATGTACATGAACCGCTCACCAGCCCCCGCCAGGGGAGGTGGGAAAGCTATGGCGACAAGGATTAGACAGTTGGAGATAAGAAGGAGAAGCGCCGGAGCAGCGTTGCGCTGGACAGCGTAAAACAGAGAGTTCACGAGCTTAAGAACGAGCTGAAGCAAAGTACCTGCGATGACGACAATCATACATGCGGTAAGATCACTTCTGCAGATTTCACTATCCCCAACGGAGAAGACAGAGTTCCAGGGAACGAAGGCAGAGACCGCCACGCCAAGGGGAATCAGCGCGATCACGATCGCGCCAAGGAAAATAACCGACGATGAAATTACGACGCGGGCCCTTTCGGAGTCACCTTTATTCAACGCGTAAGTCAAATCGTTACGAAGTCCGTTGCCAATTCCGAAATCAAAAAAGGAAATCCAGTTCAACACAGAGAGAACGGTAAACCAAGCGCCGAGAACTGCATCGTTCGAGAAGAACGACATCATAATGGGCGTCGAAATTAAAGAAACAATTAAGGCAAGAACTTTGATGCACGCGTTTGCCGCAACGCTTAGTTTAAGATTATATTTCATGGGCGCCCCCATAGCATTTAACGGAAGAGCGTTCCGAACTCTCGTTAGAGAGGGAGAGGAAGGAAAATACCAATATATAAGTCATGGCCGAAGCGGTATGCGGTTCTTTGTTGATTACTAAAACGAACAGCAAAGCGAGCATAATGCCTGCGGATAGAGGAAGACGCCGAGTTCCGATAAGGGCGTATAACGTAACCCCCCACATCGCGAAACCAGAGACACCGAACGCGGCAAGTTGAAAGAAGCTCGTTGTCGTCAAAGAATCAATGGTTGGGGAGCCCGCTGCAATGGCAGAATAGGCCTCCAGGGCATCTCCGTAACCTAATCCCAAAACGGGGCTTGAGGAAAATAGGCTCCAGCACACACCAGGAGACTGAAGCCTCGTGAGCTTTGTGACGGCGTCAGCATCCCCCAGCTTCCAAAATAATGAAGGGTCAATCTGCATAAGCAAGTTAAGAATTGTGGAGTAATTCGTAAAAGCCCATAAAACGAGGATGGCAATTCCAATCGCGATTGCCACACGACCTCGACCCCCGTTTTTCAGTAATCCAACGGCAAGGGCAAGTGGAAGAAGAAGATAGCCAGCTGTAGATCCTGTTGTGAACAACGTTACGACCAACAAGGCCAATCTAACTTTTGATGCTTTTTTATTAACAATGAACTCAACGGAAATCGCAAGGAGTAGATAAGAAGCAAAAATACCGCTTTCCCAGAAAAAACCCATACTCTTGCTTGCGTCGATATACGCCTCAGCAAACTGAGAGACAATGAAGATGGTTTTGTAATGAACACCGTTGACGTTTTCAAACACGGGGAACGGTAAGTTTATCCCCAACCAATTTGTTGCAATCCAAACCAATAGAGACACACAAGAGGTGGCGCACATAAGCCAGACAAAAATATGGCAGAGATGAAGAGGCCCTACCTTCCTGACACAAAGGTAGGCTAAAAGGATACAAACCATTAATGTCAAGGAATTCATGACATTTGAACTACTAAAATTGCCGATAGCAGAAAGCAAGACAGGAATCGTAAAGACAAGCGCACCGATCGTTAACGCCGTATTGTTCTTATCCGCATCAGAAAGCGTCAGCAGAAGAAAACACGATATCAGAGCAAACGGTAGGCATAGCGACGAAAAGCCTATCAATGTTGAAACGGCGCTGCAGCTATTGAGGCAAATTGAGAATCCGACGAAAGTCCCAATTAACAGCCAATCCAGCCTAACCGACAAGAACCGCCTAGCAAAGTTCATTTTAAACAACTTCGAAAAATGTATCTGGATTCTCGGGGTCGAAGGGCTCGTTGGCCCACATGACCGTCACGAGGTCCTCGGTGTCGGACAGGTTGGTGATGGAGTGCGTGTAGCCGGGAATCATCTCCACGGCCCGCATGTCGGAACCCGAGACGACATACTCGTCGACGGGGAACGGGTTGCCGTCGGCGTCCTCCCCCACCTTCCTGAGCTTGATCGACGCGGTGCCGGACACCACCAGAAACCTCTCCCACTTGCTCATGTGCCAGTGGTTGCCCTTGGTGATCCCGGGCCTGGACACGTTGATCGAGACCTGGCCGCGCTCGGGCGTGCGCAGGAACTCGGTGAACGAGCCGCGCGCGTCCACGTTGGGCTTGAGGCCATAGGAGAAGTTCCCCGGCTCGTAGTAGGACAGGAACGTGCTCCAGAGCTTCTTGGAGAAGGAGCCCTCGGTCAGGTCGGGCACCGAGAGCGTCTCGCGGCTATCTCGGAAGCCGTCGAGCAGGCAGACGATCTCGCCCAGGGTCTTCACATCGGTCTCCGGGACGTAGCAGAACCCGTCACCGTCGACGCGCTCCAGCCCGTCGTATCCGCAGCGGTGCTCACGCCCCAGCAGCGCACCCAGCATCTCGTCGACCAGGTCGTCGATGTAGAGGAGCTCCAGCTCGACGGAGGGGTCGTTGACGGTGTAGGGGCGGCCGTTGGCGATGGCGTCGCAGAAGGTCGCCACGGCGGAGTTGTAGCGCGGGCGGCACCACTTGCCGTAGAGGTTGGGGAAGCGGTAGATGAGCACCGGCGCCCCGGTGCGCTCCGAGTACTCGCGGAACAGGCCCTCCCCCGCCAGCTTGGACTCGCCGTAGGCCGAGCCCTCGAAGCGGCCCGACAGGCTCGCCTGCGCGGAGCTGGAGAGCATGACGGGGCACCTGTTGCCGTGTCGCTCGAGCGTCTCGAGCAGCGTGGAGGCGAACCCGAAGTTGCCCTCCATGAACTCGGATTGCTCCTTTGGGCGGTTGACGCCGGCCAGGTTGAAGACGAAGTCGGCGCGGGAGCAGTAGTCCTCCAGCTCCCCGGGCGTCGAGTCGATGTCGTACTCCATGACCTCGAGGGGAAGGAGTGCCTGGTATTTGGCGCGGCGGTCCTTGCCGTCCCTTATGTTCTTCAGCGCGCAGCAGAGGTTCCTGCCGACGAAGCCCCTGGCGCCGGTGACGAGGACGCGCACCCTACTGCACCGCCTCGTGCTCGCGGCCCTCGAGTGCCAGCTGCACGTACTCGGCGGTCTTGATCTTGGCGATGGTGCCCTCCACGTCGAGCCTCTCGGTGTTGTGGGAGGTGTAGGACTCGTCGGCCTGGGTCTCCACCTCGCCGTCCACGACGAACTTGTCGTAGTTCAGGTCGCGCGAGTCGCAGGCCACGCGGTAGTAGCCGCCCATGTCCTCGGACCTCAGGCGCTCCTCGCGGGTCATGAGGGTCTCGTAGAGCTTCTCGCCGTGGCGGGTGCCGATGACCTGGGTGCCAACGCGGCCGAAGACCTCCTGCACGGCCTCGGCGAGGTCGCCGATCGTGGAGGCGGGGGCCTTCTGGATGAACAGGTCGCCGGGGTTGGCGTGCTCGAAGGCGAACTGCACCAGGTCGACGGCCTCATCGAGGTTCATGAGGAAGCGGGTCATGTTGGGGTCGGTGACCGTGAGCGGCTCGCCCTTGCGGATGCGGTCGATGAACAGCGGGATGACGCTGCCGCGCGAGCACATGACGTTGCCGTAGCGGGTGCAGCAGATGGTGGTGCGGCCGGCGCCGTTGCGGGCGTTGGCGTAGATGATGGACTCCATCATGGCCTTGGACTTGCCCATGGCGTTGATGGGGTAGGCGGCCTTGTCGGTGGACAGGCACACGACGCGGTCGACGCCCTCGTCGATGGCTGCGTGCAGGACGTTGTCCGTGCCGATGACGTTGGTTCGCACGGCCTCCATGGGGAAGAACTCGCAGGAGGGCACCTGCTTGAGGGCGGCGGCGTGGAAGATGTAGTCCACGCCGTGCATGGCGTCGCGCACGCTCTGGGCGTTGCGGACGTCGCCGATGAAGAAGCGAACCTTGGAGGCGAGCTCCGGGGACTTTTCCTGCAGGCGGTGGCGCATGTCGTCCTGCTTCTTCTCGTCACGCGAGAAGATACGGATCTCGGCCAGGTCGGTGTTCATGAAGTGCTTGAGCACGGTGTTGCCGAACGAGCCGGTGCCGCCCGTGATCATCAGGGTCTTGTCTTTAAAGGTGGTCGAATCGTTCATCTATTTGCCTTCCTTACGTTTGACTTTTGTAAACTGGTAAAAGAGAAATTTCGTATTAGTTACGAGGTATCGTTTGAAAAGCCGCTTCGGCTCTTGAATAAGTCTGTATAGCCACTCGAGACTCAGGTTTTGCATCCACATCGGCGCCTCTGGCACCACGCCGGCGAGAACGTTGAACGCTCCGCCAACACCGATCATCAACGGTTGTGGCCCTCCCTTGAGCTCGTGCATAAGAACTTCTTGACGGGGCGCGCCAAGAGCAATCCATGCGAAGTCTGCATCCGAATCAGCGATACGTCGCGAAAGGTCTCGCTTCTCGCTGTCGGAGAGCGGTCGGAAAACCGAAGGCTCCATGCCAGCGATTTCCAGGCCTGGATATTCCTCTTGAAGTGAATTTTTGAGAGCGTCGAGATTCTTCTGCTCGTTACCGTAGAAGTAATGGCTCCATCCTTGCTGCAAGGAAATATTGAATATCTCTCGCATCAGATCGGGTCCAGTTACACGCCCCATAGACTCTATTGTTTTACGTCCGACGACAGATAAAGGCTTGCCGTCGGGAACGGACATGAGGGAGTCAGCTTGGCAGGCCCAATAGGAAGGGTCGTCATGGGCCATAACCGAGGTATGAGCATTGGAAACACAAATATATTCGCAATGTAGCTCATCTATATGGCGAGTGAGAAACTCGACACACTCAGACATATTGGTTCCCGTGATCGGAACATCGATTACGGGAACGCGCTTGAGCTCAACGAATTTAGAATAGTCCTGAAGCATTAGCACGCACCCTTACCGGTGATGACCTCGATCACCGTGAGGACAACGATCTTGAGGTCGGTAAAAATGCCCCGGTTGGCGATGTACTCCAGGTCTCGGCGGACCATGCCGTCGAACCCGGTCGAATTGCGCTCCGTCACCTGCCACCAGCCGGTGATCCCGGGCTTCACGGCCAGGCGCTGCAGGTCGTACTCGGTGTACTCCGCCACCTCGTTCGGCAGAGGCGGGCGCGGGCCGACGACGGACATCTGGCCCAGGAACACGTTCAGGAACTGCGGGAACTCGTCGATGGAGTGCTTGCGGATGAACTTGCCGATCTTCGTTACGCGCGGGTCCTCCCTCATCTTGAACATGGCGCCGGCAATCTCGTTCTGCCCCTTGAGCTCGACGAGGCGCTTGTCGGCGTCTTTGAACATGCTGCGGAACTTCCACATGCGGAAGGTGGAAAGGCTGCCGTCGCGGTGGGTCTGGCCCACGCGGATCTGGCTGTAGAACGGGTTGCCCTCGCTCTCCAGGCGGATGGCGGCGGCGAGCACAAGGCTGGGTATGGCGATGACGGCCAGCACGCAGCCGCTAAACACGATGTCGAAGGCGCGCTTGGCTGTGCGGTAGGCAAGGCGCGAGTTGTCCCAGTCCTTCACGGCCTGCATGGCCTTGTAGCGCATGCTCGAGTCGCCGCCGCTCATGGCTTGGGCAACCAGCGAGGCCCCTACCGGCGCTTCTACTGAATTTTCAGTTTTGTCTGACACTATTTCCTTCAAGTCAACGTCCCCGCCCCCGGGGATCCTCCCTGTCCCGTTAAACAGTCGCCTGCAGCTTGGCAATCGCCCTTTTTAGGTTTCGCATTACGCGCTGCTCGGCTGAAAGCACGGCAAGGCCAACGCGCGTAGTTACGCGTCGGCCGCACAGGTCGAGCTCCAAATAAGCAGTGCTCTTGCGTCTGTTAATGGTTTTGATAAGGCCTTCGTGGCCCAGCAGCGGACCTGCCGTCACTACGACCTGGTCGCCGTCCTTTAAGGCCTCACTCATGGGAACTACGCGATCTCCCCTATGCGTAAAACTGCCAATGAGCTGGGTCTCTTCTTTTGCCAGCGGCACAAACTGACCGTCCTGGGATAGCACCCGTGCAAAGTCATCCATGCACAGCAGATACTGTTGCACGGTTCGGGGATCTGCCGTATCGCAGATAAGATAACCGGGAAAAAGCGGCTTGGTCGTATTGACCCATTCGCCGTGCACCTTGATCTCGGTTTGAAATTGGGGATAAAAGAGCTCCTGCATGGCGCCACCCGGCACCACACGCTCAATGCGCTCGCGCATTACGTCTTCGCGACCGTTAATGACCTGAATCACATACCACACGAGCACCACCCCCTTGCTGTCTTACGTGTGGCTCACGGGGTTTGGGTATGGCTTCGCCAGGGCGCTTGTGCGCGAAGGCGCTCCATATTCAAACCCTGAGCCCAGTTAGACAAGCACGTGGCTCTGCCCCACCGTGAACGGTATGTATAAGCGCAGTGGCTAGAGACGCGGACGTGTATCGCAAAAAGACCGCGTCCCCAGCTGGCTGCGTGCGACCCAGTCAAGCGGGAACAAAACTGGACCGCACGCAAACAGCTGCAGGACTGCTGCAATTTGTCATGAAATATCGAGTCGAAAGAACAGCATCACATAGACAAGAACAAAGTCATTCGATGCGATACGCATGACGACGCTATTGGAGCTCGTGGTTTTTCTGGCACCGCCGTTACGGCCGGATGCTGATCGACCCTGCGCTTTGCGACTTACTAGAGCCGTGAGCACAGTTGAACCCATGTAACATTAGGTATCCTAGCACAGCAGGTGGCCCATACGTTTTGGGGCGTGTTGAGCAACATATTGTTGATTTGCCGTGGTTATGGGGGATATTGAGCCGTCTTGCATACATTGCCGCAGGTTTATGGGGGTGCGTGGGTTGACGATTACTGCCTGAGTTGTATCGCTGGCGGTGTGAATTGCTCAAACTATTATGTTTGGCTAACAAACTTTGTACAAAACCGGGAAGGTAATTGCGCAACTTTTTGGGGTGTAGTTGTCGCAAATTTTGCGACAACTACTGCTGACGGCGAACTTGAACAGGAAAGCAATTTGCATATTTTGCAAAAATGCAGTTCAGACCACTTAATATCGTATGCAAATAAAAAAGGCCACTCGATTGAGTGGCCTTACATCCACGATGGTGGAGACGAGGGGGATCGAACCCCTGACCTCTTGACTGCCAGTCAAGCGCTCTCCCAGCTGAGCTACGCCCCCGTGACGAGGAGATACTATAGGGGAAGATCTTCGGGGATGCAAGAGGGAATTTTATATTGATATCCGCCTTACGGGTTTTCCTGGGACGGAGTAAAACCCTGATGCAGCAAATAACCGATCGCAACGCCTTGGTGGACTTGGATCTTGGCCGTTTTCCGGACGACATTAGAGATGCCCGTATCGGCCAAGAGGCCTAGGGGGCTGTGATCTAGCTCCCACTTTAGACCGTGTTCGCTTACCTTGGTGTTGGGAGCGATGGCGATGATGGAGAAGTTTTTGCTCTCGGCGCCCTCGATCGTCCAGGTCTCGTCCTGGTGCAAGATTCTGGCCGTTACTTCGTCTTCTTCGATCCAGACGGGGGCGTCCGCATAGCTTGCCAGGAGCCCTAGCACAGACAGGGCCATGTCCGGGCGGCCGCCGGTGGCACAGGTTGCTACCACTTCGGCACCCGGCCACCGACGGCGGACCGAATCGAGCGCCAGTGCCAGATCGGTATAGTCCTTGTAGGGGTTGTGGCGTTCCACTTCAAAATCGACAGCGGCATCGACCAGAGCGCGTCCCTCATCGCTTACGGTGTCGGCGTCGCCCACGTAGACGTCGCAGCTCAGGCCAGCGCTCAACAGAGCGTCCAGACCGCGGTCTACGGCTACGATGTGGTCGCACTCCCCTGCCAGCTGACGAAGCAGATCCGCACTCGCCACCACCGGCGAGCCGCAAACAACTAATACTTTACAAGCCACGACCCTCGCCTAGCCCTCAAACGAAAGCACGCGGGCCAGGTCCAGGTCCTCATAGCTATCGATAAAGATATCGCAGTTATCGCGAACCTCGTCGCGCTCCATACGGCCGTGAGGGTCATGGATGCCCACGCGCTTAAAGCCTGCAGCGCCAGAGCTCTTAAGTCCAAAGACGGCGTCCTCAAACACCCACGCGCGCTCAAACTTGTGCCCGTGGCGCCCTTCCAGGCGACGCAACGCCAGCTCGTACACATCGGGGAACTGCTTGGAGCGTCCCGCCTCACCCGTCGTGGTAATAAACTCCATATAGCGATCAAGGCCAACAGCCGCAAGGGCGGACTGCACCAGTTCGGCCGGCGTGGACGTGGCCACGCACATGGCAATGCCCGCCGCCTTCGCCTGCTCCAGAAACGCGAGGAGCCCCTCGCGCGGCGGCACCTTGGAGTAGCCATCGATCAAGATGTCGCTCAGCTCACGATACAGCTCCTCGCCATTCGCGCCAATGCCCCACGTGTCGTGGTAGGCCTGGCACTCGTCCTCGAGCGAAAGATGCTCAAACTGGGCAAAATCGTCGACCGTTACATCAATGCCATGACGGCGCAATAACTCGGTCTGCGCATGGCCCCAGACGGGGGAGCTATTAACCAGTGTTCCGTCGCAATCGAAAATAAAAGCAACACTTGGAGCAGCGATGTGGTTCATAAACGAGCCTTTCGATGTCAAATGGTAAACAACCTGCTAAAAACGTTTTACCAAACGTAAGCCTATCAGTTTTGAAACCCTAATTGATAAAACTGTCAAGGGTTTTACCACAGCAATTCTGCCAGTGGTATAAACATGTCGCTTACCGATTAAACGCCTCCGCAAATCCGCTTTCGTCCATAAAACTAACGTACAGGTGTTATCGTAGTTTCTGCCGAAAGTTCCACCGAGCACGCGAGGTGGAACGAATCATAGAACTATCGCCGTCCCTTCGATTCGTGCAGCCTTGGACCTTTCGCATCTAGTCACCAAGGCAACACGCTGCCGCGTCATGATGGGATCAAACGTGAGCGATACAAAGCTAAAGCCAGCAACCAAAAAGCCCGCTACCCGCAAAGCCGCCCCGCACGCACCGGAGCTCTCCAAGGACGATGTCTACCTGTTTGGCATTGGAATGTGGGAGCGCAGCTGGGAGAAGATGGGCGCTCACCCCGACACGCAGAACCGTACGCGTGGCTGGCGCTTTTGCGTTTGGGCGCCCGACGTAAAGAGCGTCCATGTCATTGGCGAATTTAACGACTGGGACGAGGAAGCCAACCCGCTGGTGCCCATGCATACGAGCGCTATTTGGGAAGGCTTTATTCCTGGTGCCGAGCAGGGTCAGCTGTATAAGTACCTTATCGAGACCAACGAGGGCGAAAAGCTCTACAAGGCCGATCCGTATGCCTTTAAGGCCGAGTGCCCCCCGGGTACCGCCAGCGTGCTGTGGACCCTCGATGGCTACAAGTGGAACGACGCCGCGTGGCTCAAGCGCCGTGCTAGCCATAACCACATGTCGCAGCCCCTTAACATCTACGAGGTGCATATTGGCTCGTGGAAGCGCCACGGCGACGCGCCGCAGGGAGAGCCGGACGAGTACGGCAACTACCCTGGCCCCATGGATCCCTTCCCCGCGCAGCGCGGCGAGTTCTACACCTACGACGACCTGTCGGTGGAGCTCGTGGACTACGTGCGCGACATGGGCTATACGCATATCGAGGTCATGCCGCTTATGGAGCATCCCTTCGATGGCTCCTGGGGCTACCAGACGACCGGCTACTATGCAGCCACGTCGCGCTACGGCAACCCGCAGCAGCTTATGCACTTTATCGATGCGTGCCACGAGGCAGGCATTGGCGTGATCATGGACTGGGTGCCCGGCGGTTTTTGCGCCGACTCCCACGGCCTTGCCACCTTTAACGGCCACATGCTGTTTGAGCACGAAATTCACCCCAACTGGGGCACGCACAAGTTCGACTTCGCCCGCGGCGAGGTCCGCTCCTTCCTGGTCTCCAACGTGCTGTACTGGCTCGAGAACTTCCACGTTGACGGCATTCGCATGGACGGCGTGTCCAGTATGCTGTACCTCAACTTTGGCATCGACGATCCGGGCCAAAAGAAGTTCAACAAGTACGGTACCGAGGAGGACCTGGACGCCAGCGCGTTTATCCGCCAGGTCAACTGCGCTGTAGAGGCGCACTACCCCGACGTGATGATGATGGCCGAGGAGTCCACCGCGTGGCCGCTCGTGACCTATCCGCCGCAGGACGGCGGCCTGGGCTTCCACTACAAGTGGGACATGGGTTGGATGAATGACACCCTGCACTACATGCAGACCGATTTTCCGTGGCGCCCCGGCAACCACGGGCTGCTCACGTTCTCCATCATGTACGCCTTTACCGAGAACTTTATCTGCCCGCTGAGCCACGACGAGGTCGTGCACGGCAAGTGCTCGCTCATCGGCCGCATGCCGGGCGACTGGTGGCGCCAGTTTGCCGGCCTGCGCACGCTGGCCTTCTACCAGATGACGCACCCCGGTGCCAAGCTCAACTTTATGGGCAACGAGATCGGCCAGTTTATTGAGTGGCGCTACTACGAGTCCATCCAATGGTTCCTGACCGAGGAATATGAGACTCACCGTCATCATCAGGCGTTTATTAAGGCGCTCAACCACCTGTACACCGCAGAGCCCGCCCTGTACGAGCGCGGCTACACAGACGACGGCTTTACCTGGATTGACGCGGATAACTCCAAGCAGTCCATCGTGAGCTTTGTACGCCAGGGCGAGGACATCGACGACGACCTGGTGATCCTGATCAACTTTGATCCGGCGAGCTACGAGAGCTTCCGCGTAGGCGTGCCGCGCGAGGGTGACTGGGAGGTCATCTTCGATTCCGACCGTCCCGAGTTTGGCGGCAGCGGATACGCCGGCGATGAGCCCTACACCTGCTCGAGCGAGCCCTACCCATGGAACGGGCAGATGGACTCCATTGAGATTAAGGTGCCCGGTCTGGCAGGCGTGGTGCTTAAGCGCCGCGGTCCCAGCAGCTATAAGCCGCCGGTGATCGAGGAGCCCAAGAAAGCGACGCGCAAGCGGGCGTCCTCGGTGAAGCCCAAGCCTGCAGCCGCTAAGAAGGCTCCGGCCAAGGCGAAGGGTGCCAAGTCCGCCGCCAAGGCCAAAACCGCCGCAAAGCCCGCTGCTAAGGCTACCGCGACCAAGAAGCCGGCTGCTAAAAAGGCCGCCACCAAAGCCAAGTCTGCTTCTGTTAAGTCGTCTGCCAAGGATGCGTAACAAAGCCGTTACAGCTGTAATTACCCGCCTCGCCGAGGCGTAGGATACATGTCATAACCGTTCCGGGAGAAACATCCCCGGGGGAAAGGAACGTATGAATAAGATCTTCGACAACAAGCAGGAGTTTACCGAGCTCTATCGCGATGCCGTCATGAGCATCAGCGGCAAGAGCGTCGAAGCCGCCAGCGACCTCGACCGCTTTAACGCCCTGGCCAAGCTCGTGGCCGAGAAGGCGCGCACCGTTGCCACCAAGAGCGATGCCCGCGCCACCGCCGAGGGCAAAAAGCGCGTGTACTACTTCTCGATCGAGTTTTTGATCGGCCGCCTGCTCGACAACTACCTGCTCAACTTTGGCGTGCGCGACATGGTCGCCGAGGCGCTCGACGATATGGGTTTTGACCTGTCCGTCATCGAGAACCAGGAGCCCGATCCGGCTCTGGGCAACGGTGGCCTGGGCCGTCTGGCCGCATGCTTCCTTGATTCCATGGCCGCCGAGGGAATCGCCGGCTACGGCAACGGCATGCGCTACCGCTACGGCCTGTTTAAGCAGGAGATCGTCAACG
Organism: Collinsella sp.; assembly: GCA_036301625.1. Classification (GTDB taxonomy): domain Bacteria; phylum Actinomycetota; class Coriobacteriia; order Coriobacteriales; family Coriobacteriaceae; genus Collinsella. Next base: position 86,094 of record JAXJEC010000023.1, on the reverse strand, counting down.
GCAGCCAGGTCGAGACCACCGACGAGTGGCTCACCCACGGCTATCCCTGGGAGGTCCGTCGCCAGGACAAGGCCGTGACCATCAAGTTCGGTGGCCACGTTGAGGGCTTTGAGGAGGACGGCCGCACGTTCTACCGCACGGTGGACACGCAGGACATCCTGGCCGTTCCCTATGACATCCCCGTGGTGGGCTATGCCGGCGAGACCGTCAACAAACTGCGCGTTTGGGCCGCTGAGCCGGTCGAGGAGCACTTTGACCTGGAGGCCTTCAACCGCGGCGACTATGCCCTGGCCGACGCCGAGCGCGCCGAGGCCGAGGCCATCAGCGCCATCCTCTACCCCAACGACGCCGGCGAGCACGGCCGTCTGCTGCGCCTGAAGCAGGAGTACCTGTTTGTCTCGGCCGGCATCTACAGCCTGCTCGACACCTTTGAGAAGGAGCACGGCGAGAACTGGGAGCTGCTGCCGCAGTTTGTGGCCATCCACACCAACGACACGCACCCCGCCATGTGCGGCCCCGAGCTCATGCGCATCCTGATCGACGAGAAGAAGCTCGAGTGGGACGACGCCTGGAACATCGTGACGCAGGTCGTGAGCTACACCAACCACACCATCCTGCCCGAGGCCCTGGAGAAGTGGCCCATCGGCACGTTCTCCAAGCTCCTCCCCCGCGTGTACCAGATCATCGACGAGATCAGCCGTCGTTGGCACGAGTCGTTCGACACCACGCAGGAGGGCTGGCAGGAGCGCCTGCGCCAGACCGCCATCCTGTGGGACGGCGAGATTCGCATGGCCAACCTGTCCGTGATCTGCAGCCACAGCGTCAACGGCGTGGCCAAGATCCACTCCGACATCATCAAGAACATCGTGCTCAAGGACTTCTATGCCCTGACGCCCGAGAAGTTCAACAACAAGACCAACGGCATCTCGCACCGTCGCTTCTTTGCCGAGGCCAACCCCACCTACGCCAAGCTCGTGACCGAGGCCATTGGCGACGGTTGGCTCAAGGACGCCTTTGAGCTTGAGAAGCTCAAGGAGTTTAAGGACGACACCGAGTTCCTGAAGGCCGTGGGCGCCTCCAAGCGCGCCAACAAGGAGCGTCTGGCCGCCTACGTTAAGGCCGAGACCGGTCTGGTCATCGATCCCAACACCGTCTTCGATGTTCAGGTTAAGCGTTTCCACGCCTACAAGCGCCAGCTCATGAACATCATGAAGGTGATGGACATCTACAACCGTCGCATCGCCGATCCCAACTTCCACGTAACGCCGACGACCTTCATCTTTAGCGGCAAGGCTGCCTCGAGCTACACCTTTGCCAAGGAGACCATCCGCCTTATTAACTCCGTGGCCGACGTCATCAACAACGACCCGCGCGTCAACGAGGTCATGAAGGTCTGCTTTATCCCCAACTTCCGCGTGAGCAACGCCCAGCTCATCTACCCCGCCGCCGAGATCTCGGAGCAGATCTCCACGGCCGGCAAGGAGGCCTCGGGCACGTCCAACATGAAGCTCATGATGAACGGCGCCATTACGCTGGGCACCCTCGACGGCGCCAACATCGAGATCGCCGACCTGGCCGGTCGCGAGAACGAGGCCATCTTTGGTCTGACCGCCCCCGAGGTCGAGCAGCTCTGGGCGTCGAACAGCTACTTTGCGTGGGATACCCTCAACGGCGACCGCGAGCGCCTGGGCCGCGTGATGGACGAGCTCAAGGACAACACGTTTGCCGGCCTTTCGGGCAACTTCGAGAGCATCTACAACGAGCTCATGAACAACAACGACCCCGACCTGGTCATGGCAGACTTCCGCAGCTACGTGGATGCGTGGGAGAAACTCACGGGCAGCTATGGCGACCAGGAGACCTGGAACCGCAAGGCCCTGCTCAACACCGCCTCGAGCGGCTGGTTCTCGAGCGACCGCACCATTCGCGAGTACCGCGACGAGATCTGGCACGCGTAAAGGCGCGCGAGCTCCCCTATGCCAGCACGGCATTACTCGACGGGCGTGACGTTGCGCCGCGCCCGTCGCTAATGGGTTTAGGAACATCGATGACAGAAGGAGAAATCGATGAGTAAGAAAGAATGCATCGCGATGCTCCTCGCAGGAGGACAGGGCAGCCGATTGGGGGCACTCACCCAAAAGATCGCTAAGCCGGCGGTTAGCTTTGGTGGCAAGTTCCGCATTATCGACTTTTCGCTGTCCAACTGCTCCAACTCGGGCATCGACACGGTGGGCGTTCTGACGCAGTACCGTCCCTACCTGCTGCATGCCTATGTGGGCTCCGGCGAGGCCTGGGATCTGGACAGCCGTGACGGCGGCGTATCGATCCTGCCGCCGTACGAGACGCAGACCGGCGGCGCATGGTATGCGGGCACGGCCGACGCCATTACGCAGAACCTCGACTACATCAAGGCCAACGACCCCAAGTACGTCCTGATTCTTTCGGGCGATCACCTGTATCGCATGGACTACCGCAAGATGCTCAAGACGCACATTGAGAACAACGCCGACCTCACGGTGAGCGTTATGCCCGTGCCGTGGGAGGAGGCCAGCCGCTTTGGCATCCTGACCACCGACCCCGAGGACGGCCGCATCACCAAGTTCACCGAGAAGCCCGATAAGCCCGATTCGAATCTCGCGTCCATGGGCATCTACATCTTCTCGGCCGACGTGCTGATCGAGGCGCTCGAAGAGGATGCTCTGGACCAGCGCTCGAGCCACGACTTTGGCAAGGACATCATCCCCAAGCTGCTCGGCGAGGGCAAGCGCCTGTACAGCTACGAGTTCCACGGCTTTTGGAAGGACGTCGGCACCATCGCCAGCTTCCACGAGACCTCGATGGACCTGCTGGGCAATAACCCCGAGTTCGATTTGTTCGACAAGCACTTCCCCATCATGTCTAACATCACCACGCGTCCGCCGCACTACATTGGTCCGGACGGCCACCTGGACGACTGCCTGGTCTCCAACGGCTGCAAGATCTACGGCACCGCTCGCCACTCGATCCTTTCGACCGATGTCATCATCGAGGAGCGCGCCGTGGTCGAGGACTCCGTGCTGCTGCCGGGTGCGCACGTTAAGAGCGGCGCGCACATCTGCCGCGCTATTTTGGGCGAGAACTCCACGGTCGAAGAGGGCGTGAAGCTCGGCTCTGTCGATACCACCAAGGATACGGCCGTCGTTGGAAATGACGTCGTTATCGGGAAGGGGGAATGATCCGATGATCAATCGCAAGGCCATCGGTTATATCACCGCTAACTACTCTTCGACCTACGGCAGCGTACTGCTCAAGGACCGCCCCATCGCGTCCGTTCCGTTTTTGGGCCGCTACCGCCTGATCGACTTTCCGCTGTCCAACATGATGAATGCCGGCATTAAGACCGTCGGCGTCGTCATGCCGGGCAACTACCGCTCGCTGATCGACCACGTGGGCTCGGGTAAGGACTGGGGCCTGGACCGCAAGAAGGGCGGCCTGTTCATGGTGCCCGGCAACGCGTATGGCACCACCAAGGGCGGCATGCGCTTCCTGCTGCGCGACATTATCTCCAACAAGACGCTGTTCCAGCGCTCGGACAAGCCCTATGTTGTGATGATGGGCACCAACATCATCTTTAACATGGACCTCAACACCATCATCGACGCGCACGAGAACTCCGGTGCCCAGATGACCGTGGTGTACTGCAAGGCCACGCGCAACGTCGATGACGAGACCAAGCTGCAGATCAACGAGAACGGCCGTCTGACGGGCGTGAGCGCCGGCGTCGTGTACGGCGACAACGCCTCTATGGACTGCTGCATCGTCAACCGCGAGACGCTACTCGAGATCATCGACCACTACCAGGCCGCCGACTATCTGGACCTGCTCGAGGCACTCCAGGGCGACTTTGGCAACATCGACGTGTGCAGCTACGAGTACAAGGGCGAGGTCGTGGGCGTGTTTAGCGAGAAGTCGCTGTATCGCCGCAGCATGGACCTGCTCGACCAGACCGTGGCCGACCAGCTCTTCGACCCCGAGCGCCCGATCCTGACCAAGGCCCACGACGTTCCGCCTTCGCGCTACGCGACTGGCAGCCACGCGTGCAACTCGATCATCTCGGCCGGCTGCATCATCAAGGGCACCGTGCGCAACTCGATCCTGTCTCGCGGCGTCGTGGTCGAGGAAGGCGCTTCGGTGACCAACTCGATCATCAACCAGAGCTGCATCATCAAGAGCGGCGCCCGCGTTGAGAACGCCATCCTGGACAAGAACAACGTGGTTCCCACCAACACCGAGCTTCGCGGCACGCCCGAGAACATCTTGGTGCTGGGCAAGGCTCCGTTAACTTCCGACACCACCATCGTACGTTAACGTTGGCACCGCAACATCGCTCGTAACATGCAGAATAGCCGCCCGGTTAGCGCCAGGCGGCTATTCTCGAATTGCAACATGGGAGACAATATGGCTGATTCCAGCAAAAAGATGCAGATCGTGTTTGCCTCGGCCGAGTGCGCACCGTTTGTAAAGACCGGTGGCCTGGGCGACGTGGCGGGCTCGCTGCCTGCGGCGCTTGTGCGCGCCGGCGCCGAGGTCATCGTGATGGTACCCAAGTACGCCACCATCAAGGACGAGTACAAGGCGCAGATGGAGCACTTCTCCGACTTTTATGTGAGCCTGGGCTGGCGCAACGAGTACTGCGGACTCGAGAAGCTCGAGCACGACGGCGTCACCTATATGTTCATCGACAACGAACGCTACTTTGCGCGCGACTATCCGTACGGCTTCTTTGACGACGGCGAGCGCTTTGCGTTCTTCTCTAAGGCCATCACCGAGAGCCTGCAGCACCTGCCGGCCGGTTTTGAGTGCGACATCCTGCACTGCAACGACTGGCAGACGGCACTGGCGCCCGTGTTCTTGCGCGAGTTCTACCAGGGACTGCCGCTGTACGACCGCGTCAAGACCGTGTTCTCGATCCACAACGTGGCGTTCCAGGGCCAGTTTAGCGACACCGTGATGGAGGACATCCTGGGCGTGGCGCACATTCCGGCGGCCGCTTCGCAGCTGCGTTGCGACGCCTGCAGCATCAACTACATGCTGGGTGCGCTACGCTATGCCGACGCCATCACCACGGTGAGCCCCACCTATGCCAACGAGATCCAGACGCCCGAGTTTGGCGAGGGCCTGGACGGCGTGCTGCGCGAGCGCTCCTATGCGCTGCAGGGCATTTTGAACGGCATTGACGTGGCGGGCTTTGACCCGGCGACTGACAAGCGCATTGCCGCAAACTACACGGTTGATGACCGTGGGGGCAAGGCCGTGTGCAAGGCCAAGCTGCAGGAAGAGCTGGGGCTCGAGGTTCGCGACGACCGTCCGCTCATGGTGATGGTTACGCGCCTGACGCGTCAGAAGGGCCTGGACCTGGTCATGTACGCGCTCGACCGCATTCTTGCCGGCGGCGTGCAGGTGGCCGTGCTGGGCACCGGCGACCGCGACTACGAGGACGGCCTACGCTACTTCCAGGACAAGTACCCCGGCACCATGGCCGCGCGCATCGAGTTTGACCCGGCGCTGTCGCAGCGTATGTATGCCGCCGCCGATATGTTCCTGATGCCTTCGAAGTTTGAGCCCTGCGGCCTGTCGCAGATCATCGCCATGCGCTACGGCACGCTGCCTATCGTACGCGAGACCGGTGGCCTGAAGGACACCGTGCAGCCGTACAACGAGTTTACCGGCGAAGGCACGGGCTTCTCGTTTAGCAACTTTAACGGCGACGAGATGGGCGACGCGGTGTTCCGCGCGGCACGCCTGTTCTGGGATAACCGCGACGCCTGGAACCAGCTGGTCACGCAGGCCATGAGCCAGGACTTTAGCTGGACGCGCTCGGCCGATAAGTATCTGGACCTGTACTTCTTTATGCATCCGGAGATTGAGAGGCCGGCGGCTGTTGTCGACGAGCCTGAGGCTGTTGCAGAGCCGGTGGCCGCAGAGGAGCCCAAGGCCGAGGAGAAGCCGGTTGAGGCTGAGCCCGCAAAGGCCGAGCCTGAGGTGAAGGTCGAGGCTACTCCCGAGCCTGAGCCTGAGGTGAAGCCTGCTGCGAAGCCTTCGGCAAAGAAGACCACGACTCGTAAGACGACGGCTAAGAAGGCCACTGCGAGCAAGACCACCGCTGCCAAGACAACGACCACGCGCAAGCGCACAACCGCAGCTGCCAAGAAGGCCGCCGAGGCCGAGGCCGTTTCCGAGGTAAAGGCCGAGGCCGCCGTCAAGGCACCGGCCAAGACCACTGCCAAGAAGACGGCTGCGATCGCCAAGAAGACCACGGCAAAGAAGTCAACGACCACGAAGGCCGCCACGACCAAGGCAGCCGCAAAGCCGGCCGCCAAAGTCGAGGAGACGCCCGCCGAGACCAAGGCCGAGGCATCCGTCGAAGCCAAGCCGGCCGCCAAGACCACCACGCGCAAGCGTGCCACGACGACGGCCAAGAAGACCACGACCAAGGCTGCTGCTCCCAAGGCAGAGGCTAAGCCCGCTGCTGCCAAAGTGGAGCCCAAGGCCGAGGTAAAGGCCAAGCCGGCGCCGAAGACCGCTGAGGTCAAGGCCGCCCCGAAGGCAGAGGCCAAGCCCGAGCCCGCCAAGGAGACCCCGGTCTCCCCCGCCGCCGCGGCCGAGGAAAAGGCTCCGACCAAAAAGACGTCCGTCCGCAAGGCAACGGCCACCCGCAAGCGCCGCTAGCACACAGACGATCCAAAACCTAATCAAACCCTAAGCAAGGGGCGCTCCAACCGGGCGCCCCTTCTCTGTAGGGAGTGGTAAAACGATTTTCTAGGACAACCGTTCTCCGATGGTAAACGGATGTTGTTTATACAGCCTGTGTACAACAGATATACTTATATCCTGTGCGTAAAGCCCATGGCCAGCAGGCCATGATTCAATTGAACTGGACCGTACTATGAGATTGATACACAACAGCCGTCTGCCGCAGTTTCGCACTCCGTTTGGCGCTGTGACCACAGGAACTACCCTTTCGCTCTCCGTGATTCTGGAGGATGCCGATCCCGCGCAGGCAACGCTTACGCTGCGCACCTGGGTCGATGAGATCGGTGAGTCTCGGTATCCCATGACGCACGAGGGCGACGGCATATTTACCGCCGAGCTGGAGTGTACCGAGCCCTGTCTTATCTGGTACAGCTTTATCTGCAATATCGAAGGCCAGCCCGAGGTTCGCCTGGGCGCGCCACAGGGCCGCACCGGCGGAGAAGGCGTAACCTACGACTACGCCGAGGTACCGTCATTCCAGGTCACCGTCTACAAACACCGTGAGAACCGTCCCACCTGGTACGAGCGCGGTATGGTCTACCAGATCTTCCCCGATCGCTATGCCCGCGACGAGCACTGGCGCGAGCGCACGCTGGCCGAGGTCGAAAAACCGCGTAAGGGCATTCAGCGCCGCATGGTCGAGGACTGGAACGAGCCGCCTGTGTACGAGCGCGCCGAGGACGGCTCCATCAAGACCTGGGACTTCTACGGCGGCTCGCTCAAGGGTATCCAGAATGACCTGCCTCGCATCGCCGAACTGGGCTTTACAGCCATCTACCTCAACCCCATTTTTGAAGCCGCGAGCAACCACCGCTACGACACCGCCGATTACACCAAGATCGATCCGATTCTGGGCACCGAGCAGGACTTTACTGAGCTGTGCGAGGCGGCCGAGAAGCTGGGCATTTCCATCATTCTGGACGGTGTGTTCAACCACACGGGCGACGATTCGATCTACTTTAACCGCTACGGCAACTATCCCGGTGTCGGCGCGTGGCAGAGCGAGGACTCTCCGTGGCGTGATGCGTTTTATTTCCACGAGGACGGCTCGTACGACTGCTGGTGGGGCGTGGGCAATATGCCCGCCATCAATGAGAGCTCCGAACTGGTACGCGAGCGGATTCTGGGCAAGGACGGTATCATCCGCAAATGGCTGCGCGCCGGTGCCCATGGCTGGCGCCTCGATGTGGCCGACGAGCTTTCCGATGACTTCCTGACCGAGATCAAAAAGGCCGTGCTCGCCGAGAAGCCCGACGCGCTGCTGCTCGGCGAGGTCTGGGAAGATGCCTCCAACAAGATCAGCTACGGCCATTTGCGTCGCTATCTACAAGGCTCCGAGCTCGACTCGGCCATGGATTACCCCTTCCGCGACATGGTTATTGGCTTTTTGATGGGCCACAAAAATGCCTACCAGTCAGCCGAGGATATCGAGACCCTACGCGAGAACTATCCGCGTGAGGCCCTGTCTTGCGCGCTCAACCTGCTGTCGAGCCACGACCGTCCGCGCATCATCTCGGTGCTCGGCGGCGGCCCCGACGAGTCGCAGCTGCCCGAGTGCGAGCGCAGCAAATGGCGCCTGGACGAGAACGCGATGGGCCTGGCCAAGAGCCGTTTTTGGCTCGCGACGCTCATGCAGATGACGTTCCCCGGTGTGCCTTCGATTTACTATGGCGACGAGTACGGCCTTGAGGGCCTGACCGATCCGGGTAATCGCCGCACCTTGCCGACCAAGGAAGACCTGCACGACTTCGATACGTTCGCAATCGTCAAGAACGCATCTGCTGTGCGCCGCGCGCTGCCGTTTATGATCGACGGTGAAATCAAGGCCTTTGCGCTCAATGACGAGGTGCTGGCCTACAACCGTACCGGTAAAGACGGCGAGTCCGCGACCGTCATCATCAACCGCAGCCTGCGCAACTCGCATCGTGTGACGATTCCGGCGCTCGACGAATGTGCAAGTGACGTGATCAGCGGTCATGAGTGCGAGATCCACAACGGCACGGTCACGCTCGACCTGTACCCGCTCGGTTCGTCGATCATCTATCACCACGCCGAGCAGCGCCTGCAGGAGCCGCTCGATCACGGTGCGGGTGTTGTATGCCATATCACATCAGTGCCGACCGACGACGGCGAGCCCGGTACGATCGGCGCGCCCACGCGTCGTTTTATCGACCATCTGGCCGCCATGGGCATGCGCTACTGGCAGGTTCTCCCCGTCAACCCCACGGACTTCTTCCGCTCCCCTTACGCCGGTCCTTCGGCCTTTGCAGGCAATATCGACCTGCTGCCCGAAAGCCACGAGGAGCTGGCAGCCGACTTTGAGACCTGGAAGGCCCGCGGAGGCGAGGATGCCGATCCGCTGTACACCGCGTTTAAACATCGCAATGCCGATTGGCTCGAGAAGTACTGCGTCTACATGGCCGTCAAAAAGTACTTTGAGGGTGAGTCTCGCCACAATTGGCCGGCAGATGTCGCTCGCTACAACGAGCATCTAATCGACGACAAGCGCTTCCACAACGAGGCCGAGCTTCAGGCGTACATGCAGTACCGCTTTGACCTCGCTTGGTGTGAGCTCATGAACTATGCGCACAAGAAGGGCATCGAGGTCATCGGCGATATTCCTATGTACGTGTCCGACGATTCGGCAGACGCGTGGAGCGAACCCGAGAACTTCTGGCTGTCCGATACCGGCAAGGCGATTGAGATTTCCGGCGCGCCGCCCGACAACTTTGCGCCCGAGGGCCAGATGTGGGGCAACCCGACGTTCCGCTGGGACCACATGAAGCAGAACGGCTATAGTTGGTGGATGGATCGCCTGCGCCGCGCGTTCTCGCTCTACGACCGCGTGCGTCTGGATCACTTCCTGGGATTCCACAGCTATTACAGCATTCCCGCGGGCAAGGCATGCGCCGACGGCCGCTGGCTGGCGGGCCCGGGCAAGGACCTGTTCCAGACCGCCTATGACGAACTGGGTCCGCTCAACTTTATCGCTGAGGACTTGGGCTATCTGACGCCCGGTGTTCGTGCCATGGCATCGACCTGCGGTTTCCCCGGCATGGACGTGCTGGAGTTTAGCGACTACGACGTTCGTTGCGGTGTGCATCCCACGCCCGGCAAGATTCTGTACACCTCGACGCACGATACGTCGACGCTGGCCGGTTGGTGCACCCGTACCTTTGCGGGCGGCGATGAACCGAGCGGTGTTGAGGTGGCGGCAAAGCTGATGAGCGACGCGCTGGCAAGCGACGCTCCCCTGGTGATGATGCCACTGCAGGATGTCCTGGGGCTTGGCGACGACGCGCGCATGAACGTTCCGGGCGTGGCCACGGGCAACTGGACCTGGCAGGCTGACGAGGCGGACATTGCAGCCGCCGAGAACAAAACCGCACAGCTCCTGCGCAACAACCATAGATTCTGGGGCGAAGCGTGATAAAACCCCCGATATAGGGTACAGTTACAGACGTTTGAATTTATGCGGGCAGAGTAATCTGCCCGCTTTGTGCTGAAAAGGAAGTATTATGGCGCGCTACGATTACAAGTGCTCGAGCTGCGGCAACGTGTTTGAGGTTGAGCATCCCATGTCCGAGACTCCCGAGGTCGTGTGCCCCAGCTGCGGTGCCCCGGCGGCCAAGACGTTCTCGGCCAGCGGCATTAAATTTGAGGGCAGCGGTTTCTACAACACCGATCAACGAAGCGACGGCTCCAGTACCAACGCCACCAGTGGCTGCTGCGCCAACTGCCCGCATAGCCACTAGGAACCAAGCAGCCCCGCGACCAAAACCGATCGCGGGGCTATTTCTTTGCTCTATGGGTAGTTAATTAAGCTACCCAGGTTTCCTTGTGAGTTGCGGTGAAATAAGGACTGTTTGGCGGGCAGAAGCGGCTTTTCAATCCCTATTTCACCGCAACTTAGTCGTTACTTGTGGACCAGTCTGGCGCAGAAGTGGCCGTCGTAGGAGTCGGCGTTTACCGGCACGCTTTGGAAGAGGCCTCGATCGTTCTGGCGTACGGATACGAGCTTCTTGGCCTGATCGAACTCGGGGAGTTGCAGAATCTGTGCCTCGGAAAGCGGTGCCACGCTAAAGCCGGCACCATCGGGAGAAGCAAGGAACGCGTCCACCACCTGCTTGTTCTCCTCGTCGAAGACGGAGCACGTCGCATAGATGAGCTCGCCGCCGGCAGCCACGCGCGCGGCGGCTTCCTTGAGCATCGACAGCTGCAGTTTGGGCAGCTCAACCGTCACATCCTTTTCGGTCAGACGCCACGGAATCTCGGGATGACGACGCATGGTTCCGGTGCCCGAGCACGGCGCATCGATAAAGACCGTGTCGAATTTAACCGGCTCGCCAAGCATGGCATCAAACGATGTGAGCACCTCATCAAGCTCGCAGGCATCGCCCGAAACCGTACGAACGCCCTGAATACCCGCCTTGTGAAGGCGCGCGAGATTTAGGTCGCACTTACGGTCATGAAGATCAAGTGCCGTATGCTGACGCTCATAGCCGGCGCGCTTGGCCTGGCACATCATCACATAGGTCTTGGTACCGCGACCGGCACCAATCTCAAGGCAGCTTCCAGGGCGCGTGGCAGCTGTGGCGATAAGCTGCGCGTTGAGATCAGACGCCACCGCGGCAGCACGCTCAAACACACCCGAAGCAACGGTAACCTGGGCATCAACCGGAGCATGGCAGCCCGGGAAGAGAGGCGCGACGAGCTGCGAGATATACGGATCGGGCTTAGTCGCAAAGGCGTTCTCATGCAGGGCCAGCGGCGCGGGGGCCAGATTACCGGCAAAGCTAAGCGCGCCCTCCGGCGTGTCGAACGATGCCATAATGCGAGCGCACAGCCAACGCGGCAGTCCCATCAGGCGCGACAGACGAACCAAGCGTCGCTCAGACTCATCCACATCGGACGCAGTAGCAAAGTCCTCAACGTTGTCCGCGACCTTATGCAGCACGGCATTGGCCAAACCGGCGGCAGACTTAGCTCCGCTGCGCACCAGCTCAACGCCCTGACTCACCGCAACGCGGCCAGGCGTATGCAGATAGAGCATCTCGAAGGCCGAGATACGAAGCGCCATGCGAACACGCGGCGCAACCTTTTTAGGCTTATCAAGAAACTGATCGAGCAGTTCGTCCAAAATACCCTGTGTGGCGGCAACACCCAGCGCCAAGCGGGCGGCAAAAGCGGAATCGCGCTGGTCAATGGCCTTGGCAGATGCGCGAGAGGACAGCACGTCGCGCGCATACATACCGCGGCGATCGGCCTCCATTAGCACATCGAGCGCAAGCTTGCGCGCGGGAGACAGCTTGCTCATGACAAAACACCCCAGATAAGATCGGCGCCTTGCAGCCCAGCAGCCCAAGCAGAAGCGGCCATGGCACGCTTGCCATCGGGCTTAACCTCGAGCAGTTCAACCGCACCATCGGAAAGACCAAGGAAAACACGCTTATTCTTAACGTCAACGCCGCCCTCGCCAAGCGAAACATCGGCCAGCGCAGCATCGAGCACACGCACGGTCTTGCCGGCAATCACGCAACGAGCAGGCGCGGTATCAGACGAGGCAAGCACATGACGAACGCAATCGAGCGCCGCCATCTGCGGATCCAGACGCATCTCCTGCTTAGAAATCTTGGCAGCATGGGTCACAAGCGACTCATCCTGCTCAGTCCAGACAGCCGAGCCATCGGCAAGCAAGGGAAGCGTATCGGCCAGCAACTTACCGCCCAGCTCACCAAGCTCCATGGTCAGCGCCTCAGCATGTTTACCGGCAACCGACGTGGAAGCCTGAGCACAATAAGCACCAGTATCCACGCCATGCCCAATGCGCATAATGGAAACGCCAGCAACCTCATCACCAGCAAGAATGGCACGCTGAATAGGAGCAGCCCCACGCCAACGAGGCAGCAAGGACGCATGAACATTCACAATGCCGAGCGGCGCCATATGCAGCACCTCATCGGGCAAAATGCAGCCATAGGCAGCCACACAGAAAATGTCAGCCTGGGCAGCCTGAAGCGCCTCAACAACCTCAGGCGTCATACGATTAGCCTCAATAACCGGCAACCCCAGCTCAAGCGCCTTGGCCTTAACAGGAGAAGGCTCAAGCTTCTTACCGCGCCCACGAACAGCATCAGGACGAGTAACAACAAGCGCAATCTCGTTGCCAGCCGCAACAAGCGAAGTTAAAGAAGGCACAGCAAAATCGGGCGTACCCATAAACACAATACGCATAAAAGTTAGTCTCCTCTCAATAACGAGCCGAGACGGCTACAAAACAAAAGCGTTCCGGGTCGCAAACGCACCCAGTCGCAAGAACAATTCAACAAGAACAAATATACCCAAAACCAAAGAAAGAGCCGCAATAAAAGCAGCTCTTTCAGCAAAGCACCTATCAGCAAAGACGCCCTTCCCTGGCCCGACGGCACCCGGGCGAGACAAGCAGCGTCAACGTAGTCCCCGGGGTGCCCGCCTATATCGTCCCGCGCGCAGTTTCGCAGCGCAGCGAGAATGTTTGAGCACGGGATGATATAGGCGGGCACCCCGGGGACGGACAAACCTACTCCGTCTCGCCCGGTCGAGCGCCGCGGGCCAGGGCGTCCTGGTATTCCTTGACGGCCTTGAGCCTCTGCATGGGCTTCAGTCGCTCGAACATGGTGTTGCCGTGCAGGTGATCGATCTCGTGCTGCAGGCACACGCAGAACAGATCGCCCGTGGCCTCATAGCGAATCAGGTTGGCGTCCAAGTCGTACGCCTCGACGACGACATGGTCGGGACGCTCGATCTCGCAGCTAATGCCGGGGATGGACAAACAGCCCTCACTAAACGGCACCAGATGGTCGCTCTGCTCAACAATGACGGGGTTAATGAGCACATACGGGTCGTAGTCGTTCTTGTCGCTGTAGTCGCAGTCGATGGTGACGAGTTGAATAAGCTCGCCGATCTGCGGAGCAGCCAGGCCGCAGCCGCCGTTCTCGAACATCATCTTCTTCATCTTCTCGGCAAGCGCCTCAATCGCCGGGGTGATCTCCTCGATGACGGCGCACTCCTGACGCAGACGAGGGTCGGGCGACAGTACGATTCCGTTGGCTTCCATGGCCATCCTTTCGGGTTGTTACATCAAATCATAGGCGTCGACGTCAACACTCACGCTCACGCCGCGCACGGAGCCCGCTTCTTTGAGACAGGCGTCGATATCATCAGAGATATGGTACCCCACGGGCGACTTCACAAGCAGATGGAAACGGTAACGGTCCTTGGCTCTCTCGATTACACACGAAGCCGGGCCCAGCACCTGCGGCACGGCGCTCCCCGCCCGCAAAAAGTTGGGCGCGGAGACATGCCAGCGGCGCTTGAGGAGCTTCGGGATGCGTCCGATGTAATCCTGCGCGTCGTCTCGGCTCGCCGACCACACCAAAATGTTGACCAAGCGAACAAACGGCGGGTACAGCGCGTCGCGGCGCTGGTTCAGGTCGTAGTCGGTAAAGAGCGAACGGTCGTGCTCAGCGACGGCGCGAATGACCGGATCCTCGGGCAGATACGTCTGGATGATCACCTCGCCGGGGCAATCGCCACGACCGGCACGGCCCGCCACCTGTTCCAGCAGGTCGTAGGCGCGCTCCCCTGCGCGGAAGTCCGGCAGCTTGAGGGCGAAGTCGGCATTGACCACGCCCACAAGCGTGACCTCGGGAAAGTCGAGACCCTTTGCGATCATTTGGGTGCCCAGCAACACGGCGCAATCGGCGGCATCAAACTGCTCGAGCAGCTTTTTGTGTGCATCCTTGCCGCGCGTGGAATCGGCATCCATGCGAATAATGGCGACGTCCTCGGGAAGCAACTGGTGCAGTGCGTCCTCGATCTGCTGCGTGCCCAGACCCATTTTTGCCAGGTAGCGACTGCCGCATTTGGGGCAACGGCTCGTAGGCGCGGGATACGGCTGCACGCGCCAAGACGAACCGCATGTATGACACTGCAGCGTGTGCGTGCGCTCGTGATACGTAAGCGCGGTGGAGCAGTGATTGCAGGTGGGGACGCAGCCGCACTCGCGGCACATAAGGAACGGCGCAAAGCCACGGCGGTTGTGCAACAGCACGGCTTTTTCGCGGCGCTCGACCACACGCTCCAGGCCTTCCATCAGCGGTTTTGAGAACATGGAGCGGCTGCCGTGCGAGAACTCGCGGCGCAGGTCGGCAATGCGGACTGTCGGCAGAACGGCGTTTCCCGGGCGCTCGGGCATCTCCACACGCGTCCAGGTAACACCGTTGTACGTGCCGCGGCGGCAGCGGTCGAGGGCCTCGGCAGAAGGCGTGGCGGAGCCCAACACGAGCGGGCAGCGGTAGCGCTGCGCCATCTCGGCCGCCACCTCGCGCGCGTGGTAACGCGGGCTGGAGCCTTGCTTGTAACTGGTCTCGTGCTCCTCGTCGATGATGATGAGGCCCAAGTCGCTGAGCGGGCAAAAGAGCGCCGAGCGGGCGCCGACGACCACGCGGGCCGCACCGCTGGCGACCATATCCCACTGGTCCAGGCGCTCGCCAGCCGAAAGGCGCGAATGGAACACGGCGACCGTCTCGCCAAAGCGCGAACGGAAGCGGCCGACGGTCTGGGCCGTCAGCGAGATCTCGGGCACGAGCACGCAGGCCGAGCGACCGACCGCGAGCACGCGCTCGATAGCGGAGAGGTAGACCTCGGTTTTGCCGGAGCCCGTAACACCGTCCACGAGCACCACGTCGCCGTGCGCATCCAGGCGCGCGCGCTCAATCTGCGTGAGCGCCTGCTGCTGGCCGTTGGTAAGTGCGACCGGCGCCTTGCCGCTTGCCGAGGACAGCGTGGTCTGCTCGCTGCATCCACGCCAGGCGCGGCGCTCCTCCACAACCACGACGCCGCGTTTTTCGAGCGACTTGATGGTCGCCGACATGCTGTTATAGAGAAGGTTGAGGTCGCGCGTCGTGACCGGGCCGCACTGGAGCGCCTCAATGAGCTGACGCTGACGAACTGCAGTCTTGGGCGGCGTATAGTCGAAACCCTCGGGCGTGAGCATGACCCAGCGGTTTTGGATTGGCTTGACGGCGGGACGTTCAACCGTCCACACGCCGTCGTCACCCTTGACCACGCGCGGGCTGCCGCCCGGAGGCAAGAACAGGCGCAGGCACTCGGAAAGCGTTGCGACGTACTCGCGGCTCATCCAGCGTGCGATACGGGCGGCTTCGGCGGTAAAGAGCGGCTTGCTGAGGATAGCCTCGATAGGCTTGATGCGCGCAGGATCGAGGGTGTTGTTGCCCTGCAGGTCGCCCAGCTCGGGCGCGATATCGACGATATAGCCTGCGGCGGCACGGTTACCAAAGTGGACCAGGACTGTGGATCCGATCTGCGCCTCGTCGGCAAGGGACCGAGGAATGCCGTAAGCAAACGGCTCGGACAGCGCGCGCGTCGGGATGTCTAGAACCACGCTCGCATAGGCGGCGATGGGCTCAGGTGCAAGCTTAGGCTGAGCCGAGGCAGCGGCAGGCACGGGCTTCGCCGGAGTCTCCTCCGGTTCCGGCGAACCAAACAGCGAAAGTTGCTCGGCCATGGCCCCAGCACCTCCTATCCCATACGTCTACAGAAACAAGAGCCCCGCTCGGGGTGAACGGGGCTCGGATACAAACGTTTGCGCAGTGATTACAGCGCCATCGTGCGGGCGCGGTCGATACGCGCCAGGCAGTCGTCGCGGCCGACGAGCGCCATGGTCTCGCCCAGCGGGGGGCTCACCATGTTGCCGCAGACGGCGACGCGCACGGCCTGGAACACCACGCGCTTCTTAAGGTCCATCTGCTCGGGCAGCGGCTCAAGCGCGGCGTCGATGTTGGCAGCCGTCCACTCGTTCACGCCCTCGAGCGCGGCCCTGGCGGTGTCCAGAATGGCACCCATGCCCTCCTTGGCAAGGCCCTTGTTGACGGACTTCTCGTCATACTCGAGCGTCTCGGCCGTAGCGAAGATGGGAGCGGCTACGGTCACGGCGTCGGCCGGCATCTTGGTACGCGGCTTGACGATGGCGGCAAGCGCATCGATCCAATCCTCGCCGTACTCGACATTACCCTCGATGAGACCCGCCTCGTGCAGCTCGGGAACCATGATCTCGTCGGCAAACTGAGCATCGGACATACCATTGATGTACTCGGCATTGACCCAGTCGAGCTTCTTGGGGTCGAAGGTAGCCGGGTTCTTGGAGATGCGGTCGAGCGAGAACTTGCTGGCAAGGACTTCGCGCGGGATGATCGTGGTCTCGCCGTCGAGCGACCAGCCGAGCAGCGCCAGATAGTTGACGAAGGCGTCGGACAGGTAACCGGCATCGCGGTACTCCTCCACCGAGGTGGCGCCGTGGCGCTTGGAGAGCTTCTTGCCGTCGGCGCCCAGGATCATGGAGATGTGAGCGAACGTGGGCACGGGAGCGCCGAGGGCCTCGTAGACCATGACCTGACGCGGGGTGTTGGACAGGTGGTCGTCGCCGCGGATGACATGGGTGATCTTCATCATGGCGTCGTCGACGACGGTCGCGAAGTTATACGTGGGCGTGCCATCGGAGCGGAAGATGACAAAGTCGTCGAGCTCCTTGGCGTCGAAGGTCACCTCGCCGTGGACGGCGTCGTGGATGACGACGTCGCCGCGGTCCTCGGGCACCTTAATACGCAGGACGTAGGACTCGCCGGCCTCGATGCGACGGCGGGCCTCCTCGGGATCAAGATCGCGGCAACGGCGCTGATAGCCCTGGAAGGGGTCCTTGCGCTCCTGCGCGGCCTTGCGGTCGGCGTCGAGCTGCTCCTTGGTGCAGAAGCAGGGATAGGCCTTGCCCTCGTCCCAAAGCTTCTGGGCGGCCTGCTTGTACAGGTCCAAGCGCTCAGTCTGGGCGTAGGGGCCAAAATCGCCGCCCACCTCGGGACCCTCGTCCCAGTCCAGGCCCAGCCAACGCATGGCGCGCAGGATGATCTGCGTGTTCTCGTCGGTGGAGCGGGTGGGGTCGGTGTCGTCGATGCGCAGGATGAACGTGCCGCCGTTAGCACGGGCGAAAGCCCAGTTATAGATAGCGGTGCGGGCGCCGCCGATGTGCAGCTTGCCCGTCGGTGAGGGTGCAAAGCGGACGCGAACGTCTGATGCCATGGAAATCTCCTCGATTGCAGGATGGATGTCTAACCGCACCAGTATAAAGCATCAAAGCAACCTCCGCACAAAGGGCACCGACCTACTCATTGGGGACAGACTTAAATGACCAGTCTTTGGGCAACCTGTCGGCACTTAGGTAAGGCTGGTCATTTAAGTCTGTCCCCAATGAGTAGGTGCGGAAAGGGTGTGAATGTTTGATTTACGCGCTATGATGTGCCCTTGCATAGAGAGCCCGGCGGAATGGTAACGGTCGCCGGGACACGTTTTTGAAAGGACAATCATGTCAGAAGAACTTCGTTCCATCCCGCCCCAACACGGGTCCTTTGTTTTTACGTCGGAGTCGGTGACCGAAGGTCATCCCGATAAGATCGCTGACCAGATCAGCGACGCCGTCCTCGACGCAATCCTCGCCAAAGAAATAGAGCTCCAGGAGCAGGGTTACATCGCCCCCAACGGCGTGCCTGCCAACGTGGAGAACGTCCGCTGCGCCTGCGAGACCCTCGTGACCACCGGCACCGTCATCGTCGCCGGCGAGATTCGCACCCAGGCCTACGTCGACGTACAGGAAATCGCCCGCGGTGTTATCCGCCGCATTGGCTACAACCGTGCCAAGTTCGGTTTTGACTGCGACACCTGCGGCGTTATGAGCCTCATCCACGAACAGTCACCCGATATCGCCCAGGGCGTTGACGAGTCCTTCGAGACCCAGACCGGCGCTACCACCGACCCGATCGACCTGATCGGTGCCGGCGACCAGGGCATGATGTTCGGTTATGCCTCCAACGAGACCAAGACCCTCATGCCCATGCCACACTACCTGGCAAGCCGCCTAGCCGAGCGCCTGGCCGCCGTGCGTCACGACGGTACCCTCGCCTATCTGCGTCCCGACGGCAAGACCCAGGTCACCGTGCGCTACGAAGACGGCAAGCCCGTCGAGGTCACGACCATCGTCATCTCCACGCAGCACGCCGCCGAGATCGAGGACATGGGCAAGATCAAGGCCGACCTCATCGAGCACGTCATCACCCCGGTCATGGCCGCCGAGAACATGCCGTGGGACAACGCGGACATCTACGTGAACCCCACCGGTCGCTTTGTCGTGGGCGGCCCCATGGGCGACACGGGCCTCACCGGCCGCAAGATCATCGTCGACACCTACGGCGGCTACGGCCGTCACGGCGGAGGTGCCTTTAGCGGAAAGGACTGCACCAAGGTTGACCGCTCCGCCGCATACGCCGCGCGCTGGGTCGCCAAGAACGTGGTCGCCGCCGGCCTGGCCGATCGCTGCGAAGTCGAGCTTGCTTACGCCATCGGCGTTTCCAAGCCCCTCTCAATCATGGTCGACACCTTCGGTACCGCGCATGTTGCCGAGGACAAGATCGTTGAAGCCGTAGAGAAGACCTTCGACCTGCGCCCGGGCGCAATCATCCGCGACCTAGACCTGCGTCGCCCCATCTACGAGAAAACAGCAGCCTACGGTCACTTCGGCCGCGAAGACGCCGACTTCACCTGGGAGAAAACCGATCGAGTCGAAGAACTCAAAGCAGCCTGCGGCCTGTAAGCTAACGAGAAAAGCCGCAGCCAAATAGCAACGCACCAAAAGAAGTACCGCCCCCAAGCGGTACTTCTTTTTTATTAATCCGGTGGTGAAGATATTTCGATATGAGCCCACGCTGCGTCACCAGCTAATGAATTTTGCAGCACGCGCCCTTCTACCATGTATCCTTAGTCCCGAGGGGCGGGGCATAAGGTCGATCGCGAGTTCCGCACGAGCCGGAGAGCACTTAATGTGCTCTCCGTGCGAGCAGGACTGTCCGAGCAGGCGACCTTATGCCCCGCCCCTCGGGACGACGGGACAGATTAAAGGAGCACCCATGGCAGGCAAGCCGCAAACACTAGCTACGACCTCGGCATTCGAGATCTTGGGCCCCGTCATGGTCGGCCCCAGCTCATCGCACACCGCCGGCGCCCTGCGGTGCGCCCAAGTTGCTGCCAGCCTGCTGGAAGGCCGCATCACCAAAGTCACCTTTGGCCTGTGGAACTCCTTCGCCCACACCTACCGCGGCCACGGCACCGACCGCGCTCTCGTCGCGGGCATTCTGGGCCTCGACACCGATGACGAGAACATCAAGCAGGCCTTCGACCTCGCACGCGAGCAGGGCCTCGAATATCACTTTGACATCAAGGGCGACGACGCCTCCATCCACCCCAACACCGTCGACATCGAAATGGTCGACGACACGGGCGCCACGGCACAGGTCCGCGGCGAGAGCCTGGGCGGCGGCAAGATGCGCATCAGCCGCATTAACGGCGTCGGCGTCGACATCTCAGGCATGTATTCCACGCTCTTCGTGGCGCACAAGGACGTCCCCGGCGTGCTCGCCGCGCTCACCAACCTGCTCGCCTACGCCCACGTAAACATCGCCTTCTGCCGCACCTACCGCACCGAAGTGGGCGGCCAGGCCTACTCCGTCTTTGAGACCGACGGCGCGCCCGACGACACCGTCGTCCCCATGCTGCGCAAGCTCGACAATGTCGATTACGCGACCTTTATCGAGCTCCCCGGTTCTGCCTCGTCGCTCTCTCCCGGCGTCTCGGCCAAGGAAATCTTCGACGACGGCGAGCAGCTGCTCGATGCGTGCGAGGAAATGGGGCTCAGCATCGGCGCCGTCATGGCCGTTCGTGAGGCGCGTCTGACCGGCGAGGCCCACGCCGTCGCCGCCATGCGCCGCGTACTCGACGTCATGCGCGAAGAGACCACAGCCCCCATTTCCAATCCACAGCGCTCGCTCGGCGGCCTCATCGGCGGCGAGGCAAAGCTTGTCGATGCCACCAGCCGAAACGATCTGAGCATAAGCCTGATGGGCGCCGTCCAGACCGACGCCGTGGCCCGCGCGATGGCCGTGCTCGAACGCTCCGCCACCATGGGCGTGATCGTCGCCGCCCCCACGGCAGGCTCCGCGGGTGTTGTGCCCGGCTGCGTGCTGGCACTCGCCGATCGCCTGCAGCTCGACGACGAGCAGGTCATGGATGCCCTCTACTGCGCCGCCGCAATCGGCCTCAACCTCACCACAAGCGCCTGCGTTGCCGGCGCCGAGGGCGGCTGTCAGGCCGAGGTCGGAAGCGCCGCCGCCATGGCAGCCGCCGCGCTGGTGCAGATGCTCGGCGGCACGCCCGAGCAGGCGCTCGATGCCAGCTCCATCGCACTGAGTAACCTGCTGGGCCTCGTTTGTGACCCCGTAGGCGGCCTCGTGGAGGTGCCCTGCCAAAACCGCAACGCCATCGGCGTGGCAGCGGCCTTTAGCTCGGCACAACTCGCCCTCGCCGGCATTAAGAGTCTGGTGCCGTTTGACCAAATGGCACACGTCATGCTCTCGGTGGGCCACGCGTTGCCGGCCACGCTGCGCGAGACGGCAAAGGGCGGCATCGCGCAGGCTCCGGCCGCACTTTCGGCCTGTGCAAAATGCGGTGTGTGCGGATAACGGCAAAGAATGACTCAAAGGTGGGACAAATGTCCCACCTCTTTTGAATGCCACCGTTTCCGTACCACAAACAGTAGGGCAATCGCTATAATGCAAGCCCAGTAAAAACACGATGAACCGCAAGGCGAAAATCGAAGGATATGCATACGATGTCGCAAAACGATCGAACTCAACTGATTCCCGATCCGCAGCAGCCGAGCAGGCACACCGGCGGCGTTCAGTCGCCGCGTCCTATCGCGCCGAGCCACGGTCAGCAGCGTGGTGCGGCAAACGCTTCCCAACGCCCGAACCAACAGCGACAGCAGCGTCAACAACGTCAGCAGCACCAGGCAAACGGTAATGCGCCCAAGCACCCCCCCACGCACGCTCGAGGCGATCGCGGCCCCGCGCGCAAGTCCGCCGGCAACAATAAGTCGGGCAAAAAGACGACGCTCTTTGTCGTCCTGGGTCTAATCGTCATTGTCTATATCGTAGGCGTCGTAGCATTTTCGCAGGTAGCCTACCCCAACACCACCATCGCCGGCGTCGACGTCTCGTTCTCCAACGCTTCGTCTGCCGCCACCAAGGTCAATTCGGCATGGAAGCACTATAAGCTCGCCGTGACAGGCGATGACTTTAGCTGGACCTATCAGCCCGAGTCCGATGAACCCATCGTCGATGGTGAAGCTGCCGCAAAAGAGATCATCAACCACAACGAAGCCTTTATTTGGCCGGTCCGCCTTGTGGAATCCTTAAGCGGCAAGACCAAAACAACCGCTACCTCCAACGAAGTCGATCTTGATCAAGACGTCGACCTGTCCATGCTCTCCGACACCTTTGACCAAAAGAAGTTTGAGAAGGATCTGGGCGCCGCCATCAACGAGTTTAACGAGGGCCGTTCGGGCACGTTCGAGGCAAATAGCTCCTATGACGAGCAGGCCGGCAAGTTTACCGTCGAGAAGGCGCGCTCCAACGAAAAACTCAACCGCGAGCATGTCATTAAGTATGCCGAGCTCGAGCTTGCCTCGCTGGCCGAGTCCGTAGATCTTTCCAAGCTCGGCAACGATGCCTATGAGCCGCTCAATGGAACGCTGACCGATGATCAGATTCAGGCCGCATGCGATGCCGCCAACAACTTCCTGGGCGTCAACGTGACCCTCAAGCTCAACGGCGAGGATGCCGGCAAGGTTGATGGCAGCTCCGTATTGCAGTGGATCAGCTTTGCCGATCCCGCCAACCCAACGCTCGATACGTCGCAGATCAGCAACTGGGCAGCCGAACTCGCCAACGGCTTTAATACCGTGGGCTCCACTCGCTGGTGGACGCGCGCCGATGGCAAGCAGTGCGCCGTCGAAGGCGGCGACTTTGGTTGGTCCATCGACAGCAGCTCGCTCGCCAAGCAGGTCGAGGACGCCATTAACAACAAGCAGACCGGCGAAATCGAGATCAAGTACTCCCAGAAGGCCGACACCTTTACCGCAAAGGGAGAGCCCGACTGGAAGGCGTATATCGACGTCGACTTGTCCGAACAGCACGCGCGCTACTATGACGAGAGCGGAAATATCGTTTGGGAGGCCAACTTTATCTCGGGCAAGCCGGGCGAGGACGCCACGCCCGAGGGCGTCTGGCAGATCAACAGCAACGACGGCGGCAGCACCCTGATCGGAGCCAAGGACCCCGAGACCGGCAAGCCCAAATACGAGAGTCCGGTGAGCTACTGGATGCCGTTTGAGGGCAACATGATCGGCTTCCATGATGCCACCTGGCAAAACGACAAGAGCTTCGATAACGCCGAGTCGTACAAATGGTGCGGCAGCCACGGCTGCATCAACCTGCGCCTGGCAGACGCCAAGGCACTTCACGACTGCATCAAAGTCGGCCTATGCGTGGTTGTCCACTCGTAGTGCAACGCGCGCATTCCTACAACGTGGAACCGCTGCGACCAATCTAACAGTTCCGAAAGAAACCGTTCTATGCGCCCACCCCAACCGGTGGGCGCATATACTTATCGAGGTACTTTCTATAAAGGAGACGCTATGCCGAATGTCCCCACGACCACCCCGGGCCCGGATGATACCGAGCACACGCTCGAAGATGTCACCGAAACGATTCCTCTGATTACAAACGTACATGCCGATAAGCAGAGCGGACGCGCGAACGATGCGACCGAGATTTCCGATGAAGAGGCATATGCCAAGCTCAAGGCAAAACGTGCCGAACGTCGACGCAAAAAGCTCATCCGACGCGGCATTGCGGCCGGCGTCGTGGCCGCCATTGTGCTCATCGCCGTTGTCGTGACCTTAGCCATCAACGCACGGCCCGCAGGCAACAACGGGCCGGTGACCGACATGGTGACCGAGGGCACGTTTACCACAACGGTCGAGGCGAAAGGCCAGCTCAAACCCATTTCGTCCTCAGTGGTCTCCCCTTCTGTCGACGGTACGGTCGATTCGATCAACGTGCAGGCGGGCCAATCCGTCAACGAGGGCGACGTGCTTATGACCATTAAAAACGACGAGCTCGATCGCAACGTTGCCGAGGCGCAGCGTGCAGTTGCTGCCGCTCAAGAAGACCTCGCTAATGCGAAGAAAGCCGCAGCTGCCGCTCAGGCCACCCCAACGACGGACGTCGATGGAGCTTCCGCAGCGGCTGGCGTCTCCGCCGCATCGGCGGACACGAACGCCGTATCGGCCGCGCAGCGCAGCCTCGCATCGGCCCAGGCAAACCTCGATCAGGCGAACGCCAAGGCGGCCAGTCGTACGGTCACGGCCCCGAGCTCGGGCAGTATCGTGGAGCTCAACGCCAAGGTGGGCGCCACGGTAACAGGCGGCATGATCATGGGCGAAAGCGATACGAGCGGCGGCAAGCAGTGCATGCAGATCGCCGACCTATCTAAGATGAAGGTGACCGTGCAGGTGGGCGAAAAGGACATCGCCAAGATCGCCGTTGGGCAGAGTGCCAACGTCACGTATCCCGCGTTTCCCGATATCGTAAGCCAGGGAACGGTCACGGCCATCGCCTCGGTGGCAAACTCCGACGCCGCCAACGGTGGCGGCGGCAGCGTAACCTTTAACGTCGACATTCTCATAGAGGCGCCCGACGCGCGCCTGAAGCCGGGCATGACGGCCGAGGTATCGGTGGTGACCGAGCAGCTCGACGACGTGGTGATGGTGCCGACGATGGCGCTCATGACCGAAGACGGCGAACACTATTACGTCAACGTGGCAACCGATGACGAGGGCAAGCATACCCGTCGCGTGAAGGTGACCGTCGTGACGCAAAACGACAACGAAGCCGTAGTCGGCAAGACACAGGTAAAGCGCGACGACCAGGGCAACGAGATCAACCCCAACGTGCCGGTTACCAAGCTGCGCGATGACGACACCCTCGTCATGGACACCGGAGCGGACGCAACGGCTGAAGGCGGCTACAGCACGGATTCGGGCAGCATGTCTGACGACGAGGGCATGTAATGCGTCCCGTTATCGACATCCGCAACGTGCACCGCATTTTTGAGAGCGAGGCGGGTTGCGCCCACATCCTGCACAACGTGAGCCTGGCGGTAGAACCCGGCGAGTTCGTCGCCATTACCGGCCCTTCGGGCTCGGGCAAGTCAACGCTCATGAATATCCTGGGCTGCCTGGACAAACCGACGGCGGGCGACTATTACCTGCAAGGGCTCAACGTGGCCGAGCTCGATGATGACGAGCTCACCGAAGTCCGCGCCCTGAGCATTGGCTTTGTCTTTCAGAGCTTCAACCTGCTGCCGCGCCTGTCGGTTATCGAAAACGTCATGCTGCCGCTGGCCTACACCAATGTGCCCCGTAGCCAGCGCGAAATGCGCGCCGTTCACGCGCTGCAGGCTGTCACGCTGCCCGTCGACCACTGGGACCACCGCATATCCGAGCTCTCGGGCGGCCAGATGCAGCGCGTCGCAATCGCGCGCGCCCTCGTCAATGACCCGCCCATCATCCTGGCCGATGAGCCGACGGGAAACCTTGACTCCGCTACCGGAGCGCTTGTGATGGAGACCTTCCATAAGCTCCAGAAGCGCGGCAAAACCATCGTGCTTATCACACACGACCCCGGCATCGCCGCCGAGGCCGACCGTGCCGTGACCATCCGCGACGGTCGCATTCACGATGGCGCGTATATTCCACATGCACCGCGGACCCTGCGCAGCGCCGTGGATAGCCTGCCCATGATTTCCGCCTCCGCCAACCCGCCGAAAGGAGAGATGGCATGAGCGCCCGCGATCTCATCCAGGAAGCCCTTCACTCGCTCGAGGCCAACAAGGGGCGCAGCCTGCTCACCATCCTGGGCATTGTCATCGGCATCGCCTCGGTTATCGCCATGACTTCGCTCATCGGCGGCATCCAAAACAGCCTGGTCAACAGCCTGGGCCTCAATGCGGCACGCATGGTGCAAATCTATTCGTCGCAAGAACTCACAGAGTCGGACATCGAGAAGCTTCAAAAACTGGTGCCGCAGATAGAGCAGATCGGCATTGTCGACAGCGCGTACACCGAGTACAAGACCGGCGATAAAAGCTATACCGTCATGGCACAGGGTGTCGATAGCGACATGCTCGACGCCGTGGGGGCCAGCAAGCTCGTTGCGGGGCGCACCTATTCCCAGGCCGAGTCCCAATCAGGCTCGCGCGTGGCGCTCATCAGCCGCGGCGGCGCCGATCAGCTTTACGGCAACGAACAGGATGCGCTGGGGAAAACCATCAAGGTGTCCAACGGCGAGGTGCAGATTGTAGGTGTGATTGATGGCGGCAACGACTCCATGGGCTCGCTCACACTGTATATGCCGCGCGAAACCATCTCAGGCCTGTTTGGCGACGAAAATCCTTCATTCCCCAGCGTGACGGCTCTTGCCGCCGAGGGCACAGACATGGACGAGCTTTGTAAGACCATCGAGTCCAAGGTGTGCACGATGAAGGGCATCGCGGAGGATGATGAGTACGACAGTGTATCGGCGACCTCCATGAAAAGCGCCATCGATGCGCTCAACTCCTTTATGGGCGCGTTCTCACTCATCATGGGTGCTGTCGCCAGTATCTCGCTGCTTGTCGGCGGTATCGGCATTATGAACATGATGCTCACCAACGTGACTGAGCGCATCCGCGAGATCGGCATCCGCCGCGCTCTGGGCGCCAGTCGTCGCGATATCACCGCGCAGTTTTTGGCCGAGTCCTCGGCGCTGTGCGTCACTGGCGGCATTTTGGGCGTCGTGATTGGCTATCTGCTGGCCTGGGGGCTCACGTTCTTTGCCGCAAGCTCGGGCATCATGAGCGAGTTTGGAGCCACCGGGACGATCACGCCAAGCTTCTCCATTACGACCGTGTTGATCGCGTTTGCCGTATCGGTCGGCATCGGCGTAATCTTTGGCTTCTACCCCGCTCGCCGCGCGGCAAAGCTCGACCCGGTGGAGTGCCTACGCTACCAGTAAGCCACCACCAACAAGTTGCGGTGAATTATGGACTGAATATGCTGTCTAGCAGCAAAAACAGACACTATTTCACCACAACTTATTGAAGGGCTGCTTGCGCCAGTTCCGGGCGTCGTCCTCGAGCTTTTGGCAGATGACGGGCTTGTACGGGTCGAGCTTGCTCGGGGCGCTCCTCCTCGCGGGCGGGAGGGCGCGCAGGCGCGGCGAGCGCCTAGCGCGCGAACTCCCGTAAGAGCGCGTCTTCCACTTCCCGAAGCGACAGGGCCCCGCCTCCCTCGGCGGGACGGGCGACCACGATACAGCGCGCTCCCACGTCGCGCGCGGAGGCGATCTTCTCGGCCGTGCCGCCTACGGTTCCCGAGTCCTTGGTCACAAGCCACTGGGCGCCCACCTGCCGAAGCATCGCCTCGTTGAGCTCGCGGGTGAAGGGCCCCTGCATGCCGATGACGTGCGACGGCGAAAACCCCGCGTCGATGCACTTCGTTATAGCACCGGGCAGCGGGAGCACACGCACGAAGAAGCGCTCCGCGAAATCGGCGACGCGCGTGTAGGGAGCAAGCTCCTTGCTCCCCGTCGTGAGAAGCGCGCGACCCGGGTTCTCGGAGAGAAAGCGCGCCGCGCAGGCGATCGACGCGACCGACACGACGCCTTTGGGCAGCGCCTCGACCGGGCGCGCAAGGCGCAGGCATCGTGCACCCACGGCGAGCGAAGCGGCCCGGATGTTGCCGCTTGCGAGCGTAGCGAAGGGATGCGTGGCGTCGACGACGATGCGCGCGCCGGAAAGCTCGCGCTCCATGTCGGCCTCGTCGAGCCTGCCCGCATGCACCTCGATGCCCGGAAGCTCGCCCAAAAGCTCGCCTCCGTACTCGGTTGCCGCGTAGGCACGGGCGGGGATGCCCGCCCCGCTCGCCCATTCGCACAGAAGGCGGCCTTCGGTGGTGCCGGCGAAGATGCGCAGCGCCGGCGCGGATGCGGGCGCCGTCACTTCGGGCCGCCTGGGCGCGTGATCTGGTAGAGCAGCGCGTTCATAATGGCGGCCGTCACGGTCGAGCCGCCCTTGCGACCCCTCGCGACGATGGCTGGCACGCGTCGTGCGAGTAGCTCCTCTTTCGCCTCGACAACGTTCACAAACCCGACCGGCACCCCAACGACGAGCGCGGGCGCGATCTTCCTCGCGTCCATGAGCTCGGCGAGGCGCAGAAGTGCTGTGGGAGCGTTGCCGACGGCCACGATGAGCGGACCCTCGATGCCGCAAGCTTTGTCCATGCTCGCAACGGCGCGAGTCGTGCCCGCGGCGCGCGCCGTTGCGGCGACATCCGGGTCGGCCATGTAGCACACGGCCTGGCAGCCGAGCTTCGCGAGCGCGGGCTTGCTTATGCCTGCGAGCGCCATGTTCGTGTCGGTGAGCACCGTGGCCCCTGCGCGCAGTGCGTCGAGCGCACAGTGCGCGGCGTCATGGGTGAACACGAGGGAATCGGCGTACGAGAAGTCAGCAGTGGTGTGGATGACGCGCTTCACGACGGGCTCTTCGAGCGGCGGGAACGTGCGGCCGCCGAGCTCTTCGGTGATGATCTCGAAGCTGCGCCGCTCGATGTCGCCGGGCGCCATCTCCTTGGAATCCATCTAGTACTCCACTCCTTCCCTTGCACATATCCCCTGCTCGTAGGGGTGTTTCTCGCACCGCATCTCGGTTATGTAGTCGGCCTTCTCCACGATCTTGCGGGAAGGCGCGCGCCCGGTGAGCGCAACTTCGACGCCGCGCGCGGACATATCGAGCGCGCGGTCCACGAGCGCCTCGTCGACAAGCCCCTTCGAAAGCGCGTCGAGCGCCTCGTCGAGCACGAGCAGCCCCTCCTGCGCGCCCTCGAGCTCGGCGAGCGCGGAAGCGAGGTTCCCATCGTGCAGCTCGCGCGTCGCGGCAAGTTCTTCCGACGTCATGGACCAGGTAAACTTGTCCGACGCCTTCCCCGCGAACACGGGCACGCCGAAATGCTCGGCGAGCAGGCGCACCTCCCCGCTTTCGCCGTCTTTCAGGAACTGCACGACGACGACGCGGCGGCCTGCGGCGAGCATGCGAAGGGCGAGGCCCATCGCCGCCGTGGTCTTGCCTTTGCCGTCGCCATGATACACGTGGATCATACGCCCTCCTCGATAATGCGGTAGACATACTCCATGTCGAGCGCCCCGCGCACGGAGTCGGCCAGGCGGTCGAACTCGCGCGCACGGTGATCGGCCGCGGACACCGCGCCCTCAGCACCCACGACGCCCTCGGGCAGGCCGCGCATGCGCGCGAGCGAGCGTGCGAGGGCGAGCGCCACCCCCGGTTCGTCGAACAGGCCGTGGAGATAGGTTCCGAACACGTTTCCGCAGGCCGCGCCTTCTGGTTCGCCGCCAATCGTGCCCGCAGGGGCGCAGAAGACGGTCGTTACGCCGTCGTGAATCTCGTACCCGCGAGCCGTCATGCCGTTCCACACCGAGAACGCGCCTTGGGCGCCCGTGATGCGAAGCTCCGACTGGGCAAGGCGCTTTTCCTCCTTGAACACCGTACTTGCAGGGATGAGCCCGAGCCCGCGCGCGGTGCCAGCGCCTTCCCTGCCGTGCGGGTCGGAAAGCTCGTCTCCCAAAAGCTGGTAGCCTCCGCATATGCCGAGCACCGGCGTGCCCGCGCCCGAAAGCGCGCGTACACAGGCTCCGATGCCGCTAGCCGCAAGCCAGCGCGCGTCGTCGAGCGTGGTCTTCGAGCCTGGGAGCACCACCAGGTCGGGCCGGCCCAGATCGGTCGTCGAGGAAACATAGCGCACGCCCACGCCGGGCACGCGCGAAAGCGGGTCGAAGTCGGTGAAGTTCGACAGATGCGGAAGGCGCACGACGGCGACGTCGATGACGCCGCGCGCCTCGCGGGCAGATAGGCGCGGCGCGAGCGAGTCCTCGTCGTCCAGGTCGAGCGTAAGATACGGCACGACCCCCACGACGGGAACCCCGCACATCTTCTCGAGCGGGGCCAAACCCGGGCGCAGGATTTCCACATCGCCGCGGAACTTGTTCACCACAAGCCCCCGCAAAAGCGCGCGGTCCTCGGGTGCAAAGAGCGCGACCGTGCCGTAGAGCTGGGCAAACACCCCGCCTGGGTCGATGTCGCCCGCGAGCAGCACGGGGGAGGACACGGCGCGCGCAAGCCCCATGTTGACGATGTCGTTTTCGGCAAGGTTGATTTCGACGGGGCTGCCGGCGCCCTCGATGACGATGACGTCGTTTTCCTCCGCGAGCGAATCGAACGCCTCCAAAATCTGCGGCATGAGCGCCTTCTTTCGCGCGAAGTAGCCCCTCGCAGCGAAGGCTCCCTGCGCCTTGCCGGCCGCGATGAGCTGGCTTCGGTGGTCGCTTTCGGGCTTGAGCAGGATGGGGTTCATGCGCACGTCGGGCGCGATGCCGCACGCCTCGGCCTGCATGATCTGGGCGCGCCCCATCTCGAGCCCGTCGGCCGTGACACCGCTGTTGAGCGCCATGTTCTGGCTCTTGAAGGGAGCCACGCGCAGGCCGTCCTGCGAAAGCACGCGGCACAGCCCCGCCGCAAGCAGGCTCTTCCCCGCGTTCGACATGGTGCCCTGGATCATGATGGGCTTCGCCCTACCCACGGGTATCGACCTCCTTCGCCGGGCCTCGGCCATCCGCGCCCGCCATAGCGCCGCTGCAAGAAGCGCCGCCCCGTTCGACGGGTTCGCCTTCGCCCGATGCGCCTTCCGCCCGAAGCGCGCGGCTGAACGCCATCGCAAGCCGGGCATTCTCCTTGCGCGTGCGCACCGCGACGCGGCACCAGAAACGGGACAGTACCGAAAACGAGTCGCACGTGCGGACCAAAACCCCCTGTTTATACAGACGCTCGGGGATGTCTTTCGCCGGCGTGCGGACTAAAAGGAAGTTCGCATCCGACGGCACGACGGATAGCCCGAGTGAGGAGAGCTCGTGGGAAAGCCACGCTCGCTCGTCCGCCAATACATCGCGCGTGCGCGAGACGTATTCGACGTCTTCCAGGGCGGCGATGCCCGCGGCCTCCGCGACCGAGGAGACGGGCCACGCCTGCCCCGCCCGGCGAATCCCCTCGATGAGTTGGGCGTTTCCGCTGATCAGATATCCCAACCGCAACCCCGCCATTCCGTAGAGCTTGGTAAACGCGGAGAGCACGGCCACATGGCGCGAACACGCGGCGCGTGCGGCCACGCTCCTTTCGCGGGCGTCGGGGGCAAATCCGAGGAAGCACTCGTCCACGACGAGCAGCGCGCCCACCTGCTCGCAGCGGCATGCCGCGGCATCGATCACGCGGGGGTCGACGAGGCGCCCCGTCGGGTTGTTCGGATTGCAGAGGTACGCCACGTCTCCCGGCCCCTCGATCGCGCGGGCGAAGGAGGCGGGCACGTCGAAGCCGTCCGCTTCGGAGAGCGGGAACTCCTGCACGCATGCGCCGTAGTACGATGCCGCCTCCGCATATTCAGAGAACGTCGGCGCGCACACGACGATGCGTTTCGGGCGCACCGCCGCAGCGAGCCGCCAGATGATGTCGGACGCGCCCGCGCCGCAGACGATAGTATCTTCGGGAATGCCCTGGGCGCGCGCTAGGGCGCGAACGAGGGCGAGGCTTTCCCTATCGGGGTAGGCGTCGATTCGAGAAAGCGCCTTGCAAGCTGCGGCGAGGGCGCGCGGCGAGGGGCCTGCCGGATTCACGTTCACCGAGAAGTCAATGAGGTCGGAGGCGCCCCCTTCGCAACCGATGCCGAGCGATTGCGCGCTGCCCCCATGCGCACGGGCGCGCAGGATTCCCCCGGCAGCCCGGGACGCGGCGTGGTCCTCCCTCATGCCATCACCCCCACGGCGAGCACGACCGCCGCGCGTGCGGCGCCGAAGACGACGAGCGCGCATACGGACGCGGCGAGCATGAGCCTTGTCGCCCGGGCGATGTCGCCCCACTCGATTTCGCGGGACGCGTCGCCTATCATCGGTTTCTCAACGAGCTTGCCGAAATACACCGCGGGTCCTGCCAGGCGCAGCCCGAGCGCGCCCGCGCACGCTGACTCGGTCTGCGCCGCGTTCGGGCTCGCATGGCGACGCCTGTCGCGGCGCCAGATGCGCGCCGCCCCGCGCGCGTCGAGCCCGACGATCGGGCACACGGCGATCATGAGCAGGGCCGATAAGCGCGAGGGAATCCAGTTAACCGCATCGTCGAGGCGCGCCGAGGCGCAGCCGAAGTCGATGTAGCACTCGTTTTTGTAGCCCACCATGCTGTCGAGCGTGTTCACCGCCTTGTACGCCATGCCCAAGGGCGCACCCCCGATAATAAGGTAGAAAAGCGGCGCGATGACGCCGTCGCTCGCGTTCTCCGCCACCGTTTCCACGGCGGCGCGCACAACGCCCTGCTCGTCGAGAACAGACGTGTCGCGTCCCACGATGAGCCCGACGGCTTCGCGCGCCGCGACAAGGCCGCCCTTCGAGAACGCGCGGGCCACGGCCAGGCTCTGGCGGCGCAGCTCGCATGTCGCGAGAATCTGATAGCTCGCCCATGCCTCGACCACGAAGCGCAAGCCGGAGTGAACCATGCCACAAAGATGTAGGATACCCGAGGTCAAAAGCCCACACGCAAGCGGAAGCGCCACGGCGAGCACAAGCCCTGCGGCACGCGTGCCCGCGGACGTTTGCGGGAATGCGTGCCGCAGGCGGCCTTCGGCCCACGTGATCGCGCGCCCCATGGCGACGACGGGATGGGGAAGCCAGCGCGGGTCGCCGAAGGCAAGGTCGGCCGCGAACCCGGCGGCGACGGCAAGAATTGTCATCACCGGGCATCGCCCCCCGAAGCGGGGCGAACGTCGCGAAGGCAGCGCCCATCCCAGGTGGCGGCCCATGCGCCGCCCGGCTCGGTATGCACGTCGAAATATCCCATTTTCGGGACAGCTAGCTCGGAGAGCAGCGCTTTCACGGTACCCGCGTGAACGACGAAGACGGCGCGCCCACCCCCCTGGGCGCGCTCCGATTCGCACGCCTCCCGAAACGCCGCGACGACGCGGCGGGTGAAATCGCTCTTGCCCTCGCCATGCGGGCAGCGCGTCTCGCACCAGGAGTCTACCCAGGCGCGGTAGCGCGCATCCTCTTTAAGCTCGGCGGCGCTTCGCCCCTCGAAGTCGCCGAAATCCATCTCGCGCAGACCGGGGCACGCCATTAGCTCCGCGTTCGGGAAGAGGATGCGCGCCGTCTGGTCGGTGCGGGCCATGCCGCTCGTGATAACACGGAATACGTTACGATCGCACGCGAGGTCGCGCAAAGCGCGCTCGCCCGCGCTCGACAGGGGCTCGTCGGTGCCCGCCCCGCTGTAGCGATGATCTTCCGTGCCCGCCGTGGCACCATGGCGCACGAAGATGACTTCCAAAGGCGCGCCCGCGCCCAGCGTCCCTCGAGGCGCATCGGCAAGGTTTCCTTTGATGACCTGGGGAATCCCGCACGTCATGCGCACGACGACGTCGGCGCGCGCAGCGAGCGCGCATCCCAGGCGCCCCGCGCGCTCGCGCCATTGGGCGTCTTCTGCACGCATAGGGACGACCCCCGAGCCGACCAAGGTCAGAATCACTGCGTCGAAGCCGATCAGCCACTCGAGCGCCCGGTCAGCGTCGAGCGCGCGTACGAGTTCCTCAGCACGGTACGCGACGCGACCGGCAAAAGCCGCGGGCACGCTGCCCGCCGCGAGCTGCACCGCGTCGACGAAATCGTCCGCCGCGAACCCGAGCTTTTCGCGCACGAAGGTCCTCTTCCCCGAATGCGCGCCACCTACCACGAGCATCATAGGAGCATGCCCCCCGCCACCAGCATGGCAAGCATCGCGAGCTCGGCCCATTGCAGAAACCATCCGGCCAAATCCCCCGTCACCCCACCGAAGCGGGACAGGGCAACATGGCGGTACCACGCGAGCGTCAAAAGCCCCGCCACCGCCATAAGGGCGCCGACGGCCTGAGCGCACGCGACCATCCCTGCAGCCGAAGCCGCAGCGAAAGCGCAAAGCGGCACAACGATCGCCGCGCGCTTCTTCGAAGGCGAGAGCCCCGTGGCCATGCCGTCCGCCCGCGCGGCAGGCCAGCATTCTACGGCGAGCCCCGAAAGCGCGCGGGAGAACACGAGCGAGCACAGAAGCGCGAGGAACGCCCCCGCCGTAAGCGGCAGCGCGGTGAACAGGGAAAACTGCAGAATAAGGTACACGACAACACCGATGACCCCGAAGGCGCCCGCCCGCGGGTCGTGCATGATCTCGAGCTTTCGCTCGCGCGGGGCCCAACTTGCAAGCGCATCGGAGGTGTCGCAGAGCCCGTCTAGATGGATGCCTCCCGTCACCGCCACAGGCAACGCCACGAGCACGGCCGCGACGATGGTCGCGGGCATGCCGAGCAGGTTCGCCACGTGCCCCCACACCGTCATGAGGAAGCCTTCCGCAAGGCCCACCAGGGGAAACGCGGCAAGCGCATGGGTTGACCCGAAATCAGTCCAGGCCGATTTCGGGACGGGAATGCGCGAGAACGTTCCGAACGCCGCGCCGATTGCCTCTGCTATCTTCACCTTGTAGGTCCTTCGCCTTTCATCCACACGGGAATCCCGCATACCACTTCGACTGCGCGGTCGGCCAGCGCTGCCACGCCCGCGTTCACGCGCGCGAGCGCGCGTCTCCATGCCTCGGTCCCATCATCGTAGCGCATCCCATCGGCGAACACATCGACGGTGACCACCACCGTATACGCAGCGGCCTGAGCGAGCCGTTCAATGCCTCCGAGCACCTCGCGCGCCACTGC
Organism: Collinsella sp.; assembly: GCA_036301625.1. Classification (GTDB taxonomy): domain Bacteria; phylum Actinomycetota; class Coriobacteriia; order Coriobacteriales; family Coriobacteriaceae; genus Collinsella. The sequence continues at coordinate 51,431 of JAXJEC010000023.1, read as the reverse complement.
GTCGGGGTCACGTGGGGACAAGCCGCCTTCCGCGAAAAGCTCGTTCGCAACCAGGTTGCCCACGTCCTCCAAAAGAAGCGTGCAGCCGCGCGGAAGCCCGGGCACTGCGGCGCCCACGTCACGCGCGCGCTCGAGGGTGGAAAACCCCTTGCCCTCGCGCAGCGCCCGATGGCGCGCGATGCGGCGGGCGCCCTCTTCCCCGAAGGGCTCCATCGTTGCCAGGTACACGCGGGGCCCGTCGTGCCCGAGGCACAGGGACTCGGCGTAGGCGCTCTTGCCGCTCGCGGCGCCGCCGATGACGAGCGTCACCGTCATTTCCCGGCCTCGAAATGCTCGTAAGCAGCCATGCCAGTCGCCGTGAACGTCTTCCCATCCCGGTACACGCGCAGCGCCGAATCCAGAAGGGGCAGATACGCCATGGCGCCCGCGCCCTCGCCCAAGTGCATGCCTGCGTCGAGGGGTGCCTTAATGCCGAGCTCGCGAAGGAGCTCCTGGCTTGCGGGTTCGCTTGATGCGTGGGTGCCCACGAGGTAGCCCAAGGCGTTGGGGCACAGGCGTGCCGCGCACAGGGCCGCTGTGCAGGATATGACCCCGTCGAGGAGCGCCGGCGCCTTCGAGGCCGCGGCCCCCAGGTAGAAGCCGCACATCGCCGCGATGTCGAAGCCGCCCACCTTCGAGAGCACGTCGATCGAGTCGGCGGGATCGGGCGAGTTCGCGTCGATAGCGCGCTCGACCACGTCGCGCTTGCGCGCGAGCGAGGCGTCCGAGAGCCCCGCGCCGCGCCCGACGAGGCTCCGCGCGTCCGCCCGGATGAGCACTGCGGCCACCGCCGCCGAGGTGGTCGTGTTGCCGATGCCCATCTCGCCCGCGGCGAGAAGGCGCACGCCGGCGCGGGCGAGCCCGCACGCGACGGCGATTCCGACCTCGATCGCGCGCACGGCCCCATCGCGAGACATAGCGGGGCCGTGCGCGATGTTGCCGCTCCCCCGCCGCACGTTCGCGCGCACCATGCGCGCGTCTTCTATGCCCCGGGCCATACCCACGTCGACGGGCACGACCTCGGCACCCGCGAACGCCGCCATGCGGCAGGCGCTCGTGGCCCCCTCGCACATGTTGCGCGCGACGGCTCGCGTCACATCTTGCCCGCTTTGCGACACGCCTTCGGCAACGACCCCGTTGTCGGAGAAGAATACCGCGAGCGCACGGGGAAACTCGGCAACCTCGGCGCTCCCCTGAGCTGCGGCGATACACGCGACGGCGTCTTCAAAGTCACCCAATCCCCCCAAGGGGTGCGCGATGGAGTCCCACGCGGCGTACGCGGCGGCGCGGGCGCACTCGTCTGCGGGCGCGATCCGGGAGAGCGCGGCTTCGAGCACGGCGCCCGGCGCCGACGAGAACGCGCGCTCGACTTCCTCGCGGATACAGGCAAGCGCGGTTTCGGTTGCTTCAGCCATGCCGTCTCCTCTCTGCGAACGACGCTGCGGCAGACGCGAACGCGCGCGCAACGTCGGGGTTCGCAGGATAATACACATGCGGGAAGCCCGCCACCAGGGACGGGGTGGTCGTCATGCACGGCCAGCCCTTGTCGCGCCGGGGCTTCTGCGCCCAGAAGTCGCCGCCCGGGCAGGTGGACTGCCAGTAGTGGAACTCGTGCGCGCGGATGCGTGTGCCGCGCGGCCCGTAGAGCCCGTCGCGTTGGGAAGTGAGCTCCACGTACCCGAAATGGGACAGCCTTCCCCCGTTCTCGCTTGCGCCCTCAAGGGCGCCCACAACAAGCCAGCGCCGCCCCTCGCTATCGGCGATTTCGCGCTGCAGGTACAGAAGCCCACCGCATTCGGCGACCGTCGGCATGCCAGATTCCACCGCGCGCCGCACCGCCTCGCGCATCGGCGCGTTCTCGGAGAGCTGCCGCGCATTAAGCTCCGGGTAGCCGCCCCCCAGATAGAGGGCGCTTGTCCCCCGGGGCAACTCGCTATCACACAGAGGGCTGAAAAAGGCCAGCTCGCAACCCAGGTCCTCGAGCGCGCGCAGGTTCTCCTCGTAGTAGAACGAGAACGCCTCGTCACGTGCGACGGCGACGATGGGCCGCGCTCCCGCGATCGGCTCCAACCGGTAAGGTTCCTCGCGGATATCGGGTGCCGTCGCCGCTATTTCGAGCAAGCGGTCGACGTCGACGCTCTTTTCCACCAGCTCGGCCATCTTGTCGATGCGCGCGGAGAGCTGCTCGACCTCGTCAGCGGTCACAAGCCCCAAATGCCGGCTTTCGAGCGAGAACGCCTCGTCGGCGGGGATATTCCCCAAAACCGCGACGCCCGTGTGCTTCTCGATCGCAGGCGCCGCGTAGGCGCAGGCAGCGGCGCTCGTCTTGTTCAGCACGACGCCGCGCACGTTCGCACAAGGCAGGAACTCGGCAATGCCGCGAATTACGGCGGCGAGCGATAAAGACGCCCCGCGCCCGTTCACCACTAAAACGACCGGCGTTTCCGTGTCGCGCGCAACCTGGTAGCTGCTCGCGTCGGCCACGCCGGGCGCCATGCCGTCGTAGAAGCCCATGACCCCCTCGAGCACCGCGATATCCGCGCCCGCGGCGCCGCGTGCGAGCAGGGCGCGCAGCGTCGGGGCGTCGGTGAAGAAGCCGTCTAAGTTGCCCGAGCGCGCGCCCACGACGCGGCGATGAAAGAGCGGATCAATGTAGTCGGGGCCGCATTTGAAGGCCGCGCATGCGAGGCCGCGGCGCGCGAGCGCGCGCAGGAGCGCGCACGTAACGACCGTCTTGCCGCTCCCGCTCGAGGGCGCAGCGACCATGAAGCGCGGGATGGACGTGCTCACCGGGCACCGCCTTCCCCACCTGCACCACGCGCGCTGACGAGGAACACGGGGTTTTGCGCCTTCATAAGATGATGCGAGCCTACAGCCTCGGCGCGGGCGGCCGACAACTGGCACGCCTCGAACCCCTTAAAGCGCGAACCCGAGAGGAGCGCGCACGCCTCAGTGAGTGTCTCAATGGTGACGCATGGCACACACAGGCGAACATGCGAATTCTTCTCGAGCGCCGCCTCCACGATGGAGGGAAGCTCGCCCGCGCTCCCGCCGACGAACACGGCGTCGGGGACGGGCAGTTTCGCGAGCGCTTCGGGAGCGACGCCGGGGACCGCATACACGTTGCCGCACCCGAATGCATCCGCGTTCTCTCGGATGAGCCGCACGCCGGCCGCGTTGCGCTCGACCGCCCATACCGACCCCGCTCGCGCGACGAGCGCCGCCTCGATCGACACGCTCCCCGTGCCGGCGCCGACGTCCCACACGGTGTCGGTCGCGGTAAGGCGCAGCTTCGCGAGCGCGACGGCTCGCACCTCCTGCTTGGTCATGGGAACGTCACCGCGGATGAAGAGCTCGTCGGGAATGCCCGAGGAAGCGTACGGCCAGCGGGAGCTCGCGGCGCGGGATGCGCCCGCAGAGTCCACCGCGGAAGAAGCCGCCGCGGGCGCAGACGCGCCGGCCGGCGCCTCGGAGGCTGCGCTAGAGCCCGCAGGCGACCCGGCGCCGCCTGCGAAATCGATAAGCATCACGTTCAAGTCGTCGAACGTCTGACCTGCGATTTCACTTGCGGTCGCACAGGTGATGCGCTCGTCGGGGTACGACAGGCGCTCGGCCACCGTCACGCGCGCGTCCCCGAAGCCCGCCTGCACAAGCTCGCCCGAAAGCCGCGAGGGGTCTTCCCCGCCCGACGTGACGAGGAAGAGCTCACCTGCGCGCTCGGCCTCGGCCACGATGTCGCACGCCACGCCGTGAGCGCTCGCAAAGCGCCAATCCTGCCATGGACGCGCGAGGCGCGCGGCGAGATACGACGCTGAGCTTATGCCGGGAATGACGCGCACGTCCACCTGCGCGTCGCCGGAGAGCGCCTCCACCAGGCGGCGCGCGCCGCTGAACAGCCCCACATCGCCCGTCATCACGACCACGGCGCGCTGCCACGACGCCGCATCGGAGAGCGCGGCGACGATGTCCGCCGTCTTCACGAGCTCGCATCTCACCACGTCGGGCGGCACGTCGATGCCGACAAGCGCGCGATGAGCGCCGATGACCACGTCTGCGATATCGATCGCGTCGAGCGCCGAGCGCGAGAGCAAGTCGGGGTTTCCGGGCCCCGCCCCGATGATCGTTACCTTTCGCATGGAATCTCCCGATACCCGCGCGGCGTGACCATACGGCCGCCTACGCGCTTCGTGTCCGCGTTGCCGACGAACACGGTGGTGAACATGTCGGCGTCGATCTCCCCGAGCTCAGAGAGCCTGCACATGCCCGACTGCTGCCCCTCGCGCCCGATGTTGCGTACCCAGCCGCAGAGCGTGTCGGGGGCCTTCCATTCGAGCATAATCTTCGCCGCGCGTGAGAGCCTGTCGGCGCGCTTTCTGCTGCGCGGGTTGTACAAACAGATGCAGAAGTCGGCGCTCGCCACGGCGGCGAGCCTGCGCTCGATGACCTCCCACGGCGTGAGCAGGTCGGAGAGCGACACGACCGCGAAGTCGTGGGCAAGCGGGGCGCCGAGCACCGCCGACCCGCTCTGAGCCGCGGTGGCCCCGGCGATAACTTCCACGTCTACATCGGGGTAGTCCTCCGCAAGCTCCAGCACGGGGCTCGCCATGCCGTACACGCCCGCGTCACCGCTGCACACGAGCGCCACGGCTTCTCCGCTCTGCGCGCGCGAAAGCGCCAGGCGGCACCGTTCGACCTCGTGCATCATCGGCGTCGCGAGATGCGCCGCGTCGGGCACGGCGGCGAGCGCGAGCTCCACGTATTTCGTGTACCCCACAACGATGTCGGCCGCCTCGAGCGCGCGCCGAGCCGCAATCGTCATGCCGTCGGGGCCGCCCGGGCCGATCCCCACCACGAAGAGCTTTCCCATCACCGCTCCTTAAACGAAAGTTCGATAGTTACCTTGGAAAACGCGACGGTCACGCCGCCGTGAGCGAGCTTCGGGAAGATAAGTTTGCCCCCGTCCGCGAGCGCCGCGCGCTCGCACACGTTGTCGACCCCCACCGTCGCTCGCACGAAATCAGATGGCGAAATGCTGCCTTCGACCTGCGACAACTCCTCTGCGGAATACGTCACAAGCGGAATATTGCGCGCGCGGCAGAAGGCGAGCAGACCCTCCTCGTGCGCCTTCACATCGATCGTCGCCGCCTCGCGCACTGCCGAAGGCGAGATACCCGCCTGCCCGCACGCGAGAAGAAACGCCTCCTCGATCGCTTCGGCGCACGCACCGCGACGGCACCCTATGCCCGCAACGATGCAGGGCACGACAAGGCGAAGCGGCTCGGGCGCAGGCGCCTGCGCCCGCACGCCCGCCGGCTTCCCCGTCTCAGCGGCGGGCACGACCTCGCACGTTGTCTCCGCCGCGCGAACGGACGCACCTACATTCGCGCCAGCGAACGGCGACACGACGATATCGGCCCGAGCGCGGTCGGACGCAATGTCAACCCCCTCAGGCGGCTGTCCCGAAATCGGCATGTCGGAATAGAGCGCCACGCGCCCGCCCGAAAGCAGCCGCGCGGACACTCGCTTGATGGCCTCGGGATTCGAAACGGCGAGCCCCGCACAGCGCGCCCACGTATCCACCGCCCACACGCCGCGGACGTCGGTCGCCGTGGTGATGACGGGGATGGCCCCTGCCGCGCGTGCCACAGTTTGCGCAAACTCGTTCGCACCGCCCAAATGCCCCGACAAAAGCGGAATGGCAAAGCGCCCCGCCTCGTCGATCGCCACAACCGCGGAATCGGTTGCCTTCGAGGCGACATGCGGCGCGATCGCCCGCACGGCGATGCCCGCCGCGCCCACGAACAGAAGCGCGTCCGACGCTTCCCACGCGAGCGCCGTCCATGCGCGCAGGTCGGCCTTCCCCTCGCCGAACCCGCGCGAAACGGAAACGTCCCAGCCGGGGTCATCTTCACCTGTCTGCGCGCAATCGGAAAGCGCGCGTGCGGTGCGCTCCGCCAACGCATATCCCCTCTCAGTGAACGCTATGCAGGAAACCCTCATCTAGCGCACCACCATCGTCGAGAAGCAGCTGCCCCGATCGGGCACATCGTCGACCGAGCGGTACACGCGCTCGCCCGGAAGCCCACAGTCCTCTACGAGCTCGGCACCGTCGAAGGCGCCCTCCTCGCGAAGGATGCGCTTCGCGTCCGCAAGCGAGCGGCGCGCCTTCATGACCACCTTCGTCCCCGGCCAGCCGATTGCGCGGCCCACCCCGTACAACACGCCTTTACTCATACGTCGCCCCCAATTTCCCGATAACTGCATCGGCGCCCGACGTGCGGAAAAGCTCGCGGCGCTCGGCGTCGAACACGACCGCGGCGATGTCGCATGCGCCCGCCGCGCGGCGGCGCAACCTGTCCTCGATTGCCGCAGCGAGCGAGGCGCGCGCAGCATCCCCCACGCCGGCGGCCTCGATTACCTCGAGCGCCGCCGTGGTCGTGACCGACGACATGATCTCGCTCACGGTCTTCGCGCCCGCGCCGGCCATGGCCGCGTGGGCGGCCAGAATCTCCGCGCGGCAGTCGGCGGTACGCGAATGGGTGTCCATGATGCCGCCCGCGACCTTCACCAGCTTGCCGATGTGTCCCACAAGAAGGACATTGGTGAATCCCTCGCGAACGCAGCAATCAATCGCATCGCCCACAAAGTTGGAGATGAAGACCACCGGCGCACCGTTTAGGTGGAAATGCCCCGAGATGAACTGCGCGCCGTAGTTGCCGGGCGTGAGCACGACTCCGCACCGCCCCATAGCCGCATGCTGCCGGATCTCGAGCTCGATACTGTCGCGCAAGGCAGCGAGGCTGCGCGGCTCGACGATGCCCGTCGTGCCCAGGATGGAGATGCCGTCCTCTATCCCCAGGTGCGGGTTGAAGGTCTTTTCGGCAAGGGCAACACCCTCGGGTACCGAAATCGTCACAGCAATATTTCCAGAAAAGCCGTGCGCGGCGCACACCTCGCGCACCGCCGAAGTGATCATCGCGCGCGGCGTCGCGTTGATGGCGGCCGCCCCCACCGGCTGCTCGAGCCCGGGCAACGTCACGCGCCCCACGCCCACGCCGCCGTCGACGGAAACTTCCGATTCGCGCGCGGGCACGTCCTTGCTGCCCGCAGCGCCCGTGCCCGACCCCGCATGTTCCACGTGCGCGTACACGAGTACGCCGTCGGTCACATCGGCATCGTCGCCTGCGTCCTTTCGCACGGCGCACTGGGCGCACCCCTCGCCGATGCATGCGTCGAGCACGTTCGCCTCGACGGGCAGCCCGCCGGGAGTGACGATCGACACGAGGCCGACGAGCTTTCGTGACAAGAGCATCTCGCAGGCCGCCTTCGCCGCGAGCGCGGCGCAGCTCCCCGTGGTGTAGCCGCAGCGCAGGCGGGTCGTCCCGGTATATATGTAGTGCTCGAAGGCCACGCTAGCTGCTCGCCTTCCGATACCCCGTGGCAAACGAAGGGTCGTAAAGCTTGCTGCGCTCGTACGACTCCGCTTGCGCGCCGTCGTGCGCAAGCCCGCCGCGAGCTCCGAGCACGCGGCCCACCACCACGAGCGCCGTGCGGTCGATGCCCTCTCGCGCGCCCGCATCGGCGAGCGTGCCCACTGTGCATCGCACCACGCGCTCCTCAGGCCAGGTCGCCTTGTACACGAGCGCCGCCGGCTCGTCGGAGCTGCGGCCCGCGGCCAAAAGCTCGGCGGAAAGCTCGGCGAGCATACCCGAGCTCAGGAAGATGACCATAGTCGAGCCGCATTCCGCCATGGTGCGCATGCCCTCGCCCGCGGGCATGGGGGTGCGCCCGGAAAGCCGCGTGATCACGACCGACTGGCTGATTCCCGGCAGCGTGTATTCCTGGCGAAGCGCCGCCGCGGCACCGCAAAAGCTCGACACGCCGGGCACCACCTCGTAGTCCACGCCGCGCGCGTCGAGTGCGTCCATCTGCTCCTGGATGGCGCCGTACAGGCACGGGTCGCCCGTGTGCAGGCGCACCACTTCCTCGCCCCGCGCATCTGCCGCGCACATCACGTCGAGCACTTCCTCCAAGGTCATGTGCGCGCTGTCGTAGACGATGCAGGATTCCTTGCACTCAGCGAGCAGCTCGGGGTTCACAAGGCTTCCCGCCCAAACGACCACGTCGGCCGCGCGCAGAAGGCGCGCCCCGCGCAGCGTGATAAGGTCGGCGGCGCCCGAGCCTGCGCCAACGATATGAATCATCCGAGCCTTCCCTTCCCGTTTCTCATCGCAACCGTTTACGCCGCCATTCGCGCAGCGGGCAAAACACGGCGCCTGCGGCGACAATCGGCGCAAATACGCAGGCAGGAGGCGCAATGCCGCCCGCCCTGGCTTTGACACGTTCACAAGTGCCCACTATCATAGTAAAAGATTCGGCAACGAGCATATGACAATCGGATAAAAGGAAATGACCGGCGCGGCGCCCGCACAGCCCGCGCTGGCTTGCGGAGGGAACCAGGTGGGAATCCTGGGCAAGGGACATTACTGTATAGGACGCGCGGGCGAACCGCCTCGCGCCCCAAGCCAGACTGCTTCGCCTTTTCCTCACGGCATCGCCGTGGCGTTAGCTCCTTGTGAACCCCGAGGGGAGCGCTTTTCTTTCGCTTGTGCCGACAAGCAACTGTCGCCGGGGGACCGGCAAACCGAGGAAAGGAAAAACCATGTCCGAACAGATGTCACGCCGCGGCTTCATGAGCGCCGCAGCAACCGGAGCCGTCGCGCTCGCCGGAGTCGCGCTCGCGGGCTGCTCCAACACCTCCGCGAGTTCCGAGAAATCGAGCGAAAAGGAGAAGGCCGTGAAGCCGGTCATCCTCGTCACGAGCTTCGGCACGAGCTACAACGACTCGCGCCACATCACCATCGGCGCCATCGAAGACGCTATCCGCGAGAAGTACTGGCAGGACTACGACATCCGCCGCGCCTTCACCGCGCAGATCATCATCGACAAGCTGAAGAAGCGCGACGGCATCACGATCGACAACATGACCGAGGCGCTCGACCGCTGCGTGGAAGACGGCGTGAAGGAAATCGTCGTGCAGCCGACGCATCTCATGGCTGGCCTGGAATACGCCGACGTGAAAGACGAGCTCGACAAGTACGCCGACAAGTTCGACAAGATCTCGCTCGGCGACCCGCTGCTCACCTCCGACGACGACTACAAGAAGGTGGCCGCCGCCATTAAGGAGAACATGGCGTCCTTCGACGACGGCAAGACGGCGCTGTGCCTCATGGGCCACGGCACCGAAGCCGATTCCAACGCCGACTATGCCAAGATGCAGGAAGTGTTCAAGAACGAGGGCTTGACGCAGTTCTTCGTCGGCACCGTCGAGGCTGAACCGACCTGCGAGGATGTTATCGCCGCCGCGAGCGCCGCAGGGTACAAGAAGGCCGTGCTCGCGCCGTTCATGGTGGTCGCGGGCGACCACGCGAACAACGACATGGCAGACGAGACCGACCCCGACAGCTGGGCTGCGAAGTTCGTGGCCGCCGGCTTCGAAGTGACGTGCCTGCTCCAGGGTCTGGGACAGAACGCCGCGGTCGACGACATCTACGTCTCGCACGTGGACGACGCCATCGCCAAGCTGTAAACTCGCCGCGCACGGGGGCGCCGGTCGCGTCCTCGTGCAACGGGCATGCGCCTTCCCCGACCGACGGCGCATGCCCGTTGCATTCGCGTCCCGCCCGCCCACCGCACGAGCGGGCGGTCGAAGCGATTGAAAGGAACCCCCTCCATGTTGAAGAAAACCCTCGCATTCGCCCTGTCGGCGGCGATTTTCGCGTTCTCGCTCGCCGGCTGCGGCGGAAATTCAATCGACAGCGCAAAGGCAAGCGATGCCGATTCCCAGGAAAAGACCGAACAGGCGGCCGATGCGCCCGAGGGCGCAAGCGCTGCCCCCATCACCGCCGACAAGGTGGCCGAGGGCACCTATCCGATCACCGTAGATTCCAGCTCGAACATGTTCAGGATTGTGGACGCCCAGCTCATCGTGGAAAACGGCTCCATGCACTGCGTGATGACGCTTTCCGGCACGGGCTACGGCAAGCTCTTCATGGGCACGGGCGACGAGGCTGCCGCCGCGAGCGAGGCCGACTTCATCCCCTATGTGGAAAACGCGGAAGGCAAGTACACCTACGACGTGCCCGTTGAAGCGCTCGACGAGGACACCGCCTGCGCCGCGTGGAGTATTAGAAAAGAGCAGTGGTACGACCGCACGCTCGTGTTCGAATCCGCCGGCGTCGATCTGCTCGCCGACGCACTGAAGTAACGCCATGCGGTCGATTCTTTCCAAGGGGGAAAGCAGGAAGCGCCTCAGCATCGCGACGCGCGCGATCGCCTGCGTTCTCGTCGCCCTGCTCGCGCTTCCCTTCGCGGGGTGCAGTGCGAGCCCGAACGTGACCGGTGATATGGCAGGCTCTCAGGAATACACTGTGAGTGTCTCGCTCTCCGGCGGGTCAGGGCGCGCAAGTATCGCCTCACCCACCAAAATTGTGAAGGCTGGCGACACCTACACCGCGACCATCACCTGGTCGAGTTCGAACTACGACAAGATGACCGTCGACGGCGTGGACTACGCGCCCGTAAACGACGGCGGCAACTCCACGTTCGAGATACCCGTCACGCTCGACGAGGACATCGCCGTGTCGGCCGAGACCGTCGCCATGTCGACGCCGCACACCATCGAATACACGCTCCACTTCGACTCATCCACCATGAAGGAGAAAACGGGCGACGATGCAAGCGGCGGCTCCCCTGCGGGAACGGCTTCAGGCGCCGCGGCTGACTTCCACAACGCCGATTTGGGCTGCGGCTGGGAGCCGACGGGGGCGCTTCAGCTTGAATACGCCAAGCACTTCACTGTCGACGAGTTCGAAGGCGGCCTGCGGCTTATCTGCGTTTCGAACGAGGAGCGCTTCCTCGTGGTGCCGCAAGATGCAAAGGTACCTGATGGGTTGAGCTCCGACATCGCGGTCATAAGGCGCCCCGCCAACAAGGTGTATCTCGTGTCGTCGGCCACGATGTGTCTGGTCGACGCGCTCGATGCGAACGACAATATCTTGATGTCGGGCACAAAGGCCGACGATTGCTCGGTCGCGGGCTTTAAAAGCGCGCTCGAAAATGGGGCGATCGCCTACGGAGGCAAGTACAGCACGCCCGACTACGAGCGAATATCGGCCTCGGGCTGCACGCTCGCCATCGAGAACACCATGATCAACCACACGCCCGATGTGAAGGAAAAGCTGCAGAAGCTCGGGCTCGTCGTGCTCACCGAACAGTCGTCGAGCGAGCCCGAAGCACTCGGGCGCGTCGAGTGGATTAAGCTTTTCGGCGTCCTGTTCGACAAGGAAGACGAGGCCGCGCACCTGTTCAACGAGCAGAAGGCCCGCGTCGAGCAAACGTCGGGGCTGGCGTCGTCAGGTAAAACCGTGGCGTATTTCTACATTAACTCGAACGGGGCCGCCATCACGCGGCGGGCTGGCGACTACGTGGCGCAGATGATCGAGCTTGCGGGCGGCAGCTACGCGCTCGATGACGCGCAGACGGCGTCGACGTCAGGTTCGTCAGTAACGCTCGAAATGGAGCGCTTCTACGCGACGGCGAAGGATGCCGACATCATCGTCTACAACGGCACCATCGACGAATCGGTTGCCACCTTGGACGACTTCGTAGGCAAAAACGCGCTATTGTCGCAGTTCAAAGCCGTGAAGAACGGCAACGTCTGGGTCACAAGCGCCGACATGTACCAGCAGATGACTTCTACCGCCGACATTATCGACGAACTGCACGGGGCGTTCACCGGCGATGACGCGAGCGACTTCCATTATCTGAGGAAGCTCGGCTAGCACCATGAGAAGCCGGCTTTCCATGGCATACGACGAATCGGGACGCGCCGCGCGGTGTCGCGTCGTGACGGCGCTGCTCGCCGTTGCCCTCATCGTGCTCGTCGGGGCCAACCTGTGCATCGGGAGCGTGCTCGTGCCCGCAGACCACATCCCCGGCATCCTTTCGGGCGGCGCGGCCAATTCCATGGAAAGCCAGATCATCTGGGAGATTCGCCTGCCGCGCGTGCTTTCAGCCGTGCTTCTCGGCGGGGCACTTTCGCTCTCCGGATTCCTGCTGCAGACGTTTTTCAACAACCCCATCGCCGACCCGTTCATCTTGGGCGTCTCCTCGGGCGCAAAGTTCGTCGTCGCGCTTACGATGATCGTGCTTCTGGGCGCGAACCAGGCCATGTCCTCGCCGGCCATGGTGGCCGCAGCGTTTCTGGGCTCGCTTATCACCATCGGCTTCGTGCTCCTCATCGCACGGCGCATAAGTTCCATGGCCATGCTCATCGTGGCGGGCGTCATGGTGGGATACATCTGCTCGGCGGCGACGAACTTTCTCATCGCCTTCGCCGACGACCAGTCCATCGTGAACCTGCACAACTGGTCTTTGGGTAGCTTCTCGGGTTCGAGCTGGGACGACATCGCGGTCATCGTGGTCGTGGTGATCACCGTGAGCGCATGCGTATTCGCGATATCGAAGCCCCTTTCCGCCTTCCAGCTGGGAGAAGCCTACGCGAAAAGCGTCGGCGTGAACGTCGCACGCTTCCGCGTGGTGCTCGTCCTTCTAGCGAGCATGCTCTCCGCCTGCGTGACCGCGTTCGCTGGTCCGGTGTCGTTCGTAGGCATCGCGGTTCCGCATCTCGTGAAGTCGGCGCTGAAGTCGTCGAAGCCCATCCGCGTGATTCCTGCGTGCTTCTTGGGAGGCGCCATCTTCTGCGCGGGTTGCGATTTGATCGCGCGCACGCTGTTCTCTCCCGTCGAGCTTTCCATCAGCGCCGTCACCGCCATCTTCGGCGCGCCGGTGGTTATCGCGCTCATGCTGAAGAAGCGGGTGAGGTAGATGGGGGAATTCGTGCCGCGGCCCAAAACGCTCGGAGGGGAGTCGAACCTCGAAACCCCGGTCGAAACGCAGGCTGACGGAGCGCCGCTTTTCCGCATAAGCGACCTGTCGGCGGGCTACGACAAGAAGGTCGTAGTCGAAGGCGTCGATCTGGAGGTTCGCGCGGGCGACGTCGTGGCGCTCATCGGGCCGAACGGCTCGGGCAAGTCGACCATCTTGAAAACAATCACACGCCATCTGGCACCGCTTGCCGGCACGGTCGAGCTCGACGGGCGGGAGATTTCCCGATGGAAGACGGCGGAGTTCGCAAGGAACCTTGCCGTTATGCTGACAGATCGCCCCCGGACCGAGCTCCTCACCTGCCGCGATATCGTAGAGGCGGGAAGGCATCCCTACACCGGGCGAATGGGCACACTCACGCCCGATGACCATAATCGGGTCGACGAGGCCATGAAAACCGCACATGTGGAAGGGCTCGCCGAGCGCGACTTCATGCAGATAAGCGACGGGCAACGCCAGCGCGTCATGCTCGCACGCGCCATCGCGCAGGATCCACGTGTGCTCGTGCTCGATGAGCCCACGTCGTATCTCGATATCCGCTACCAGATCGACCTGCTGCGAATACTTCGCCACCTTGCGAAATCGCGGAATGTTGCTGTCATCATGTCCATCCACGAACTCGAGCTCGCGCAGAAAAGCGCCGACAAGGTGATTTGCGTGAAGGACGGCCGGGTCTTCCGCGCCGGCGCACCCGAGGACATATTCACGCGCGAGACGATTGGCGAGCTCTACGGCCTTCAACATGGCACCTTCAACGAGCGCTTCGGCAGCGTGGAAATTGGGCGCCCACACGGCGATGCACACACGTTCGTCATCGCCGGCGCAGGTACGGGGTCGGCTGTGTTTCGCCAGCTCATCCGGCAGGGCAAGGCGTTCTACGCGGGCGTTCTGCACGAAGGGGACATCGACTGCGAGCTCGCGCGCGACCTGGCGACGGAATGCGTGGCCGAGCGCGCCTTCGAGCCGATCGGGGATAAAACCATAGCCCGCGCCAAAGAGCTCCTCGTCCACTGCGCGCGCCTTATCGTGTGCCCCGCCGCCTTCGGCACCATAAACGCCCGCAACGCAGAGCTCGTCGAGTTCGCACGCTCGCATGGTATCGAGGTCATGCGAGCGTGCGAAGGCGCATCGGAGGATTCCAATGGATACGCCTAGGCGCGGTCCAAGAAATCGTCCGCATCCCCATCTGACACTATTTCACCGCAACTTAGAAGGTGTCGGCGTATAACGCTTCACCCCAAATTAAATTGATTCGTTGAATAGGCACATTACAAATCTTTAGACTTCGTTTAATCCACAAGTGGGTATTATCACACATGAAGCACACGTGAAAGGATATACCCATGTCGCTTACACAGTCAGCAGAGCGTGCAGCGCTTAACAAGCTCATCGATTATCTCGACGACAACCCGCAAGAAAACATCGACAAAATCATGGATCTCGTGAACAAGCTGGTCCCCAATCGCGTATTTCCTGTACAGCGAGAGGCATTCACCAATGTCATCAAGAGCCGCGGCAATTGGTATGACCTGATTATGCGTGTGTTCAGCCTTAATCCCCAGATGCGAACCAAGCTGCTTAAGACCCTCATTGTCGACGCCAACCTGCTTGCTTGGCCAGAGCAGGAAAAGAACCGCGAAAAGTACCAGTGCAACGTTCCGTGGGCCATCCTGCTCGATCCCACGAGCGCCTGCAACCTGCATTGCACGGGCTGCTGGGCCGCCGAGTACGGCTACAAGCAGAATCTCTCGTTCGAAGACATCGACTCTATCGTTACGCAGGGCAAAGAGCTCGGTACGCATATCTACATCTATACCGGCGGCGAGCCGCTCGTCCGCAAGCACGACCTGATCAGAATTTGCGAAAAACATCAGGACTGCGTGTTTCTCTGCTTTACCAACTCCACGCTGATCGACGAGGCCTTCTGCGACGACATGATTCGCGTAGGTAATTTTGTCCCCGCCATCAGCGCCGAGGGCAATGAGCACACAACCGACGCCCGCCGCGGCGAAGGTACCTACGCAAAGATCGAGCACGCCATGAAACTCCTGCGCGAGCGCGACTTGCCGTTTGGTATCTCCACCTGTTGGACCAGCGCCAATGCCGATACGGTTGCTACCGAGGAGAACATGGACTGGATGATCGGCGAGGGAGCACTCTTCTGCTGGTACTTCCACTTTATGCCGGTTGGCCGCAATGCAACCTCCGAGCTCATGCCCACGCCCGAGCAGCGCGAGCACATGTATCACTTTATCCGCGAAATGCGTGAGAAGAAGCCGCTGTTTACGCTCGACTTCCAAAACGACGGCGAGTTTGTAGGCGGATGTATCGCCGGCGGCCGCCGCTACCTGCACATCAACGCCGCCGGAGACGTGGAGCCGTGCGTGTTCATCCACTACTCAAACGCCAACATCCACGATGTGAGCTTACTCGACGCGCTGCGCTCTCCCCTCTTTATGAAGTACTACGAGAACATGCCGTTTAACGACAACTACCTCAAACCATGCCCCATGCTCGAGAATCCCGACGTGCTGCCCAAACTGGTCGCCGAGAGTGGCGCAATGAGCACCGACCTAATCGAGAAGGAGTCACCCGAGCAGCTGCGCGAAAAGACCCAGGCTGCCGCCGAGGCATGGTCACCTGTCGCCGACCGCATCTGGAACGACTCCGACGATCCGTTATACGCCAAGCGTCACGAGGACAAGTCGCAGGGCATGGCCGATAGCGACATGCACAAGTTCGAAAAACAGGGCCGCATACTCAAATACGGCGATTAATGCTGCCCTACACGACAAACGCTCAGAAATGAAGCGGAGCAGTCTCGAGGCTCATCTTCGAGGCTGCTCCGCCTTACCATCAAAACAGTTTTACTAAGTTGCGGTGAAATAGGGACCAGAACGGCCTTCCAATAACCAAAACAATCCCTATTCCACCGCAACTTCTATAAGTTGTTGAATTATCGATGCTATTCGAAGCGAGATTCCAGACTCGACAGACCGTTGAGAGTCAGGTCGTTGGCGACCTCAGAGACACGCTCGATAGGAACCGAACCGTCAGACAGCGCCCACGTGCGATAGATACCGATAATACCCGACAGCAAAAACGCCAGATAGTAATCGAACATCTCGTCCTTGAGACCTTGGGGCAGCAGATCGCGCTCGGCAATCTCGTGCTCGAGCGGCGCACGAAGACGAGCCATAAAATCATCGAGCGGAATGTTCTCGATCAGCTGACGATTGAGCACCAAGTTGTTGCACAGTGCCTCGTTAACGGTTTTAAAGAAGGTCGCCGCCGCGCCAAGAGCGCGCTCGTTGGTGTCACCGTCCATAGAAGCAAGCGTTTTCTCGACCGAGTCGACAATCATCTCCACCACATCGACGGCAATGGCATCGAGCAGGCCGTCAACAGTACCAAAGTGAACGTAAAAGGTCTTGCGGTCGACATTGGCCTCGCGCGCGATGGCACTCACCGTAATGTCTGCCAGCGGCTTTTCCATGAGCAGGCGCTCGAAAGCGGAAAGGATGGCATTACGGCTGCGAACGATGCGACGATCAAGACGCGGTTTGCTGGTTGCCATGGGCGTGTCCCTTCGATATGCGAGCATTCATCAACAGATGAGAGATAATCTACGTAAGAGGATTATCCCCCATACAGCACAAATATGCCCCGCACCATGAAGAACGCACGACTGCCCTACTGCGACTTGGGATGCTTCTTCTTATTGAGTGCCGACGGAGATACGCGAATACCATCGCCTGTCTGGCGCACATAGGCTTTATGAGCCGGCTTAGCGGTCCCAGAAGCCTTCTGAGCGCGCTTCTTGGGATCAACGGTAACAGCATTCGCGGGGTGCGGCTTAATGGGCGCAGAGGGCGTCTGAGGCGTGCGGCCGAGCTTGCGCATCACGCGATCCCAACGCGCATGGATGCTCTCGTTGTGGGCGCTCTTAAGTCCCAGCAGGGGCGCAGCCAAAATGGTCGGCGCAATAAACGTAATGAGGCGCCACAGCAGATAGCCGGCGGTCGAAGCCGACCCAAAGAAATGACCCAAGAACAATGCAAAGCCGCCCTCAGCGCCACCAGTTCCACCGGGCAAGGGAACCGCAGAGCTCAGCAGCTGGACAAAGGCGCTCGCGGCCATGACCGAAAAAAAGTCGACCTCGTGGTGGCCAAAGGCAAGCATCAGGAAATACGGAACCAGATAGAAAAACGCGAGTTGCAGCATGGTGATAAACACGGTGAGCAGCATGGAAGAAAAATGTCCGGCCGAAAGCTTGAACTTCTCGGAGAAGGAGTAGATCTCGCCGTCGACAAACGTGCGCCATCCCTCGATCTTAGTGGCCGAGACACCTATGCGCTCCAGCCAATTGATGATGCAATGGGCGACGCGCGTGACGGTCTTAGGCATGAGCGCGACGGCGAAGATGCCAAGCAAGATGCAGCAGTGCCCACCAAAGCTAAAGACGCACAGCAGCGTCATGTCGCCATAGCGCTCGGCAAAAAACGGCATACGAGCAAGCAGTAGGATAGCGCCCCAGGCAACAAGGCCAAACTGGTACACGATAAAACGCGTGAATTGCGTGGCGCCGGCCTCGCCCACGTTTTGGCCGGCCTTGGTCAGGCGATAGATTTGAGCCGGGGTGGAGCCCATCATCATGGGCGTCAGGTTGCCAAAGAAGATGCCACTCGCCTCGACCGAGATCAGGTCGCGGATGCCGACGGGCGAATTGGGATCGAGCCAGACGGCGATCGCATAGGCCACAATGCCAAAGAACAGGTACATGAACATGCAAAGACACGCGACAACGAGCCATGGCGCCTGGACGCTCGACATAGCGGCCCAGAACTGCCCCATCTGCCCGGTTACCACCAGATAGACGATATAACCTACCAGCACGACGCCGATAAAGATGGCGCCGCGGCGTGCGCTCTTATTGTCATCTCCGCCCGAGGCCTCAACCTCGACCTGGGGCTTAGACGTATGCTGAGAGGACTCCGTCATGAGACTCCTTCTAACAGTCAAAATATCTTGGATATTGTACCCGTAAGGGCCATAGGCAGAACGCAAAGCTCTGGTTCAAACGGGAATTGCAGACGGTTGTTTGAAAATAAAAAAACCCGGCCTTCCATAGGAAGTCCGGGTATCAGATGCGTGGTAGCCCGTACCAGATTCGAACTGGTGATCTCCGCCTTGAGAGGGCGGCGTCCTAAACCGCTAGACGAACGGGCCATAAGCCTCAGCAGAAAAGAAGTGGTAGCCCGTACCAGATTCGAACTGGTGATCTCCGCCTTGAGAGGGCGGCGTCCTAAACCGCTAGACGAACGGGCCACATGACATCTGCACTGCCGTGCTGCGAGGAAATATATTACGGGACAAAAAACGTCAGCGCAAGAAGAAATTCCAAATTGCCGAAAAATTGTCGGCAGGTTATGGAATACGCAGGTAAACTTGGTAGCTAATTCAAGTTGAGATGAACCAAAAGAGCTTCGCGCTCGTTGGGAATATCGTCTTCGATCACGGCGTCGAGGGCGGAGTTGAGAAGCTGACCCAGTTCCGGCCCGGGCTTGACTCCGGCACGGATCAGGTCGCCGCCGTTGATGGCGAGCATCTTGAGCGTATAGGGCTCCCCTGCCTTCAGCAGCTCGTGCGCCAGCGCGCGCATCTCCTCAATCGTCTCAACATAATAGAAGCACGACGGGGCCTTGCCAAGTGTGTCGGCACGCTTAAGGTCCATGAGCTCGTCAATCAGGCGGGCCGTGTCGACGCCCTCACCCGAAAGCGCGCGCATCATATTGAGCAGGCAGGAGCGCTCGGGGCGCAGCGGCTTGTCATGGTATTTGATGAGCAGGCACACGTCGCGCACCAAGTCGTGCGAGAGGGCCAGGCGATCCATAATGACGCGCGCCTTCTTGGCGCCGAGCTCGGGATGACCGTAGAAGTGTCCGCTGCCGGCGTGATCGACCGTGAAGCACTCGGGCTTGGACACATCGTGCAAAAACGCCGCCCACATAAGGCTCGACGAGGGCGCGACGCCGTCACACAGCGCGAGCTCCCCCGCCACCGTCAGCACACGGGCGATATGCACGTAGACGTTAAACGCATGATAGACACTGCGCTGATCAAACCCGCGACCCGCTGCCAACTCGGGCACGGCGGCGCAGATGAGCTCGGGATAGCGGAGCATCGCGTCTCCCCCATGACCGGTCGAAAGAATGCCCTCGAGCTCAATACCCACACGCTCACGCGCCACGGCATCGAGCAGCGGCGCGCACTCGGCAAGCGCACGCTTGGTCTCGGGCTCAATCATAAAGTCCAGACGGCAGGCAAAGCGCACCGCACGCAGCATGCGCAGGGCGTCCTCGTTAAAGCGACGCTTGGGATCGCCGACAGCGCGAATCAGCTTGCGCTCCAAGTCACCCTGGCCGTCGTAGCGGTCGACAAGCTCGCGCTCGGGATGCCAGGCCATGGCGTTGACGGTAAAGTCGCGGCGCGCCAGATCGTCCTCGAGCGAGGCGGCACGCTCCACACTCTGGGGATGGCGACCATCGGTGTAAAAGCCATCCAGACGGTACGTGGTGACCTCGATACGCTCGCCATCGGAAATAGCCGTGATTCCGCCAAATTTAATGCCCGACTCCACAACCGCGATGCCGGCGGCCTCGAGCGCCACTTTGGACTCCTGCCACAGGCCGCTACAGCACATATCAACATCATGGCTGGGGCACCCCATCAGGGCGTCGCGCACCCAACCGCCCACGTACCAAGCCTCAAGACCAGCCGCCTCAAGCGCGCGCAGGACGCGCAGGGACGCATCGGACGGTTGAGTACCGTTGAGCGAAACATTGCACATGCCTATGGCCTCCTGCGACTATCAAATTGGCTATCGATTGCGTCTGCAAGAAGTCTAGCAAGAAACAGCCTCCACTGCACACGCAAGTCCGATAAACAAAAACGCATCCATCCTAGTCTAAGACGGATGCGAAATAATCAAACTATTCAGACAAGGTGCCGGAACTAGCAGACCTGGCGAACCTCGATGTGCTTCTTATATTCGTCCACCTTGGCAAAATCACCCAGACCGGGGCACTCGACCACGTTGGCGCCAGTGGCCATCGAAAGGCGCAGGGCGTCCTCGACGCGCTCGGGGGCGTCGTGCCACACGGACAGGAAGGCAGCGAGCGAGGAATCGCCGGCGCACACCGTCGACAGCAGCTTGACGTCGAAGGTGCGGTTGGCAAACCAGATATGCTCGCCGTTGGAGAAGTACGCACCGGCGCCACCAAGGGTCAGCAGCACGTTCTTGGCGCCCTTGGCGTGCAGCTCGGCCATAGCGCCCTTGACGGACTCGTCGTCGCCACCGCTCACCTTGATGCCAAAGATGTCGAGCAGCTCGTCGTCATTGGGCTTGATCAGCAGTGGCTCCAGAGCAATGAGGTCTGCCAGCTGATGGCTCGAGATGTCGAGGACGAACTCGGCCCCCCTGGCCTTGACACGGCGCAGGACCTCGGCCAAGAAGCCCTCGGAAGTGTTGGGAGGCAGCGAGCCGCTGATGACCAGGCAGGTCATGTCATCGAGCGAATCGATAAGTTCAAACATCTCCTGCTCGTTGGCCTCATTGATGGCGGCACCGGCATTGACCATGTTGTACTCGGTGTCGGGACCGGCATTGAGGAACACATTGACGCGCGTAATACCGTCGGTCCACACGGGCTTGACGGGCACGCCCAGGGCCTCGGCGCCCTTAACGATAAACTCACCCGAGAAGCCGGCGAAGAAACCTAGGATCGTGGTGTCGACACCATAGTGGTCAAGCGTAAACGAGACGTTGAGGCCTTTGCCGTTGGGCGTGTAGACGGCATTGCGGGTACGCGTGACGGTATTGGCAGCAAGGCCGTCGCAGGCGATGTTGTAATCAATGGCGGGATTAGCAGTGAGCGTGTAAATCATGAATGTTCCTTTCACGAAGCAACGTGTTAATGAAAGTATATTCCACGCATCGGTAAAAGGCTAGGACAACTCGGTGAACGGTGTGGAAGCGATGAAGTACGGCAGGACACCTCTCCCCCATGGCGGAACAAAAAAGGCGCCCCGGCCGAAACCGGGGCGCCGCATGCGCACGAATATGTCGCGTTTCGATTACTGACGATCGAGCTTGCGGACAGCAACGCGCTTGCTGTACTCGTCGACGTGACCGAAGTCACCAATGCCGACGGACTCGGCAACGTTGGCGCCGGTGGCCATAGCGAGCTTCATGGCCTCCTCGACGTTGTCGCGATCCCTGTACCACTTGTGCAGGAACGCAGCGAGGGTGCAGTCGCCGGCGCAGACGGAAGAGACCAGCTTGATGTTGAACTCACGCTTGGCGTACCAGATGTCCTCGCCGTTGGAGAAGTAAGCGTCGCCGCGGCTACCACGGGTGAGCAGCACGTTCTGAACGCCAGCGTCGTGAGCCATCTTCATGGCGACACGAACCTCGTCGTCGGTGTCGACCGGCACGCCGAAGATGGCCTTCATCTCGTGATGGTTCGGCTTGATGAGCAGCGGCTTCTTGTGAGCGAGCTCCTTGAGCTTGTCGGAGGACAGGTCCAGGACGACGTCAGCGCCACGAGCCTGAGCGTGCTCCATGACCTGAGCCAGGAAGTCGGGCGTAGCTTTGGGAGGCACGGAGCCGGAGACGATCAGGCACTCGAGATCGCCCGCGGTGTCCAGGATGTTGTAGAGCTCCTCCTGGTGCTGCGGCGTAATCGGGGCGCCGGGGTTCAGGATGCCGTACTCGTGCTGGCCATCGTTGACGTAGGTGTTAATGCGCGTGATACCGTCGGTCCAGACCGGGCGGCAGAGGCAACCCAGGCTCATGACCTCCTCGACGATGAACTTGCCCGTGAAGCCGGCGAAGAAGCCGAGCGCGACGGTGTCGACGCCCATCTTCTTAAAGGCGAAGGACACGTCGAGGCCCTTGCCGTTAGCCGTGTAGCTGGCCGAGCCGGTGCGGACGTTCTCGTCGGGCTCGAGCGGAGAGCTCGAAACCGTCATGTCGACAGCCGGGTTAGCGGTTAGCGTGTAGAACATTTACAGTACCCCCTGTATATGTGAGGGCCGCGTGGCCGGCCCATTCCAACCACGCGGTTACCTCTGATACCAAATTAGCGAGCTGCGGACTCGAGCAGTGCCTTGACCTCGGCGGCGGTGTTGCAGGCGAGTGCCTTCTCGGCGAGCTCGTCGCACTCGGCCTTGGTCCACTGGCTGATGGTCTTGCGGGCGCGCAGGATCGACGGAGCGCTCATCGAGAACTCCTCCAGGCCCCAGCTGATCAGCAGCGGCTCGAGCAGCGGATCGGCAGCGGCCTCGCCGCACATACCGACCATGATGCCGGCCTTCACGCCGCTCTCGATGATGTTCTTGAGCGAGCGGAGCACGGCGGGATAGTAAACCTGGTACAGGTTGGAGATGGTGTCGTTACCACGGTCGGCGCACATGGTGTAGCCGATCAGGTCGTTGGTGCCGATGGAGAAGAAGTCGGCAACCTCGGCCAGACGGTCTGCGAGCAGCGAAGCGGCGGGCGTCTCGACCATGATGCCGACCTCGATGTTCTCGTTGAACTTGCGACCCTCTTCGGTAAGCTCGGCCTTGCACTGCTCGACGAGCTCCTTGACAGCCAAGACCTCCTCGACGCAGGTGACGAGCGGGATCATGATCTTGACGTCACCGAAGGCGCTAGCGCGCAGCAGAGCGCGGAGCTGGACCTTGTACTGGTCGGGATTGGCCAGGCAGTAACGCACGGCGCGGAAGCCCATGAAGGGGTTGTCTTCCTTGACCATATGCAGATACGGAATCTCCTTGTCGCCACCCACATCGAGCGTGCGGATGATGACCGGAGCGCCCTTGAGCGCGCTGGCGACCTTGCGGTAGGCGTTGAACTGCTCCTCCTCGGAAGGAAGCTCGGCAGAGTCCATGAACAGGAACTCGGAGCGGAACAGACCGATGGCCTCGGCGTCGTGATCGAGCGCGTTGGGCACGTCATCGGGGTTACCGATGTTGCAGGCGATGATCTTCTTGATGCCATCGGCAGTCACGGACGGCTTGCCACGGAAGGCCTCGAGGGCTGCCTTCTCGGCAGCAAAGGCCTCAGCCTTGGCGGTATAGGCGGCGAGCGTCTCCTCGTCGGGATCGGCCTCGACAACACCCTTGCCACCGTCGACGACAACGGTCATACCGTTGCGAAGCGCGGTGCAGCTGTTAGAGACCGAAAGGACGGCCGGGATCTCGAGGGCACGCGCGATGATCGCGGAGTGCGACGTGCGGCCACCGGTCTCGGTGACGATACCGGCAACGTGGGCCTTATCGATCGTGGCGGTCATGGACGGCGTAAGGTCGTGCACGACAACGACGGTGTTCTCGGGCAGGACGGAAAGGTCGACGACCTCCTTGCCCAGCAGCTCGGCCAGAATACCGGTGCGGATGTCGGCGATGTCGGCCGCGCGCAGACGGAACATCTCGTCGTCCATAGACAGGAACATGTTCTCGAACATGGTCGAGGTGTCCATGAGCGCCTGCTCGGCGCAGGTGCCGCCGTCAATAGCGGCGTTAATGGCGTCGGTCATGCCCGGATCCTGAGCCAGGACAATGTGTCCGCTCATGATCTCGGCCTCGGCCTCGCCCACCGTCTCCTTCATGTGGTCGGCCTGAGCCTGAGTCTTCTCGCAGAAGACCGAAAGAGCAGCCTGATAGCGCTCTTTCTCTGCTGCCGAATCAGCGACCTCGTGCGGTTCAAACGTCAAGTCGGGATCGACGGCGACCATGACGGTGCCGATACCGATGCCCTCGGATGCGTTGACTCCCTGATACATTCCCATTCCTCTCTCCGTGTCATGTGATAAAGCGTTTTGCCATATCCATGACAAAAGAGCGCAGCTACCTTGAACAGGTCACTGCGCCCCCAAGTATGAACTTAATTGTTCAACATGCGACCCGTTTGAGTTCTACTCGCCAAGACCGCTCTTGATGAGCTCGATGGCAGCAGCCAGAGCCTCGGCCTCGTCGGCGCCGTCGCACTTGACCTCGACCTCGGTACCGCAAGGGATACCAGCAGCCATGAGGGCCATCGGGGACTTGCCGTTGACCTCCTTCTCGGGGGTGACGACCGTCACGTCACAGGCGTACTTGCCCATGGTGGAGGCGAACAGACCAGCCGGACGCATGTGCAGACCCTGAGGATTAACGAGGGTAGCCTTCTCAGAAACCATAATTGACTCCTTTTTGTGTTTAACCCCTGTCATGCATGTGGCAGGAGTCAGATTCACGACGTTGTTTATATTAACTCACATCAAACGGTTTTTCATTATGTTTCAGACGAATTATTGGACAGATGTGTTTGTCGTCCGCTTGCTCGCCCACAGGGGCCCGTGCGCGGCCTGTGAGATTTCCTGCTCTACAGTCCTGCTCGCACGAAGAGCACATTAAGTGCTCTTCGGCTCGTGCGGAACTCGCGATAAATCTCACAGGCCGCGTCCGGGCCTCCGTGGGCGAGCAAGCTGGGGAAACTCAGTCGGTCCAGAGTAATATCGACCAAACGGAATTCTGGCTGATAGTCTGTCCGCACTAAAGACTCGGCAAGCAGGACCGTCTATGCCCATCTCTGTAAGTTGCGGTGAAATAGGGACTGGATTTGGGGTTGAAACGGTTAAACAGTCCCTATTTCACCGCAACTTATGGGAGGGATAGAAAAAAGGCGGAGGCCCTGGGGAGGGACTCCGCCTTATATACAGGGGGCGATGTTAATCGCTAGCCGTGGGGTTAGACCAGACGGGCGTTGATCGTCTTGGCGATCTCGACGGCGTCGGTGGAACCCTTGACGGTGGCACGGAAGTCCTCGTCCATGAGCGCCTCGGCGACCTTGGACAGAATCTTGAGATGCGTGGTGCCAGCCTGGGCACCGGGGATGAGCAGGGCGATAGCCACGTTGACGGGAGCGCCGTCCATGGTGTCCCAACCGGTCACACCGGACTCGTCCTTGACGACGATGACGGCAGCCTCGGTAATGGCGTCGGACTTGGCATGCGGGATGGCGAAGCCCTCCATCATGCCCGTGGTGCCCTCGGCCTCGCGAGCCAGGAAGGCGTTCATCACGGCGTCGGCGTCGCTGGCGATACCTGCCTTGACGGCCTGGTTGGAAACGAAGCTCAGAGCCTCGTCACGAGAAGCGAAGTCCTCGGCGACAAAGACATTCTCGACCTTCACGAAGTCGGCAGCCTCGGCCTTGGAGGCCTCGACGGCAGCGGCCTTGGGGGCCTCAACGGGCTTGGCTACAGGAGCGGCCTTCTGATTCTTCTCGAAGTCGTACTTCTTGAAGGCCACGAACAGGATGCCACCGACCACAGCGCCGATGAGGATCGCGAGGACCCACAGCGGACCGTTCTCGACAACAGGCAGGACCAGGAAGCCGCCGTGAGGCGCCGGATCGTGAACGTTGAAGAAGATGGTCAAGATGGAAGCGATGGAAGAACCGAGCATCATGATGGGCATGACGGGCCAGATGTTCTTGGTCATGAACGGAATGGCGCCCTCGGTGATGTGGGTGCAACCAAGGATGAGGTTGACGATACCGGCGTCGTGATCCTCCTGGCTGAAGTACTTCTTGCCGACAACGACGGCGAAGGTGGTGATCAGCGGCGGAACGATGCAAGCGGCGGAGACGGCAGCCATGAAGTTGGTGCCGAAGTTGTAGGTCTCGGTGCCGACGCCAGCTTCGAGAGCGGTACCGAGCAGGAAGGTGCCAGTAGCGTAAGCAGCCTTGTTGACCGGGCCGCCCATATCAAAGGCGCACATGCAGCCGATGGCCAGGCCAAGGATCACCGGACCGGAGTTACCGAGGCTCTGCAGGAAATCCATCATGCCCTGGTTAATGGCAGCCATGGGGCCGGAAATACCAAGCATGACCAGACCGACGATGGCGGTAGAGCACAGCGGATACAGGAAGATTGCCTTCAGGCCATTAAGGCTCGCAGGAATTTTAGAGAAAACCTTCTCGAGCAGCAGGATGACATAGCCAGCGAGGAAGCCGCCGACGATGCCGCCTAGGAAGCCAAAGCCCACACCTGCGCCACCGGCGTCGATCATGCCGGTATCGGCGTTAACAGGCAAGCCCTGGATGGCAATCATACCGGCGACGAAACCGGGGACGAGCGCCGGGCGCTTGCCGATGGACTCGGCGATGTAGGCGGAGAGCACCGGAACCATGAGGTTCATGGCGATACCGCCGATAATCTTGAGCATCGCGGCAAAGCTGTTGTAGTCGGCAGCCGTCGAATCAAAGGACGTGATGCCCCACAGGAACGAAATGGCGGTCAGAACACCACCGGCAACGACGAAGACCAGCATGTGGCTGACGCCGTTCATGAGGTGCTTGTAGATGACGTGACCGATGGACTCCTTCTCCTCGACCTCGTCCTCGACATCGGCGGCAGCGGCAACCGTGTCGTCGCCCTTGGCGGCGAGCGCGCGGTCAATCAGCTTACCGGCGGCCTCAACGGACAGGGCCTTGGAAACACCAACGGAAACCATGGGCTTGCCGGCGAAACGCTCAGCCTGGACATCCTTGTCGGCTGCGACGACGACGGCCTTGGCACCAGCGATCTCACTCTTGGTGAGCTCGTTCTCGACACCGACCTGGCCATGAGTCTCGACCTTAATGGTCAGACCGCGCTCGGCAGCTGCCTTCTCCAGCGCCTCCTTAGCCATGAAGGTGTGCGCAATGCCGGTCGGGCAACCGGTCGCGGCGATGATGTCAAACTTAGCCATGTGTCCCTCCTTCTTGAGTACAGCGCCCGCGGGCGCTCCCCTACACGCGCTTCAATGCGCGTTTTTCCACAACTGAAAGATACCAACCTACCGTCCGCGTGAGAAGAGACAAGGTGCAATTCTCCGGTGAAAGGTTCTTTCATAACCGTAAACGGTAGGTGAAAGTTTACCATCAACACTTGAAACAGCAAGGTGTATCTTGTAATTGAAAATGCCCGTATACTATGGCATTGCAAATCGAGTTAGATTTTCATGCCAACCAGGAGCCATCCATGACCGATAGTAGCAAGAGCGCACTTTCCCTCATTAGTACCCATCAGGGATACAGCGAGTCCGAGCAGCGCATTGTCGACTATATATTGGAGCACCAGTCCGAGGCGCCACGCCTCACGGCGGCTCAGCTCTCGCGCGCCGCTGCCACGTCCGAAGCGACCGTTTCGCGCTTCTGCCGCAAGCTGGGCTTTGGTAGCTTCCGCAGCTTTCAGTTTTCGTTGGCGAGGGATTTGGAAAGCCAGCGCAACGAGGGCCTGACCGACGAGGTCTCGCTCGACAATATGGAGCAGAGCCTCAAGAACATCCTGGCTGCCAAGGTAAGCGAGCTTAATGCGACCATCGACGGAATCGACCACGATACGCTGGCGGCTGTTGTGCATGCCTTTAAGCATGCAGGGGTTATTGAGTTTGCAGCTGTGGGCAATACGAACGCGGTCGCGCTCGATGCGACGTTTAAGTTTTCGCAGCTGGGCCTGCGCTGCATGGCGAGCACCATTAGCGAGACATCAATCGGCTTTGCGCTCACGTTACGCCCGGGTGACGTCATCGTGCTCATCTCAAACTCTGGCAAATCGCGCCGACTGAATCGCATGGCAAAAGCGGCTCGCAACTGCGGCGCAACCGTAGTCGTCATCAGCAGTGACAGCAAATCCCCACTTGCGCGCCTCGCCGACTACACCTTTAATACCGTCAATCACGAAGCGTTGCTGACAACGGGTGACTTCGCGTTCTCCAAGATCAGCGCCACGATGATCATCGAAGTCATCTACAACTTCCTGCTGCCCGAGATTAAAGACGCGCGTGAGCATATCAGCTACTACGAGGAGCTCATCCAGCCGGATAAGGTTGTGGAGTAAAACGCGTAGTGGGACAAAAATTTCAGTCTATTTTGTCCCACCAACACCGCTGATACGACCTAACCTCGAGCTTCTTCGAGCATCTGCTTTGCGTGGGCCAAGCTTGCCTCGGACTGATCGCCGCTCAACATGCGGGCGATCTCGGCAGTACGCGCTTCGCCGGTTACCTCGCCCAAATGCGTCTGGGGAACATCGCCCGGTTCCTTGCTGACGACATAATGCTTGTCAGCCATGACGGCGACCTGCGCCAAGTGGGTTACGACAATCACCTGATGCGTAGCGGCGAGATCTGCCAGCACGCCCGCGAGCGCACGCGCCGTGGAGCCACCGACACCAGCATCGACCTCGTCAAACACCAGCGTATCGACACCGTCCGCGTTACCGAGGACAACCTTACTTGCCAGCATGACGCGGCTGAACTCGCCGCCCGACGCAATTCGACGCAGGGGGCGCGGCGTCAAACCGGCACCGCTGCGGTATAGCAGCTCGTAGCTCGAAGGACCAACGGGCGTCCACTCAGCACGGGGAAGATCACGCGACTCCCAGACGAGCTCGGCGCCGCCCATCTCCAGGCGAGCCATCTGGCGGCCCACCTCGTGGCAGAAGCGCGGAGCCGCCGTATTGCGTGCACGCTTAAGCGCCTTGGCGGCGGCGAACAGTTCATGCTCTGCTGCGCCAAGCGCTTCACGCGCCTTCTTGATCTGCTCATCACCATCGTCTACCAGCGACAACAGCTCTTGCGAGCGATCGCGCATGGCAAAAACATCGTCCATAGTGGGACCCCACTGACGCAACAGACCCTTGAGGTCGGAATACCGCTCACGCATGCGAGCGAGCTCGCGCGGGTCGAAGGCGATGCCATCGCGATAGGCACGAAGCTCGTTCGCGCAATCCTCAAGGGAGATACAGGCATCCGATAGTGCATCGGCAATGTCGCCGAGTTTGCGATCGACGGTAGCCATTCGGGAAAGCTCTGCCACGGCGCTGTTCACGGCATCGAGCGCTTCCCCTTCGGCGGCAAGCGATGCATGGGCATCGTTAGCCGTGGCAACCAGTACCTCGGCATGTTCGGAGCGCGGCAGCAGCTTCTCGAGTTCCTCATACTCACCCGGCTTGGGGTCGACCTCGCCGATGCGCTCGAGGGCAAAGCGCGCCTCCTCGACGCGGCTCCCCTGCGCACGCGAGGCCTCTTCGACACGTCGAACCTCCTTGGCGGCAGCCCGCGAAGCCTTAAAGCAGGCGCGGTACGCATCCAGCGCCTCGAGCGCAGAGCGTCCCGCCCACGCATCGACCATCGCAACGTGATGCGCCGGATCGAGTAAGCGCTGGTGCTCGTGCTGGCCGCACAGATCCATCATCACGCCGACGCGCTCCGAAAGCTCGCGCACGCTGGCGATGCGGCCGTCAATCTTGACTCGGCTGCGGCCCTCGGCGGAAAGGCTGCGCTGGACCGTGAAGCCTTCCGTGTCGTGCGGGCCGTCAAACAGGCGCGCCTCGACGCTCGCCAGCGCCTCGCCCTCGCGCACCGTCGACGAATCCGCGCGCTCACCCAAAATAAGCTTGAGGGCCGAGAGCAGCGCGGTCTTGCCGGCGCCGGTCTCGCCGGTCAGGACAGTCAGGCCGGCACTCGGCACCAGCGTCGCCTCGCGAATGAGTGCAATGTTAGAAACCTGCATCTCATCGATCATGGCGGACTCCGTAGAATACGCGGCTCACCGAGTTGTAAAAACTCTCGGGGCCGTAGTCGAGCAGCAGCACATCGCCGGGGCCTCGGCGCACGGCCACGCTCTCGACCGTGCCGTCGCAGGTAATAAACTGTCCATCGATAGCGATGGCAGGCACGCTCGGGCGATCATCGGACATAAAGATTTCGACGACATCACTCGGCGAGGTCAAGAAGGCGCGAGCCTGAATGGTATGCGGAGCAATCGGCACGCAAACCATGCCCGTGTAATCAGGGCTGACGATGGGGCCACCGGCGCTGAGCGCGTAACCCGTAGAACCAGTCGCCGTCGAAACGACGACACCGTCACCGCGTAGGCGGTCGATATGGTGACCGGACACCGTGATGTCAAACTCGACCATATCGGACAGGGGGCCGCGCGTAAGCGCCATGTCGTTGAGGGCGAAGGTGCGCACAACATCCTTCGTACCATCTTCGCGCACGGACACGATATCCGCGGCGATGGTAGCGCGACGGCTCACATGCAGCTCGCCGGACAGGGCGTCGCTCACGACCTGCAGAATGTCGCGCTCCTCGGGACTCGCAGCAGTTAAAAAACCCAGGTGACCATAGGAAAGACCGAGGATAGGAATCTCACGATGGTTGAGGATGCGGGCAGCGCGCAGCAACGTGCCGTCGCCGCCGAGCGTAATGACCAGATCGGAGCCGTCAATATCAGGCGTGCTTTGAATCTTCGATCGCTGGTCGGCAGCCCATGCGACCTCATAGCCCTGGCGCGTCAGCCAAAGCTCGAGCATCAGGCCGCTCTCGACCGCCTCTTGCTTGTAGTAATTGGGAACCAGAAAGACCTTCATAGCGTTGCAGCTTTCTCGCTCATAACCGATACCTGGGATTGCAGCTCGTCTTGCGAGCGATCGCCGGGGTCAAATCTCGTGCCGCACAGGAAAAACTCAACGTTGCCCTTGGCACCATGAATGGGCGACACGCACACATCGACCGGGAACAGGCCCTTGGCAGCAAAGAGTTCAACCGCCGCCACGAGTGTATCGCGGCGCACGGCGGAATCGGTCACAATGCCGCCCTCGCCCACCAGCGCCGCCGGAGCCTCAAACTGCGGCTTTACGAGCGTGCAGAATGCACCCGTAGGCGCCAGGCACGCCAGTACCGCATCGATAATGTTCGCGATGCTGGTAAACGAGACATCACACACAGCCAGGTCGATAGTGCCGGCATAGCCAAGCTCAGGCAGCTGCGTCACGTTTGTGCGCTCATGCAGCGTCACGCGATCGTCCTGGCGCAACGACCAATCGAACTGGGCGCGACCCACGTCCACCGAGACAACGGTCGCAGCTCCGCGCTTGAGCAGACAATCGGTAAAGCCGCCGGTAGAGCAGCCCACATCCAGACAGGCAAGGCCCGTCGGATTGATTCCAAACGCATCAAGCGCGCCTTCGAGCTTAAGACCGCCGCGGCCAACATAGGGAATGCGCCCCTTCACATGCAGCGGCAGCCCCGGGATCACCTTAAGGCCCGGCGAAGTCAAGCGCTCACCGCCACTCGAGACCAAGCCGGCCATAAGAGTGCGAAGGGCATCCGCGCGATCGGCGCAGATGCCCTGTGAAATCAGTTCGTCATCAAGACGCACGCGTTTCATGAATGCCATCAACCATTCGTATCCGGAGATGCGGCCTAGCTATCCTGGGATTCGTTTGCCGCATCCTCATCGTATTCCTGTTCGAGCTTGTCGGCCTCACGCGGCGTCAGCTCAAACTTGTCGACCATGTCGACCGCACGGGAGCCCAGCTCAATCGCCTCGTCAAACAGATCGAGCGAACGCTCCAAGGACGTATCCTTAGAGCGAACGGTAGCTATGATCTGGTCCAAGCGGTCCGAAATCTCGTCGAAGTTGCGGACGGAACCCTCTGGCATGGCTACTCCTCGACGGTACCGGTCTCGGCCTCGGCGACCTCAGCGTCCTCGTCGAGAACGCCGGCCTCGGCCTGAGCAACCGCAACCTTTGCGGCAGCCTCGGCAGCCTGCGCCTCCTCGCGAGCGCGATCCTCGGCCAGCAGCTCCTGGTATAGGTCCTCGCCCGGCAGCTCCTCGCTGCGAGCGATCTTACCCAGCACGCCGTTGACGAACGACGCGGACTGGTCGGTGCCATAGGCCTTGGCAAGCTCAACGGCCTCGTTGATCACGATGGCGTCCGAGACCTCCTCGTCGGTGAGGAAACGCATCTCGTAAACGGCGATACGCAGCAGGTTGCGGTCGGCGCCGGGCATGCGCATAAGATCCCAGTTCTTGGCAACGGAGCGCAGAGCACAGTCGATGCGGTCGATATGCTCGTAGGCACCTCGGCACAGCTCCAGAGCATAGGGATCGAGGGGACCCTTCGAGATCAGGAAATCACCCTCGAGGACGCGCTCGAGCGGGCTGTCCGTGGCCTCGGCCTGGAACAGCAGCTGCAGCGCCTGACTGCGGGCAAGCGTACGCCCGCGATAAACCTTAAGGCTCAAAGGTTACTCCTTGGGGAAAACGAGGCCGTCGATGCAAACGTCAACGCGCTCGACCTCAACGCCAACCTGGGCATCGATGGCGGCGACCACGGCAGCGCGAACGGCCTCGGCGAGTTTCTTGAACGGATAGCCAAAGAACACCACGACGCGCACGGTGAGTGCGAGCTTGTCGCCGACGACCTCGGCCTCGACCGCCGGCTCAGAAGCCGGGGCCTTGGACGAGAGCATCATGGAGACAAGGTTGGTGGCAAGGTCCTTGACGCCAACGGAGGCGATGCCCTCGACATCGGACACGGCGCGCGAGACGATGGCGGTCAGAACATCGGGCGAAATCCCGATGCCGTCAATCTTGATTTCCTGGGGCATGAGTCCTCCTAGAAGAGTTGGTTGCTAGACGCGGGAGACGAACTTGCCGTCGCGGGTGTCAACCTTGATGACCTCGCCCTCGTTGAGGTACATGGGGACCTGGATGACAGCGCCGGTGTCGATCGTGGCCGGCTTGGTGGAACCCTGGACGGTGTCGCCCTTAAAGCCCGGGTCGGTCTGGACGATGGTGGTCTCGATGAACATCGGCGGGGTCACGCCCATGAGCTCATCGTCGGCAAAGAGCAGCTGGCAGATGTCGTTCTCGCGCAGCCACTTGGAGTTCTCGCCCACCATGTCCTCGGGAACGGGAACCTGCTCATAGGACTCGTTGTCCATGAAGATGTAGTCGGTGCCATCGTTGTAGAGGTACTGGAACTCACGGGTGGTGAGCATGACGCTCTCGAACTTGGTGCCGGCGTTGCAGGTGTTCTCGACGACGCGGCCGCTCTTGATGTCGCGGGTCTTGTAGCGCACAAACGCGCCGCCCTTGCCCGGCTTGACATGCTGGAACTCGACGATGGTGTAGACCTTGTCCTTGATGCGGAGACCGAGGCCGTTCTTGAAGTCGGCGGTGGAAATGGTAGGCATAGCGACCTTTCTTGTTATGGGCAGAACGCACAAGCGTCCAAATTACATACGACAGAAATTATACACTTGCAGACGGCGCCTGCGGCGAGCGCATAAAAAGAGAACGCGGGGCGTCCGAATCAATCCGGACGCCCCGCCCCAAACTATCTACCGAAGTAGACTAGCAGTCGATAATGTGCAGGTCGTGCGGGGTCTTGGTGAAGGGCTCATAGCCGTTCTCGGTGACCACGCCGTAGTCCTCCAGGCGCACGCCGCCCACGCCGGGCAGGTAGACGCCGGGCTCCATGGTGATAACCGAGCCGACCTCGATGATATTCTTGCTGCGGTTAAAGTTGGGCAGCTCATGGATGTCGATGCCCACGCCGTGGCCCAGACCATGGTTGTAGTAATCGCCATAGCCGGCATCGCCGATGATCTTCTTAGAGAGCTTGAAGATGTCGTTGCCCTCGACGCCCGGATGGATGGCGGCGACGCACTCCTCGTGTGTACGGCGCACGAGCGCGTACAGGTCGAGCTGCTCCTGCGTGGGCTCGCCCATCACGACGGTGCGTGTCATGTCGGAGCGGTAATCGCAGTAGCCCGCGCCGTAATCCATAAGAACGAAATCGCCCTTCTCGATCACGCGGTCGCTCGGCACGGCATGCGGGTTGGCGGTGTTGGGACCGCTCGCCACGATGGAGCCGAAGGCCAGGCTGTCGGCGCCGTTGGCGAACATAAAGTTCTCGAGCTCGTTGCGAACCTGCTTCTCGGTCATACCAGGCTTAATAAAGCCGAGCATATGCTGGAAGGCGGCATCGGTGATCGACTGCGCATGGCGCATGAGCTCGATCTCCTCGGCATCCTTGATGGCGCGCATCTTGCGGATGTCGTCGTGCATCAGCGTTAGCATGCAGGCGACGGAACGGTCCTCCAGGCCGCGCTGAATACCCTGGTAGAAGTTAATCTGCATATCGTCTTCGACAGCGCAGACACGGCACTTGTTGGCTGCGATCTTGCCGGCGACCCAGCCGGGAATGGTACCCTCGTCCATGTCGTAGACCCAAGGGCTGCCGGCGGGCGTGTTCTCCTCAAAGCTGTTGAGGTAGCGCGAGTCGGTATGGAACAGGCACTGGTCAGCCGTAATAAACGCCGCGTGCGGGAACTCGAAGGTGTAGTCGAAGACACCCTTAACGCCCGTAAGCCAACGAAGGTTGGCCTCGTCGCGCACCACGATGGCGTCGTAGCCACGCTCGACCATAAGGGCACGGACACGCTCGATACGACCGGCAGGACCGGCAGCAAACTCAGACATGCAGATTCCTTTCTTGTTGTCTCTATATAGACGGGACGGGTCTCAACCGAACGACGGAATCGCATGCGATCCGCAACCGATTGGAAACCCGCCCCTCAACATGATACGAAAGAGGATGGAAGTCAATAAATCTTAGAGAAGTTCTTTACGAGAAGCCAAGTAGGCGTGAGCATGGCGCTTAAGAACCTCGTCCTCAACGTTCGTTAGGCGAATGGCGCCGAGTGCCGCGGGCAGCGGCAACATGCTGCGGTTCGAGCGTGCAAACTGCTGCTTGCGGAACTCCTCGATATATGCGGCAGACTCCAGATCGAAGGCAAGTTCCTCGATACCAAAGTCCTCCAAGTAGTCATCGACCTCAAAGACGTAATCGATATCGAAATCGCAGGCATCATGTGCAAGGCGTGCCTCAAAGCGAATGCCCTCGGACAACAGCTGGTAGGCAGGGGCCTGCGAAGCGGCATCGCCCAAGCAGGCGCGCAGGGTACGCTCCCCCGTCTTGCCAAAATCGAGCGCATGGCGAGCGCTCGGGTTCGTGGCCATCAGTACGTCCTTGCGGGCAGTCTGAGACCATTGAACGGCATTGACGAGCGCGACCTCCTCGCCCGCGAGAATCTCGGGGACGGTCTCAGTAAACTGATTCCAACGGGACTTA
The DNA here is from genome assembly GCA_036301625.1 of Collinsella sp. Lineage (GTDB taxonomy): Bacteria > Actinomycetota > Coriobacteriia > Coriobacteriales > Coriobacteriaceae > Collinsella. Next base: position 16,420 of record JAXJEC010000023.1, on the reverse strand, counting down.
CTGCTCGAAAGCATGGTGCCAACAAGTACCACATAGCCGAGCTTGAGGTCCTCGGGGTCCGCCTCGCGAACAAGGTCGAGGTCACACACGACCAAGCCCGGTTCGGGAGGGAACGCGATAGCGGGAAGCGCATTCGACGACGAGGCAATGAGCGGCTTCATGGTCGTCGCGACCGTGAGCATGGCGTCGAAGGTCGTCGGCAGCAGCGCGCACTCGGTTCGGCCACACCACTGGTTGGCGCACCAGCTAACAACCGAGCAGGTTGCGGCATCGCCAACGGCGACAACCAGATCGTCGCAGGTAATGCCGTTGGCAGACAAGGCGCCAAAGATAGCATCGGCATCGGCCAGCGTGGCACCAGCAGGCGAAACCTCAAGGGAGAACTGCGACACGGCAAAACCGGCGTCGACCAGCGCATGCTCGACGACCTCATCAAAACGTTCTGACGAGGCGGAGTTCCAAACCACCATCGCGCGCTTAGGCTTGCCCACAGCCGAGGCAAACATACGCGACAGCTCATCGAACGCGCCCAATCCGACACGGACATCGACGCTGCGGTTTTGGAAATTGATCAGTTGGCGGCGAATCATAGCAGTCCACGCTCCAAAAGCATCTCGGCACAAAGGTAGGAAACGTCCTCGAAGGACTTGTTGCGAATATCAAGGGTAATATCGGCGGCCTGGCGATACAGCGGACGGCGATGCTCAAACAAGCGCGCGGCATGCTCGGGCGAGCGGAAATCGGGGCGCGTGTCGGACCGACGAATCTGGCGAATCGAATCCTCAAAGTCGCCCTCGAGGTACACGCACGTACCCATTTCGTGCATCAGCTCAATATTCACCGGCGTCTCGACGATACCGCCACCGCACGAAACCAACAGACTGCGCTCGCTTTGGAGCGAACGGAGCGCCGAGGTCTCGAGCTCGCGAAAACGATCCTCACCCTCGGTCTCAAAAATCTCGGTTACCGACTTGCCGCAACGGCGGACGACTAGGCGGTCGGTATCGATAAAACGCCGCTTGAACATAGTGCCGACGTTGCGCGCGAGCGTTGATTTGCCCGCGCCCAAAAAGCCGATAAAGAAGATATGGTCGCAGCCGTGTTTGGTGTGCTGGGACATGACGAGACCTATTCCTCGCAGGGAAGGTCGCGCAGGGCCCGGCGCTCAAAGATACGGAAGATCTGCGTATACCACAGGTCCTGCGTGGCCTGCGGCTTTACCAGGATGGTATCGACGCCGGCGAAGTTGCCGCTCCACACGTCCGTGTAGAGCTGATCACCGATCAGCACCGCCTCGTCGGCCGTGGTGCCGAGGCGCTTAAGACCCGCCTTGAGGGCAAACGGCGCCGGCTTCATGGCATGGCTGATGGCCTCGAGTCCCAGCTCGCGTGCTGATGCCATGACCTGGTCGCGATGCCAGTTGTTGGACACCATGCACAGCTTAAAGCCTTTGGCGCGGGCGGTATCGAGCCAAGCGGAAACCGCAGCGGGAACCTGCTCGGTGTCACGCGGCACCAGGGTGTTATCGCGATCGAGCAGAATGGCGCGTTTGCCGTCGGCCCAAAGGGTATCAAGGTCGATGCGATCGACCGAGGCAACGTAACGTTTGGGGCTAAAAATCCTCATGCTAATTCCAAGACTGTTGATGCTCTTCGTAGGTTTGCGAGAAGTACTCCTCGTCCTGCGTAATGTAGAAATACAGGTCATCGGAGTCGGTCGGCTCAAGCGTGGCCTTGAGTGCCTCGAGCGACGGAGAGCAGATGGGCGTGGGTGGCAGACCCTCATGCTTATAGGTGTTATACGGACTATCGCTCTGCAGGTCGTCGGCGGTAACCTCGCCACCGGTGACATACATCATGGTCGCATCGCTGTTGAGATAGCGCAGACCATCGAGCTTGCCGGCAAGACGGTTGTAGAAGACCGAGGCCACGTGCGCGCGCTGGTCGGCGTTGAGGCCCTCGCGCTCAACGATAGAGGCCAAGTTGACGATGTCGTAGTCGGACATCTCCACACCGTAGCGTTCCTTGATCTTGGCTTCGCAGCTCGCAAAGTCAAGCGACTTGTACTCGGTCTTAAACTGATCGAGCATAGCGCGAACCACGTCATCGGCCGTCGGCGAATCACCCAACGAATAAGTCTTGGGGAACAAGAAGCCCTCGAGCGAGTCGTTGGCGGCGCCCTTAAGGAAGCTATAGTCGTCCACGTAGTTGGAGGCCTTGGCCTGGTTGAGGAAGTCTTCCTTAGAGATGCTGTCGTAAGCCTGGGCCACACGGTCGGCGACTTGATCGACCGTTAGGCCCTCAGGGATAGTCAGCGCATTGGAGCCCGCGTTGGGGCCTTCCATGAGCTGCTGAACAACCTTGGTCGCATCCATGAGTGTGGTGAACGAATAAGTACCAGGCTTGAGCGACATATCGGCGTTGAGCTTTTTCACCGCCGCATAATAATCCTTGGGATTTTCGACGATATGGTTCTCGGAGAGAATCGAGGCGATCGTATCGCCTGAAGCACCATCGGGAATGGTCACCGTAACCTGCTGACCAGCCGTGGCCTTCGTATCCTCACCGGCAAAGAAGCCCTTGACGGCCGGCACGACAAAGAAAGCGATCGCAGCAAGCGCGAGCACCGCTACCACAACGCCGATAATCATAGGCACCGGGGAGCTTTTCTTTTGAGCACCGCGACGAGCATGCGTGTTGTAGCTCGAGCGGGTCGCCGGAGCAACGCCATGCGAACCGCGAGCGTGATGCGAATGCGATTGAGGGGCCTGAGTTCGCTGGGTAGGTGCCTGCTGCTTAAAGCGGGTACCGCCTGCAGGCTGGGCCGTACGAGCAGTGGGCTGTTGAGCCGCGTGAGAAGCCGAATGCTGAACCGAACGAGCAGAAGGCTGCTGACCCGTCCGTTGAACAGGTTGGGCCGAATGAGAGAAGGACTGCACCGAGCGCGCGGCAGGCTGAGCTGCGCGCTGCGTCGGCTGTGCCGGACGCTGGCCAGGCTTGGCAGGGCGCGACGCCGGCTGCCGTGTACGATTCTGCTGGCGCGGATCGGAAGCGCTAGACATGCGAAACCTCCTCGTTTTTACGATCGAGCCACGTCTGCAAAAACAGGCTGGCGGCAATCATGTCGATCTTGCCCCTCATCTGCTTTTCGTTGAGGCCCTGCTCGCGCAGGATACGCTTGGCCTCTTGCGAAGACAGACGTTCGTCCTCAAACTCCAGCGGAAGATCGAGCTCGTCGGCAATCTTTTGCGCCACGGCGGCAACGCGCTCGGCCTGGGGGCCGGGCTCACCGGCCATGGTCAGGGGGCGTCCGCTTACCAGGATGTCGGGCTCATAGTCCTCAACCAGGTAGCGGAACGTCTTGGCCATACCGGTGACCTCGGCAGCCGGAAGCACCTTGACAGGCATCGCCATCTTGCCATCACGGCTCGAGACGGCGATGCCAATCCTGGTCTCCCCTATGTCCAGCGCGAGCGCAACCACAGCGACTTCTTAGATTCTTAGGCGCCGAGCGCGGTCTTAGCGGCCGCGAGGGCATCGGCGATGCCGACAGCATTCTTACCACCGGCCTGGGCCATGTTGGGACGACCGCCACCGCGACCGTCGACCAGACCCGCGATCTGCTTGATCACGTTACCGGCGTGGAAACCGGCCTTGACGGCGTCATCGGAGCCGGCAGCGAGCAGGGCCGGAGTGCCCTTCTCAGTCACGCTGGCGACGACACAAGCGACAGGGCCGGCGACCTTCTGATGCACGGTATCCCATACGTTGCGCAGGTCGGCAGCCTCAAGGCCCTGGAGCTCAGCGACAACGAGCTTATAGCCGTCGAGCTCGACGGCGCCCTCGATGGCGCTGGAGATGGCGTCGGAGGAGCCACCGGTCAGAGCCTTTTTGAGCTTGTTGGACGTCTCGCGCAGCTCGGCCTGCAGGTTCTCCACGCGGGCGGGAACCTCGTCGACGCGGCACTTGAGCGCAGCGGCGGCGGCGTCAACGAGCGCCAGGCGGTCGGCCATGTAGTCGAGGGCACCCTTAGAGGTCACGGCCTCGATACGGCGGACATTGGAGCCCGTGGAGGACTCGGAAATGATCTTGAACAGACCAATCTCTGCGGTATTGGCGGCATGAGTGCCACCACAGAGCTCGCGGGAGAACGGCTGGTCCTCGGCGCCCACGGAGACGACGCGGACAACATCGCCGTACTTCTCTCCAAACAGAGCGACAGCGCCGGCAGCCTTAGCCTCGTCGATGCCCATGACACGGGTCACAACCGGCTTGGAAGCGAAGATCTGCTGGTTGACCAGGTCCTCGACAGCCTTGAGCTGCTCGGAGGACAGGGCCTCGAAGTGCGTGAAGTCAAAGCGCAGGTGCTCGGGCGTCACCAGCGAACCGGCCTGGGAGACATGCTCGCCCAGGACCTGCTTAAGGGCGGCGTCGAGCAGGTGGGTGGCGGTGTGGTTGCGGCGCAGGAAACCACGGCGCTCGGCGTCGAGCGCGGCGGTCACGGTAGCACCGACGGTCAGCGTGCCCTCGGCAACGTGGGCGACGTGAGCATACAGGCCGTTGTGGTTCTTGGTATCGGAAACGGTCAGCGAAACGCCCTCGGCGGAAAGCTCGCCGGCGTCACCCTGCTGGCCGCCCATCTCGGCGTAGAACGGGGTGCGGTCGAGCACGACCTCGACGTTCTCGCCGGCGGCAGCGGACTCGACGGACTCGCCGTTGCGAACGATGGCGACAACCTTGGCACCCTCGATCGCATCGTTGTCATAGCCGTCGAATTCGGTCGCGGCGACCTTGTCGGAAAGCTCGACCCACACGTCGTTGAAGCTGCCCCAGGCATCGCCCTTGACGTTGGCACGAGCGCGGGCCTTCTGGTCCTCCATGCAGGCGGTAAAGCCGTCCATGTCGACATCGTGGCCAGCGGTGCCCGCGATCTCGACGGTCAGGTCGATGGGGAAACCAAAGGTGTCGTGCAGCTTAAAGGCAACATCGCCCGGAAGCACAGCACCCTCGGCAAGCGCTGCCAGGGCCTCATCCAGGTAGACGCGGCCGTTGTCGAGCGTCGTGGAGAAGCGCTCCTCCTCGGAGGCGACAATACCCTTAACGAGCGCGACGTTCTTGAGCAGCTCGGGATAGGCCTCGCCCATCTGAGCGTTAACCTCGTCGATGAACTTGGTCAGGAAGGCGCCCTCGATGCCCAGCAGGCGGCCGTGGAACACGGCGCGGCGGAGCAGGCGGCGCAGGACGTACTCGCGGCCCTCGTTACCGGGCAGGATGCCGTCCGAGATCATAAAGTCGACGGCACGGGAGTGGTCGGCGATGATGCGCAGGGAGCGGCTGGCGCCGGAGTAATCGTCGGCGTCATAGGTCTTGCCGCTGATCTCCTCACCGAGCTTGATGAGGTGCTGCATCAGATCGCCGTCGTAGTTAGCGGTCTTGTGCTGCATGATGGCGGCCATGCGCTCAAGGCCCATGCCCGTATCGAGGTTACGGTGCGGCAGCTCCGGCATGGAGCCGTCCTCCTGGCGGTCGTACTGGGTAAAGACGAGGTTCCAGAACTCCAGGAAGCGGTCGCAGTCGCAGCCAGGCTTGCAGTCGGGGCTGCCGCAGCCGACCTCCTCGCCCATGTCAAAGTAAATCTCGGAGCACGGGCCGCAGGGGCCAGTGGGGCCAGCGGCCCAGAAGTTGTCGTCCTCGCCCAGGCGGGAGATGTGGTCCTCAGCAACACCCAAAGAACGCCACACGTCGTGGGTCTCGTCGTCCTCGGTAAAGACGGTGAAGTACAGGCGGTCGAGCGGCAGCTTGAACTCCTTGGTGATGAGCTCAAAGGCCCAGGCGCAAGCCTGCTGCTTGGAGACGCCGCCAAAGGAGAAGTCGCCGAGCATCTCAAAGAAGGACAGGTGACGGCCGTCCTCGCCGATGCAATCGATGTCGTTGGTGCGGACGCACTTCTGGCAGGAGATAGCGCCGATCTCCTTCATGGTCTTCTTGCCCTGGTAGTACTCCTTAAACTGGTTCATGCCGGCGTTGGCAAGCAGCAGCGAAGGATCGTCAGGGACGAGGGACGAAGAAGGATAGAGCTTAAGACCGCGCTCCTCAAAGAAGTTGAGGAACTTGGAGCGAATCTCGGCCGTAGTCATTGACGGGTAGTCAGCACTCATAGAGGGAATCTCCTCGGTTTCACATCGAAACAGTTCAAACGTAACGATATTACCATCCAACCGCCCCCGTGCAAAAAAGAGGGCCGGCACAATGCCGGCCCTTCAGCGAAATTGCATGTTAGCGCGTATGAATGTTAACCCGAATTACCCCGCTAGTTGTCGTCGTCGTCCATGGAGCCGTCGATGCCGGTTTTGGTGTCGTCGTCCGAGTTGGAGTCATCGTCCTTGGCGAAGGGGTTCTTGAAGAAGCCCGTGGCATCGGGCTGCAGGCTCGAGAGTTTAATCCAGGGATTATCGAGCTCGGGCTTGGGCATGGCCTTGGCCTCGGGCACAGTCTCGTTGCCGATGAGCTCGGACTCGTAGATGAAGGTATCGTCGCCGAGCGCGTCGTAGGCGGCGACCGGGTTGCCCTCGGCATCGCGCTACGGCGTGCCCTTAAACACGGCGCCGTCGTATGCCACAAGCTGGCGACCGGTCTCATTCTCGAAGTAGTACACGAAGATACCCTTGAGAGCCGCACAAAGCGGGATGGCAATAATCATGCCGATGGGGCCCATGAGTGCCGAGCCAATAACGAGCGCCGTAAGGCTCATGATGGGATGCACCTGCACTGAGCTCTGCATGACCTTAGGCGAAATCACATTGTCGGTGACATTTTGTGCGACCATCGTCACGATGAGCGTCCATAACGCCAACATGGGACTGAACATGAAACCGAGCACTGTGGCGATTGCTGCGCTCACCCAGGGACCGACGACCGGAACCAAATGCATGATGCCGGTAAAGATAGCCATGAGCGCCGCATACGGATGGCCGATGATCATAAAACCGATAAAGGCGAGGAAACCACCGCAGATGGACGTCACGACCATACCGCGCATGTAGCCGCCGACAGAGCGAGAAAGGATGGCGACCATAAAGCGGTACGAGGTCTCCTTCTCCTGACCGATGATGGTGCAAATCTCGTGGTGCATGCGAGGGTAGTCGCAGGCCATCCAGTAGGCAAGCACCAGGCCCAGGAAGATAACGAACAGTTGCGATGCCGTATTGGTAATGAGCGGGAATACACCGCGACCGAGCTCGGCGGCAATCTGAGACACATACTTCGATGCGACGGTAACGAGTGATGACAGATTGTCGTCCAAGTACTCCTTAACCGGCGTGTTGTTGAGCGTCTTGGCATGCGAGATCATCTCATTGAGATCGCCACCCGCAACACGAAGCTGCTCGGGCAGGCGGCTCAGGACTTCCATGATCTGACCAAAGAGAATCGGCGACAAGATGCAAACGACACCGACGAGCACGGCAACAACAACAATAAGCACGATAAGCGAACCGATGCCACGGCCGACGCCATGATGCTCGAGCCAATTGGTGATCGGGGACATCACAAAGGCAATGATGGAACCAACAGCGAGAAACTCGATAACCGGCGCCAGGATGCCCATAAGGTTAAAGATGACGGCGGCGATGACAATGCAGCCAACGATGGCCCAAATGCGCAACGTCAAAATACGGGTATCGCGCAGCGTGCGGTCGATTTGTTGGGGGTGCTCACTCATGAACGAACCATCACTCCGTCGGGATCGATCTTGTCCTGAATCTTCTTAAGGGTACGGCGCAGCAGGCGCGAGACCTGCACCTGCGAGATACCCAGCTTCTTGGCGATTTCGATCTGGGTCATGCCCTTCACGAAGCGCAGCTCGATAACCTCGCGCTCGCGCGGCGAAAAATCACGGATGGCTTCCTCGATCACTAGGCGGTCATCGGTAAAGTCGAGCTCGTTGTCGTCGTCGGCGTAACGGTCGAGAATCGAGGGCGCATCGTCGGAATCGGACGCACCAGGAGCCTCGATGGGCACCGAGGTATAGGCCGAAGACGATTCCATAGCCTCGAGGACCTCATCGACAGTCACATCTAGATACTCAGCGATCTCCTCAACCTTGGGCGAACGCTGGAGCTCGTTGGTAAGTTTGTCAGTAGCCTGGTTGACCTTAGCCGAGAGCTCCTGCAGACGACGCGGTACGCGCACGCTCCAGCCCTTGTCGCGGAAATGACGTTTGATCTCGCCCAGAATAGTGGGTGTCGCAAACGTCGTGAACTCGAGTCCGCGCTCGGGGTCAAAGCGGTCGATAGCCTTGAGCAGGCCCAAATAGCCAACCTGCATAAGGTCATCGAGCGGCTCGCCGCGGTTCTTAAATTTGTTGGCAAGAAACCTTACCAGGTTCATGTGGGACATGACGAGCTGCTCGCGTGCGTCCGGGTCACCGGTCTCTTTATAGCGACGAAACAGTTCGCGGGTTTTCTCCTTGTCCCAAGCGGTCTTACCGCTCCGGGAACGTTCGGTCATATTAGATATCCGCCTTGAGGTCGAGGGAAAGCGTCAGGGGCGCCGCAGTCTTTTCGTAGGAGTCGCACACGCTTGCAAGGATGAGCTCGGCATACACAGCAGCCTGGTCATCCTCGTTGACGGTGGCCTGATCGCCAAAGGTAAAGGTCATGCCAACGTGGGTCTCATCGACATCGAATTTGATGGTGATGTCATCGCAGTCGACCGCGGTGCAACCAAAGATGAAAGCCTCCTCAGCAGCCATGCGGATGTCCTCGATGCGATCGACAGACATAGAGCACAGGGCACCAACGTTGGCAGCCGTCATGCGCACAAGGCGAGCGAGACGCGGGTCACCGGCAACGGTCAGCGTGATGGGGCAGGTTGCTTCGCTACTCATCGCAGGACTCCTCAGAGGTCTCGGCGGGCGTGTAAGTGTAATACTGAGCCGGCTTGGCTACAGTCTTCTGGCCATCATCGTCGCCCGCGGCGGCCTCGTCCTCGCCAATTAGAACGCGCTCGGTAGGCCGCTCTGCCTCCGCAGCAGCAGCGGCGAGCTTGCGCTCGGTGTCAGCTGCAGGAGCCTTCACCTTGTTAAAGAGTTTCTGCACGGCACCTGCCGCAGAATCAGTCACGCTCGACACAGCATTGCTGGCCTCGGCCATGCTACCGGTGACCTCAGAAATGTCGCGAACCACGGCTTCGACCTCTACGAGATTGGAGGTAAGGGCATCAACTGCCGTCTTGCTCGACTTAAGCAGCGGCTCCATCTGGGCAAGCGCCGGCGTAAGCTCGTCGACAGCGCCGTCGAGTTTTGCCACCACCGGCTGCGCCTCGGCGATGGTGTTATTGAGGTCGTTCACGGTCTTATCGAGCGAGTCGACAACGTTGCGGGTCTTGCGCAGGGTAAGCGCGAGCTCAACAATAGCCCACACGCCGGCAATGGCAAGCACCAGCAGGGCGATTTGAATGGGACTCATACAAGCCTCCCGAAGGAATCGAAATACAGACGCCTTTCATGGTACCCCAAAGAAGGGGGAAGATACCCAAAGGGAATGTGCGAGGTGCCAAGGACCTACTTGGGCGCGTTACCGCTACGGTCGCGTTCGCTTTGCTCTACGCGCCACTCTTCCCAGCCGCGGCCGGCAGGCTGCCAGAACGCGCCACGCTCCAGCCCCTCGGGCAAATAGCGCTGATCGACCCAGCCTTCGGGATAATCATGCGGATACTTGTATACACCGTATTCGTCGCTACCTGGGCGATGACGATCGCGCAAATAACTCGGCACCTCACGTAAACCGCTGCTATGAATATCGGCCAACGCCGCGTCAATCGAGGCCTCACATGCGTTTGACTTAGGCGCCAAGCACACGTAGAGTGCAGCCTGAGCAAGGTTAATGCGGCACTCGGGATAGCCAATGACCTCGGCAGACTTAAACGCGGCATGCGCCACCAAAAGCGCCTGCGGGTCGGCGTTGCCAACATCCTCAGAAGCGTGAATCATAATACGGCGAGCGATAAACTTAGGATCCTCCCCAGCATCGATCATGCGCGCGAGCCAATAGATCGTGGCATCGGGGTCACTACCGCGCATAGACTTAATGAACGCACTGATGATGTCGTAGTGCATGTCGCCGTTTTTGTCATACGTAAAGCCGCGACGCGGGTTGGCGATCTTCACGTCATCCACGGTGATGGGATAGCGCTCCCCCGCCGCGGGCGCTGGCGTTCCCTCGGTATCGGGACGCGTGACGGCAATCTCGCTCGCAAGCTCGAGCGTCGTGAGCGCCGAGCGAGCGTCACCCGCTGCCAGCGTGCAGATGGTCTTGACCGTATCCTCATCGGCCGAGAACTTACCGTTCAAGCCCTGCGGTGCCTCGAGCGCACGCCCGATAAGCATGGCGATATCCTCGTCCTTTAAATGCTCAAGCTCCACGACTCGACCACGTGAGAGCAGCGCCGAGTTTACCTCGAAGTACGGATTCTCCGTCGTAGCGCCAATCATAATGACGGTACGGTTCTCAACTGCATGCAGCAGGGCATCCTGCTGCGACTTGGAGAAGCGGTGAATCTCATCGATGAATAGAATGGTGCGACGGTCGTACGTATTCAGGCGCGTCTTGGCCTCATCAATCACGCGACGCAGGTCCTTCACGGTACCCGTGACGGCGCTGACCTCGACAAACTCACTCTTTGTATGGTTGGCAATAATGTGGGCCAGCGTCGTCTTGCCCGTACCGGCCGGCCCGTACAGTATCACGCTCGAAAGCACATCGTGCTCGATCGCAGCACGCAACCATGAGCCCTTACCGACGGCCTTTTGCTGGCCCACATACTCGTCGAGCGAATTGGGGCGTATGCGCACCGCAAGCGGCGCATTCTGAAAGGAACGCTCGCGCGTCGAAGCAGAAAAAAGGTCGTCCATAGCCATCCTGTACATCAATCAAAATCGTTGTTGACCAACAGTATACCGAAATGATACGAACTACCGTTCGTTAATATAGGTACGATGCGGAAACTTTAGACCCGGGAACAGCTTGCTCGTCAGCTCGCAGAAATAACCGTCCGTCATACTCGCGATATAATCCACCACGGCTTGATCCTTGTCGTCCTGCCAAGCGTAGGTGCGATCGTAGTAGGAAAGCTGCTGCTCAATGCGCGAAATATGGTGCTTAAAGATATACGAAGACTCGTCGCCTTCGTTTATATCCTGCAGGCAACGGTCGTAGAGTTTTTCGAATGCCTCGCGCAGCTCCGCCTCGGAATCGCCTTCGATACCGCCCTTGCTATAGATCTTCTCGTAGTTCTCGTGCTTGGCTCGGCGAATTTCCTCAAACAGGTCCTCGCTCATCTCGATGCGCGGCTTACCATAACTGTGCTCAACGATATCGATGGAGGCATGCGTGAGGATCCAACTGTTGTAGGCACCGCCCCGGCCATCATCAAAAGCGTCGGGCGAAAGCAGGCCCGCCGCAATGGCGTCTTGGCGATCGCGCCCAACGTAGGCAAGGATATCAGAGATGCGGACCACGCAGCCTTCGAGCGTCATGGGACGCAGATGCTCAATTGCGCTATAGCCCGTGGCAATGCAATCCTCAACCGTCTGGTCAAACTGGTCAAAGGAGCCCATGTCCGAGAGCTCAAACACACGCTGCTCGTACTCGCCGTTATGGCATAGCACGCCGTCGAGCGTCTGGAGCGACACGTTGCGGCCATACAACGCGTCGAGCACGCGGACCGACTGCACGTTATGGAAAAAATAACGCCCCGTACGCTCATGAAAGATATCGTTGAGGAAGCGCTCGCCGGCATGGCCGAAAGGCGTGTGTCCCAAGTCGTGACCCAGGCCAATCGCCTCGATCAGATCGCAATTGAGCCCCAGGGCGCGACCGATATCGCGCGCAATGCGGGAGACAAGCTGTACGTGCAAACCGCGGCGTGAAAGATCATCATTGCTACGGAAGCTAAAGACCTGCGTTTTGCCTGCATAACGGGTGTACGCCGGAAGATGAAGTATCTTTTCGGTATCGCGCATAAACGCCGGACGCATAAGCGTGCCTTTGTCGGCGGCGCGATCAATACGACGAATGACCTGATCGTCGTTGCAACGATACGGGTTGACATGCCCCGAAGCACGATCGGCGGAAATGCGCTCGACAAGTTCGGGCGACAACGCCGAGGGAATACGGTCCATGCGCGCCTTAATGACGGCCGTTTCTTGATTAATTGCCATGGCATGCTCCTTAAGAAGGATGCGCAATCGGTTACAAAGTGCAGCCCACGACCTCGATTATGGCAAAAATCGGCACCAAAAACGGGAGCAATGGCAGAGAGCGCGATTTCGTGATGAGGCAGGAGAGGGCAAGAACCAGGAGCGCAGCGGCAAATGCCACGATGCCACCCATAGGGTCGAGCGTGCAAAGCGCGAAAAGTGCCTTAGCATCTCCCATGCCGATGCCCGGGGTTTGGCGAAGACGACGCCAGAAGGACTCAGTCAGCACGAGAGCAAGATACACGATGACGGCAAGACCTGCGTGGTCAAGCGCTGTGTTCAAACCGAGATCGAACCAAACACCCGCTAACGCCGCCACCGCACACGCGCCGGCAAGCCCATTGGGAAACCGTCGCTCTCGGGCATCAATTGCCACGCCGGCAAAGATGCAAATCCAAAACGGGATATAGACCATCGGACGCCTCCTCGAGCTGCATCGCAAAAGCAAAAACCACCACAAAGGTACCTGTCCCCTTTGCGGTGGTTTTAGTGGTGGTTATTTAGCGCCTTGCATGACCTCGTCGAGAGTAACGCTGACGGCGTGCTGCGTCGGGACCCAGTCGACTTTCAGGAACAGCGCTGCCACCGTGATGGGGATATAGCTGAACATAAAGATCGGGAAGGTAAACAGGTTAGTCACCAGACGCCACTTTTGCGCGCAGTGAATATGCTTGTACTCAAAGATAGTCGTGAGCAGCGCCAAGATGAAGAACGTCTGATACATCATGGCAAAGGTCATAATGAGCGAAGCGGCGCACGCCTGCATCTCGACTTCGGTAGCCAAGAAGCCGTGCGAAAGACCGCCCACGATCAGGAACGTCGCATTGGCGAGCATGGAGATCAGGGACAGCAGCATACCCGGGGCGATGGTCATAAACATGTCGTAGGCGGCAAAGCGATGGTAGCGGAAGGTTGACTTGACCAGATGCTTACCGTAGGTAAAGAACACCTGGTAAAAGCCCTTGGTCCACCGCATGCGCTGTTTCCAGGACGCCTTAAACGTCACGGGCTGTTCGTCAAAGAACTCCGCCGGCGCATAACCGATGCGAATGCCGTGAATGGCGCAGAACGTGGTGAACTGAATATCCTCGGTCAGCGTATGGAACTGCCAACCGTGCATGCCCTCGATGACACTAGCGGAGATGAGGTAGCCCGAACCCGAGACGGCGCAAGACGTCTTACAGATGTTGCGCGCGTTGTTGAGAAAGCGTGCCTCGCGCAGATACCACGTGGCATTAGCCGCCGAGATCCACGAGCTGCCGAAGTTCTTGGAATTGCGATAGCTCGTGACCACATGGAAGCCCTGGTCAAAGGCATCGTTCATTTTGGACACGTAATCGCGGGAGATAACGTTATCGGCATCGAAGATAAAGTAGCCTTCAAACGTGTCGGGGTACTCGTTAAGGATGCGGTCGAAGCCAAAGTCCATGACCCAGCTCTTACCCTTACGGGCAAGATCATTGCGCTCGTAAACAATGGCACCTGCCTCGCGCGCGAGCTGTGCGGTGTTGTCGGTGCAGGCGTCGGCAACCACGAAGACCTCGATAAGCTCGGACGGATAATCCTGGTCCTTGATGGAGCGAACGAGGTTGGCAATCACGGCCTCCTCATTATGCGCCGCGATAAAGAAGGCATAGCGATGGAGTTTTTTGGCCTTGGGAGGCGCGACCTCGCCACGAAGAGCGCCAATGACAAAGAAGACAACCTGGTACAGAAAGCAGACCGTGAGCAGCGTGACGACAATCTGGTTGAAGATCACGATGGGCGTGTTGGTTTGTAAAAAGGCGAGCATGCAGGCTCCCAGGAACGCGTTACGTAAACAATCATATATCTTACCGCAGGCTTACCGAGTTCAAGAAACCACCTAATACCGGCTAGGCTTCGAGCAGGCCGAGCTGCGGGACGATGTCGTCGCCGGCGGCAGTGCGACCAAGCGAACGCGGGGCCAGGTCGTCCAGAACCGCGGCAAGATCCCACGGCAGCTCATCACGGCACTCAATGCGCTCCCCTGTCACGGGATGGTCGAATGCGACGCGCCAAGAATGAAGAAATTGCCTGGTCAGGCCCTGGTCGGCGCGTGCATCGCACTTGCCGTAGAGCGGATCTCCCACGCAGGCGTGGTTGATATGGCGCATATGCACGCGAATCTGGTGCGTGCGACCGGTAAACAGATGGCACTCAACGAGCGTATAACCATCGTCAAAGCGCGTGGAATCAAAGCGCTCGAGGACCTTAAAGGTCGTAATGGCCTGACGGGCAAAGGGGTCATCGGAAACCGCCATCTTGACGCGGTCGCGCGTGGAACGGGCAATACCGGTGTTGATAGTGCCCTCGTCCATGGCGATGTGCCCGTGAACGAGCGTGATATAGCGACGGTCGAGCGTGCGCGTGCGGATGAGATTTTGAAGCGCGCGCTGCGTGTCGTCGTCCTTTGCCGCAAGCATGAGACCCGAGGTATCGCGATCCAAACGATGCACGATCCCGGGGCGGTCCTCACCCTGTACGGTACCAAGATGGTCGATACCGCAGTGATAGACCAGGGCATTCGCGAGCGTACCGCTCTCATGACCATGTGCAGGATGGCACACCAGGCCGCGCTGCTTGGAGAGCACGATAAGGTAGTCGTCCTCATAGCGAATGTCGAGCGGGATGGCCTCGGGAATCACATCGGTGGGATCGTGCAGCTCGGGCAAATCGACCGAAATACGATCGCCGGCGCGCACGGCATACTTTTTGGACAGGCAGGTCTCGCCATTGACGGCAACGGCGCCTCCCTCGATCAGATGCGCGCAGGCAGAGCGCGTGGGGCAGCCGTCGTTGGCGCCCAGATAGGCATCAAGGCGCTGACCAGCGGCATCGTCGGCAACAAGAATATGGATGTCGGCCATTAGCGCTCATTCCTTTCGCGAATCTTGCGGGCACGCTCCCCACGCTGCTGGGCCTTGCGCTTGGCACGGGCCTCGTCACGGGCGTTGAGCTCGGCGGTCGCATCGACCTCGCGGGCCGCAGGGCTCAAGAACATGTAGCCGAAGAGGGCGAGCACGACGCCCAAGGTAATGCCAATATCGGCCACATTGAAGACGGGGAAGTCGATGAAGGTGGTGGCAATAAAATCGGTCACGAAGCCAAAGGCCAAACGATCGATAGCGTTGCCGATAGCACCGCCCGCAACCATCGCCATGCCCACAACCTCAAGATGGGCGAGCCGGGGCGCACGAACGAGGTACACGGCAATAGCGATAATGACCGCCAACGCCAGCACGGCAAACGCGATGCCATGCCCCTCACCCATACTAAAGGCAGCGCCGATATTGCGGACAAACATAAAGTCGATCACACCGGGGATGACAGTCACATGCAGCGCATCGCCCACGGCCCGAACCGCAAGCTTGGTCAGCTGGTCAACAAGCAGCACGGCCAACGCCACGCCACCAGCAACACCCAACCGCCAACGCAAAGGCGGCGTCATATCCGCAGAACGACCCAAAGAAATCCCCTACCCTCAAGAACATCGAATTCCGTTTAACGCAAATCAATATCTTATATTGACCAGCAACGAAATAGCCGATGATTCGTTACCGACAGCGAAAACCCGCCAGAGCGAGCAAGGTGCCTTGAAGCAAGGCGGCATAGACCTTCTGGTCATGCCGCCGAAGCTGAAAGGCAGATTACCGCTTTGGCGGGTTTGCAGCGTCGAGACGTTACGCGGTTTGGTAAAACCGCGTAAAACTAAAGGCGTAACCTACAGCGAGTCAGCACACCTCTTGCAGATGTGAGCGTGGCCGTTGTACTCGCCGACGGTGGTGCGATAGTTCCAGCAACGGTCGCAGCACTCGCCCTCGGCAGCCTCGATGGCAACGGAGAGCTCCTCGCCCTGGGTCAGCTCAACATCGGAGACGATGTAGAACTCGGCGAGGTCGACGGCCTTGTCGCCGGTCAGCAGCGCATACATCTCGGCGGGAACGACCGCCTTGACGCGGACCTGCTGGCTCTTGGTGAAGGTGCCGGCGGAGCGGGCATCCTCAAGGGCCTTGGTCACGGCGCTACGGAGCTCGAGCGAGGCCTCGAGCACGCCCTCGAACTCATTGGCCTCGTCGACCGTGATGGGCGACTTATACCAATCGAGCAGCGCTGCGTACTTCTGGTGATCGACGCAGCCGGC